>CAITNM010000047.1 GCA_903893805.1 uncultured Alphaproteobacteria bacterium | reverse complement strand
CACAACCCGCATTTCAAGACATTGTTCATCATTTTGGCCGCTCTATTTTAACCCCAGCAGGCGATATAGACCGCCCTAAACTTCGCCAGCTTATTTTTAAAGATCCCACTGAACGCCTTTGGCTTGAGCAACAATTACACCCCCTAATTAAAAATGAAATTAAACGTCAAACTGAAACGGTTAGATCCCCTTATTGCCTCATTGAAATTCCCCTTTTGACCAACCGAGCCAATTATCCTTATCTCAATCGGGTATTATTCATAGAAGCCCATCCAACCCAACAAATGGCGCGCTGCGCTGCACGTGATAATAGTGCCAAGCAAGACACCCTGGCGATTCTAGCGGCCCAACCCAGTACGCAACAATATCTGGCAATAGCGGATGATGTTTTAAAAAATACAGGGTCACTATCAGCACTGGGCGACAAAGTGCTCGCCTTACATAAAAAATACCTTAGCTATACTTAGATATTTGATATAAAGTTACTCCCGCTTCGTCCAACCTAAGCCATTATGGAAATACTTTGCTTTTTTGCAGGGATAGCCTTTTTTTATTTAAAAAGTCCCTATCCTTTATATTTTCTTTGTCTCATGCTTTTTTTCAGACCCAAACCTAGGCTCTTGATTTGGTTTCTCAGCGCCCTATTTTGGGGATTTTTTCATCAATGGATCATTGCCGATAAAGGCATGCCTGCAACGAATGTCATTAAACAGGCGGCCCTGCAAGGCGATGTCATATCCATTCCAACAAAAACGCCCTCTAAAACACAATTTCAGTTTTTAGCAGAACGTCTTGATAACCAAACAGTTAAAGTGAATATGATATTGTCTTGCTATGATCATTGCCCAGAAATTCATGCAGGCCAAAAATGGCAACTGAAAGCAAAATTAAAAAAGCCTGTCAATTTAGCCAATCCCGGTGGATTTGATTATGTGGCCTGGTTAAGCTCACGCCATATTCAATGGGTGGGCAATGTCACTCGCGGATCATTCAAACGCCTTTCAATCCCATCACGACAATATCCTCTAATCACCCTTCGCGAGCGCCTAGCGCATACGCTTGAAACACTTGATAAAGACACGGAAACTTTAGGCGTTTTTGAAGCCCTAACCTTAGGGTTGACCACCCATATTGATAAAGCACAATGGGATCTCTTTCGTCGAACAGGCACCACCCATTTAATTGATATTTCTGGTGAACACATTGCCCTCATTGCCGGGCTAAGCTATGGCTTTATTTTATTACTATGGAAACGATTAGGCAGCCTTTGTCTTAGGTATCCGGCGCCTAAAATTGCCAGCATTGGCGCGATACTGGTCTCGATTGCTTATGCACTGATTGCAGGATTTGCAGTCCCTACCCAGCGATCATTAATCACCTGTTGCTTGATGCTTCTGAAAAATTTCAGTGATCAGCGTTTAAGCATATGGCAAGCGTGGCGTTATGCCTTATTACTGGTGCTTGTCATTGAACCACACTCCGTCTTCATGCTGGGATTTTATTTTTCATTTATTGCCGTGGCCATTTTGATACTGATTAATCAACGGGTAAAAACAACGGGTTTTCGTAAAATGCTATCGATGCAATTTGCTTGTATGTTCGGGTTAATGCCATTGAGCTTGTATTGGTTTTCTTATGCATCAATGACTGGATTAATTGCCAATCTATTGGCCATCCCCTGGGTTGGATTTTTGATAGTACCCTTGGCACTGATCGTCGCATTTTTAAGCCCCTGGGTGGTTATCCCCGGCAGTGTTGT
>CAITNM010000046.1 GCA_903893805.1 uncultured Alphaproteobacteria bacterium | reverse complement strand
TTTCCTAAAATCGTCAGCATCCAAAAATTTGTCCAGCCTAATGGTTCAATAAGTTGCGCTCCGAAGGAGCCAAACAGGATTGTTGACAGCACTGCAATAAATGACAGTGCTGCAAGTTGCATCATGGTGTAGTTTTGAGTGCAGCTCATTATTTGTAAAGAAAGGAATGGAGTTCCTGCTAAAATTCCACAGCTATAACTGGTGACTCCAGCGGCATCTTCAAAGCCCCAATTATTACGATTAAGGTCGACAATGCATACTCCTTTGAAAGCAATTAATGAAGAAATAATAATCGAGGTATTAAATGAACCTATTGATAGAAGTTAGTGCAGAGCAGAGCAGAAGTTGCGTAGGCATTTGGGGACTCTTTTGAGTCATGCATAAAGTTAAGGGGATTTTTTTATACTGGATCACTAACTGATATTAGAATAGATGGGTAGATTTATAGGTCTATTGTAAAACCACGTGGCTTGCCCCGTGGAGTTTCACTTAACTGAGGTGGTTGAAAAACATGCATTTCATCTTATGAAGTTACTTGGAAAGTATATAATTTTAGTATGATATTGCGCTAATTACTTTTATTCAATTTGGCATAAATTTTGCACTATAAAAATTATACAAAACAAAAAGTAGATAACATGAATTTTAAAAAATTATCTGTTTTATTCAGGTTCACTCTTCTTTTTACTAAAATTTTATACGCTGTAACTTCTGAAGTTGAAGAATATTTGCATTACGGAGAGCAACAATGTTAAATTTTCAATGTTTAAAATTTATGTGTGTTTTCATTTTTACATGCATAAATATCTGGCCAATTATCGGTGCTGATCTCTCTATTGTAATCAATGCTAGCGATGATGAGACCAAGATGCCTCCAGTTGTTGCTAGCACTAATACGGCTCAAAAGTTAATTTTAGTTGAAAGCATCCCAGTTTCAATAAGTTTACCACCCAAAAAAGCGATGATTACCGGCATTGCTGGCCAGGATGGTGCTTATTTGGCTCAGCATTTATTAAATTTGGGGTATATAGTCATTGGTACTTATAGAAGAACATCAATGGACTTGTCACGTTACTTTTGGCGCCTTGATAAAATGGGCATTTCACATCATCCAAACATTATTTTTAAAACATGCGATGTCTCTGATTCATCATCTTGCTTCAACATTTTTCAGGAACATCCTGATGTGTGTGAAGTGTATAACCTTGCAGCGCAGTCGTTTGTGAAAGAATCATTTACAACACAAACCAGTACTTTAGACGTTGATGGAAAAGGGCCTCTCAATTTGTTAGAAGCAATTCGTCAAAAAAATAAGGCCATTCGTTTTTATCAAGCATCCACTTCAGAGCTATTCGGCAAAGTCCAAGAAATACCACAAAGTGAAACAACCCCGTTTTATCCTCGCTCTCCATATGCTACGGCTAAACAATATGGGCACTGGATGACAGTCCTTTATCGAGAGTCTTATGATATGTATGCTTGCTGCGGGATTTTATTTAACCACGAATCCCCAATCCGTGGAGAAGAATTTGTAAGTCGTAAAGTTGCTAAGGCCGTGGCTCAAATCAAAAAAGGCATTCAAGAATGTGTTGAACTAGGAAATATTGATGCAAAAAGGGACTGGGGCTTTTCCGGAGACTATGTTAAAGCTATGCATTTGATGCTACAGCAATCAACACCTGAGGAATACGTAATTGCGACAGGAAAAACCTACACAGTACGTTACATGGTTGAAAAAGCTTTTGCACGAGTTGGCATGATAATTCGTTGGGAAGGTTCAGAGGACCAAGAACGAGGGATTGATACTGCTACAAGTAAAATTGTTGTAAAAATAAACCCCAAATTCTACCGTCCAGCAGAGGTTGATCTTCTTATTGGCGATGCATCAAAAGCAGAACGAGAATTAGGCTGGAAAGCTGAAGTCTCAGCCGATCAATTGATTGATATGATGGTTGATGCGGAAATGGAGCAGACGCTCTAAGCGACTATTAAAAAATAACGTTAGGATCAAACTGTTGTATTTTTATTGCTTTGGACCTCTTGTCAAAAAAAACAAAGCTGGGGTATTTGCTAAAATCGTCAGTACCCAAAAATTTGTCCAGCCTAATGGTTCAATAAGTTGCGCTCCGAAGGAGCCAAACAGGATTGTTGACAACACTGCAATAGATGACAGTGCTGCAAGTTGCATCATGGTGTAGTTTTGAGTGCAGCTCATTATTTGTAAAGAAAGGAATGGAGTTATAGATAACCCTTTGGTGAATTCATAAAAAATAGCAGTGATGTACAGGCCAGCAGCAGAAGTTTCAAACGCTCCTAAAGTTATTAAAAATACTGTTGATAGTGTATGAGTGACCAAACCAATCCACAAAGGTAGATGAAGTCCCTTGCGGCGAATCATTAGGGCTGCCAAAAAACCACCTAGGATAGCCATCCCCATGCCAAACGTTTTATAGGCAAAGGAGATTAATCCGCGATCGTACCCTAAATCAAGAAAGTAGATGGTGGTATATTGACCTTGAATTGCGTCTTGGGCGCGATAGAAAAACATCATGCCGCAAAGCCACCAGATTGATTGAGTCTCTTTTAAACTGATCCAAGCACGCTTTAAATAATGGGTGTAGCCTAGAACAAGGGGACGTTCTTTTGGCGAAAATGCAACTTTGGTAAGGGACAGCGGAATAAGAGGGATAAGCATGACAATTGCAAAAACAAGGTAGACTTCTTTCCATGAACAAATCATCGAAAGCGATAATGCACCAGCTCCACCTGCTAAAATTCCACAGCGGTAGCCGGTAACACCGGCGGCCTCTCCAAAGCCCCAATTACTGCGATTAAGGCCGACAACCTGTGAAACATATAATATGCATTCATAGGCGGCACTTACAAGGTGAAGGATTAACAACAACCCAAACCAGGCCCAAGGAAGTTTTGGAGAAAAGGCAAATCCTAATAAGATTATGCTTTTTAAAATGAGTCCTATTTGTAATAATCTGCGTCGGTAATCAGGGTGATTTATTTTTTCCATAAATGGAACTGCGGCCCATTTAAACACATGAGGTAGGAAGGCGATAAGAAACAATCCTGTATGAGCAAGAGTAAGTTTTTGGTCGTTTAGAAATACAATTAGTGTGCTTCCAGATAGAACAAAGCACAAACCAGAAGCAAAACTAAGGCATCCTACAATACTTAAATATCGACTACGATCACTAAAGCTGAACATAAAAATTATTTTTTAACATTGTATTTTGAGTAGCCTATTAGAGGAAATTAATCCAGAAAATTTCAATGATTGTTTGCTCCTTTCAAACCCGGCATACTATACAAAATTTTTAAAAAGTGAAGTTTATGACTTTTATTGCTGATATTAAGGCGCGAGAAATCTTAGATTCTAGAGGTAACCCCACAGTTGAAGTCGATGTAATTTTGGAAAGCGGGGCCTTTGGTCGTGCTGCAGTTCCAAGTGGTGCATCCACTGGCAGCTTTGAAGCTGTGGAAATTAGAGATAATGATCCATTACGTTACCTAGGTAAGGGAGTATTACGGGCAGTTGAAACGGTAAATACAACTATTTCTGACGCTGTAGTTGGCCTTGATGCAACTGAACAAGAACTGGTTGACACTACATTAGTGGGATTAGATGGTACAGAAAATAAAAGTGTGCTTGGAGCAAATGCTATTCTTGGAGTTAGCTTAGCCTGTGCAAAAGCTGCTGCTGATCATTACGGTCAACCCTTATATCGCTACCTTGGAGGATTACAAGCATTTCGCATGCCTATGCCCTTAATGAATATTATTAATGGTGGGGCTCATGCGGATAATCCACTTGATATTCAAGAATTTATGATTGTACCTTATGGTGCGCCAACTTTTAGCGAAGGCTTACGCATGGGCGCAGAGATTTTTCATCACCTAAAGGCGATTTTGAAAAAAGAAGGCCATATCACGGCCGTGGGTGATGAGGGTGGTTTTGCGCCTAATCTAAAAAATACGAAAGAGGCGCTTGACCTTATTATAAGAGCCATTGAAACAGCTGGTTATAAGCCTGGAGAACAGGTGATGCTTGCGTTAGACGTAGCTGCAACAGAGCTGTATGAAAATGGTGAATATGTATTTAAAGGGGAAGGCAAACGATTTAAAGCAGCTGAGCTTGTGCAGTTTTACCAGAATTTATGTGAAAATTATCCGATTTATTCTATTGAAGATGGATTTACTGAAGATGATTGGGAAGCATGGGAAATGGTCACCGCTGAGCTGGCAGGCACGCAAATAGTTGGAGATGATTTGTTTGTAACCAATGTTATGCGTTTAGCTGATGGCATTCAAAGGGGGGCTGCTAACGCAATTTTGATTAAGCCGAATCAAGTTGGAACATTGACTGAAACCCTGGGCACTATTGGATTGGCGCAATTATCCTCTTATGGAGTCATTTTATCTCATCGTTCTGGTGAGACAGATGATACAACAATTGCAGATATCGCAGTTGCAACGAATGCTGGACAAATTAAAACGGGATCCTTGTCTAGAACTGATCGATTGGCTAAATATAATCAACTATTACGTATTGAAGAAGAATTGGGTTCAAAAGCTCAGTTTTTCTTGTAATTTTAGCGAATTGATTATGAGTGGTGCTAAATAATGAGCGGTAAACTTCGGCATATTGTGTTTCCAGTAGTGATCGTGGCCATGATGGTATACTTCACGTATCATATTTTTCAGGGTCAGCGCGGTGTTCTTGCGTGGATTCGCTTGGATAAAAAACTTAAAGAAGAAGAGGTGGTTTTAAATTCCTTAACTCAAGAAAAAGAAAATCTTGAAAGAGAAGCTTATCTGCTTCGACCTGACAGCTTGGATTTGGATTTATTGGAAGAAAAAGCCAGGCAAGTGTTGAATTTTGCTCATTCTGATGAAGTGGTAGTGCAAGGGGATGGTGGCTAGTTCAATGTTAAAAAAATTTTTAAAACTAGTTATATATGCTGGTGCAATGGGCATTTTATACATGATGACTGTTGTTGTTATTTTTCAAGACATATCGCTTGAGCCTATTCTAGCTAAATCTTACACAAGTCTAAAAAACAAACAATTCAAAGCGCCTGTTTATCTGGTGTCGTACGCAGATGGTGATGAGATTTATTATCAAAACCAAAATTTCTTGGTGCATTCTGCAATTAATAAGGGAATTGATCATTTTATAAATTATAGAAGGAACATGCTTGAATCTGATTTTTTAGAAGAACATGCCTCAATCATGAATGAAAAACCTGGTGGAGGTTATTGGCTGTGGAAACCATGGATTATCTTAAATACTTTAAAATATGCTCCACCCAATGCGGTAGTCATCTACGCTGATTCCGGATACTGTTTTTGTGGAGAGCTGGATCATGTTTTTGAATTGGCTAAGCGATACGATGTTGTTATAGGGGAATCAGGTCCTAATGACTCTACCTTCGGAAACATCACAAAAGCCCAAATACTGGAAAAAAATGGTATGGATATTAGTAAAGCTAAACAGTTAAAAATGCTTTTTGCAGGCTTTATTGTGGTGAAAAATACTTCGGCAGGTGTTGAATTTATTCAAAAATGGTTTAATTTGTGCGCAAATAAAGAGTTTTTAACCGGAGAAAATAATGGACCGGGTACTCATTTGCATGATTTAGCTTTGCTCAACATTACATACTATAATAACCCCAAGAACGTTAAGGTTTTAGAGCATGCTGAGATGGCAAAATTTCTGAATTGGCACCACAGAAAAGTTGATCGTAAATCGATAACGCTTACCGCCTATTTAAGAAAGCACCTTACTGTCTTTGAAAGAAAACTGTTAAATGCTCCGGTTTTAAAAGAAATTCGCTACTTTGTGCGTAATAAATTATGTACTCTTCTTCAAAAAGAACCGCAAGCAATGGATGGATTGTAAGTCCAAAAACTCAATAAAACCCAGTTTAGTTTTTAAACTTAGCTATCGTAGTTGAAATAAATTCATCGTATGTGTAGGTTCAAAATATTATCTTTTTATAGAATGTACCTAATGAACAAGCTTACCGTTATCACATTTATATGCCTAATAAAAGTGATGGCAGCAACAGGAACACCTTCTGAAGTGCCTACCATTGAATCTTTGGGTTTACGAGTTTCTTTAGTAGCACAACCTGCAGACGAACAGGCTATACGAGCAAGAGCAGCTAATACGATTTTAGAAATTTACCATCACCTAAATAGAGCAGAAAATTTTCTAAAAGAAGGTAATAAACCTAGAATAGAAGGCAAACTTGGTTATTTACCGCCGACAATTCCGGGGGGGAATTGGGAAGTTTTTATGTTGAATGGTTTTCCTATCCTTCTGCCAAAAAGAGATCACTCAACATTTTGTGCCTTAAGTGACATTAAAACAGCGCTTGCAGGTACAATTTACACAGAATGTTTTGGGGCATTAATCATTGCTAAAATTTCACTGAGTGACTGTTTTTATACAGATTCTCTAAAGGACATTTGCAAAAATATAGAGACCACACGTGTAAAACTTACAGTAGACTACCTTTTTTGTGAGGAAGAGCATACTTTTAAGGCAGGTGATTCCGTTAAAACTGGTGACTCCGTGTGCTTACCAGGTCATGAGAGATACGCAACGATAGGTACAGGACCATATCAAGGTGAAAATGTTTTTATGATTGGTTTTGGGGAAGATGGTCTCAGAAGATACATTGGATTCGGCGAAAATTTTAAAACTGGTCCAAAGACAGCGAAGGAAATTCATCAAAACCTTGCAGAAGGCTATACTTCTGAATTAAAAAAACAATATCTTTAGAAGACCTAACTGGATTTGATGATGAGACTGCTGCTAGCGAAGCTCTGCAAGAAATCAAAAAAATGCAATACACCTTTTGCCATCTTAATATTGACAAGATTAAACCAATGCTGAGTAACCATTAATATAATGCAAAAACTTCAAGAAAATAATCTATAAGTCCAATAAGAACCTACTTGGGTTTTTCAGGCATTCTTTGATTGTGATAAAGGATATGGTGACATCTTTATTGAAAATAGAAGTTGGGTTTACGGAATATTGACAAGGAGGTGCCCCATCAAGCACCCTTTATATAGACTAATTTTCAAAAGTATTTAAAACAATGCAAAATCTCGATTACATTAAATATTTTCCTGTTTTAATTTTGGCAATATTTCTCATTAGCATAGTGTCGACTTCCTTAATTAAACCCGAAGAGTTTAAAAAATCACGAGTGTTTGTTTTTGTGTCAATAATGGCAAGCGTTGCTGTTGTTATTTTAGGATTTAACGTTCTGATATCAAGCCTTAGCATGGAACTACAAAAAAATATTACGAAAGCACAATTTACAAAACTTAATATTGATAAATCATGGCTTTTTCCTAATCAGCTGATATCTGAAAAAACACAAGCAAGGCCAGAGTTTTTAGCAAGTTTGTATCGCAACAATTCTGATTTGTTCAAAGCATCAAAAAATTTGAAAACAAAGAAAACTGTGAATTCAATATTGGATGAACAGTATATAGCAATTGTTCTTTTTCAGTGTTGGGAAGACTATTTAACCATGCGTAAATTTGACGAAACAGGAGATGAAGTTTGGTTGGTTAACTTTTTGCAATGGGCACAAAGTACGTACCTAAAGGCTGAATTTGATAGATTAAAGTACAATTATGCTTCACTTACAATCAGTTTTGCTGAGCTTTTGTTTGAATATAGTGCAATAATCCCAGTGCTTGCAACTGGCAGTAAAGTCTACAAAGATGCTACTATCAAGCTATTAGCAGATGAGCGATTAAAAAGCATCTATAAAGAACGCTCACATTTTTAGAAAGAATTTGTTGCTTGATTCTTTAATTACAAATCCAATAAAAACCTGCCTGGGTTTTCCAGGCATTCTTTGATTGTAACTAGGAATGTTACCGCGTCCTTACCATCGACCAAACGGTGGTCGTAAGAAAGTGCTAAGTACATCATAGGGCGAATGACAATTTGACCGTTTACAACTACAGGGCGATCTTGAATTTTGTGCATTCCTAAAATTGCAGACTGGGGTGGGTTAAGAATAGGCGTGCTTAATAAGGAACCAAAGACCCCACCATTCGTAATAGTGAAAGTTCCACCGGTCATTTCTTCAATAGTTAGTTTGCCATCGCGGGCTTTTTGTCCCATGTCTGCAATGGTTTTTTCAATGTCAGCAAGGCTTAAATGGTCTGCATCGCGAATGATTGGCACCACTAATCCATTAGGGGTGGAAACGGCAACGCCGATGTCAAAATAGGTTTTTGTAATAATGTCTTGGCCATCAATGCAGCTGTTTAGAATGGGTTGCTCTTTCAGCGCTTGCACACATGATTTGACAAAAAAAGACATAAATCCAAGTTTTACACCGTGGGATTTTTCGAATTTATCTTTGTATAAGGCGCGCAATTGCATAACCGCGCTCATGTCAACTTCATTGAAAGTTGTTAACATGGCGGCGGTGTTTTGAGCGTCTTTCAAGCGTTCGGCAATGCGTTGGCGCAAACGGCTCATGGGCACGCGGAGTTCTTCACGGGTGTTGCTAGCTGTGGTTTTTATTTTTTTAGCAGACTTAATGAAGTCTTCTACATTGCTTTGGCCGTGTTTAGCCGCTGGTTTTTCAGTAGTGGTCGGTTTTTTTTCTTGCGCTGGTGCTACTGGGGTGATTTTTTCAATTTTACCCGCGGTGAACTTCGCTAAAATGGCTCCAATTTTAACTGTAGTTCCTAATTTTGCTAACACTTCAGCAAGCTTACCATCAGCTGGTGCGTACACTTCTAGTGTTACTTTGTCAGTTTCAAGTTCTACCAGAGCAGTATCAGCAGCGACGCTTTCTCCTGGTTTTACAAGCCATTTACCTATAGTTGCCTCATTCACTGATTCGCCTAACGCAGGAACTTTAATGTCGATAGTGTTCATGATTTATAACTCCTGTAACGTTCCAAATAGTGCGGCTTCTACAACTGCAGCTTGCTCTTTTTCGTGGATGCCAGCAATACCTGTAGCGGGTGATGCTGCTTCTTTTCGCCCTACGTAATGTGGTCGGCTATGCTTGTTTTTTGCTTTTTTCAAAACTTCTTCTAGGCGGCGATCAAGGAAACCCCATGCGCCCATGTTACGGGGTTCTTCCTGGCACCAGATAAGTGGTGCATTGCCATATTTTTGCAATTCTTCAATCAATGAAGATTCTGGGAATGGATAGAACTGTTCAAGCCTTACAATGGCGATGTCGTTTGCTTTTTTTGCTTGGCGTGCTTCAACTAGATCGTAGTAAATTTTACCACTGCATAAAATGATGCGTGTTGGTTTCTTTGCGCTTTCATCAGCAATGACTCGTTTGAAATAAGTGCCTTCGCCCATATCGCTAAGAACTGATACAGCTAATTTATGGCGCAATAATGATTTTGGCGTCATGATAATTAATGGTTTTCGCCAATCACTGTGCAGTTGTCGACGTATTAAATGAAAAAAATTCGCAGGGGTTGTGCAGTTCACAACTTGAAGATTATCTTCGGCGCATAGTTGTAAATAGCGTTCAAGCCTTGCAGAGGAATGTTCTGGACCTTGACCTTCCATCCCATGGGGAAGCAGCATGACCAGGCCTGATAGGCGTAGCCATTTTTTTTCAGCGGAACTAATGAACTGATCAATAATAACTTGGGCACCGTTTGCGAAGTCTCCAAACTGGGCTTCCCATACGACCAGTGCTTCTGGGTTTGCGGTGCTGTATCCGTAATCGAACCCCAGTACTGATGCTTCTGCCAAGGGGCTATCAAGCACTTCAAAATTTGCTTGTTTAACGCCTAAGTTATTTAGGGGGATATGTTGATTTTCATTAACTTGATCAAAGATAACTGCATGCCGGTGAGAAAATGTTCCACGGCAAGAATCTTGCCCTGAAAGGCGTACAGGGTTTCCTTCGACCAAAAGACTAGCAAAAGCTAAAGATTCACCGGCAGCCCAATCTAGTGGGCCATCCTTCTGAAATGCTTGAGCGCGTTGATCTAATTGGCGTTTGAGCTTTGGATGGATAGAAAACCCTTCTGGAACAGAACAAAGAGCGAGTCCCAATTTTTTAAGGTGATTGAGTGAAACACCAGTTTCAGCTTTTTTACGTTTGTCTTTAATAATGCTCCAAGCGCGCTCAAGCCAGTCTAGCTTTTTATCGTTTTGATCTATGCAAGAAGCCGCTTCAAATTCGCTATTTAAAAAGCTTTGAACTTTGCTTTCAATGGTTGTGGCTTCGGTAGTGCTTAAAATATTTTGATCCAGCAATTGTTTGGCGTATAAAGCGCGTGTTGTTGGATGCCCTGCAATTGTTTTGTACATAATGGGCTGAGTGAATGATGGTTCATCCATTTCATTGTGACCGTAACGTCGGTAGCAAATCATATCAATTACTGCATCTACTCCAAAAGTGCGCACAAATTCTGCAGCTAAGCTGCTAACCCAGACGACATCTTCAGGAGAATCTGCATTTACATGAAAAATTGGTGCTTGAATGGCTTTTGCAATATCAGATGAATAAGGGCTAGAGCGCGAATGTGGCGGAGAGGTTGTAAACCCGATTTGATTATTGATAATAAAATGAAGTGTGCCACCTATTTCATAGCCTTCAAGACCACATAGACCAAGTGATTCTGCAACTAACCCTTGTCCTGCAAAAGCGGCATCTCCATGCAATAAAATGCTAGCAACTGTTTTGCGTTCGGTGTCATTTTTTGATCTTGTTTTGAGCGCACCTTACCCAACACAACTGGATTTACAGCTTCAAGATGAGATGGATTTGCGCTTAATGATAAATGAAGACGTTTTCCAGAAATGGTACGGTCAGAAGAATAGCCTAGGTGGTATTTAACATCACCAGAGCCTTTATAATTATCTGGGTTTAAGCTTTGCCCTTGGAACTGTGCCAAAATATAGCGAACCGGTTGATGCATAATGTTTGCAAGCACACTTATGCGTCCACGGTGAGCCATGCCAAAGCAAACTTCTTCAACGCCAAAAAACTGATAGATCTCTAATGCTTGCTCAATTCCGGGTATAAGGCTTTCGCCGCCTTCTAGTCCAAAGCGTTTTGCGCCTGGAAACTTTACGTTTAAAAATTTTTCAAAAAATTCCGCTTGGGTTAATTGCGCTAGGATTTTTTTAGGGTCAATTTTTGGTTTGATCGAATTTTCAATGCGTTCTTGAATCCAGTTTTTTTGAACAGGATCTTGAATGTGCATAAATTCAACACCAATGGTGCTGCAGTAGGTTTTATGGAGTTTGTCTAGAATGGTTTTTAATGTTGCGCGCTCCAAACCTAGGACTTTATCTAAGTAAATCGGTCGATCGTAATCGCTGGCTGAAAATCCATAACTTTCAGGATTAAGTTCCCAGTGAGAGCCACGTTTTTCAATACCAAGCGGGTCTAATTTTGCTGCTAAATGACCACGAACACGATAGGTTCGAATAAGCATTAGGGCGCGTACAGAATCAATAATGGCGCGTTCATCGGGTGAGAAGGTAGACGAAATTGGGCCTAAATCACGAAAAACTCGCTGCCATTTTTCATCAATTGCTTCAGGATTTTTGCTGTATTGTTTGTAGAGCTCGCTTAAATATGCAGCATTATCACCTTGAAGCAGGTCTTCCATTAGGCAACTCCCATGACTTTCTTCATTGCATCGCCCATGTGAGCTGGGGTAGGGGCTATTTCAATTCCATGGGCTTGCAGGAAAGTAATTTTATCTTGAGCGCTGTCACTTTTACCTGATGCAATTGCACCAGCATGGCCCATACGGCGACCAACAGGTGCAGTAACCCCGGCAATAAATGCAGCGACAGGTTTTTTGATTCCTTTTTTAGCTTGAGACGCTACGTATTCTGCAGCTGCTTGTTCGTCTTGCCCGCCAATTTCACCAATCAGCAAAATTCCGTGGGTAGCGCCATCTTTATAAAACATTTCTAAAACGTCAATAAAGTTCAGACCTTTTACTGGGTCTCCGCCAATACCAACGCAGGTGCTTTGTCCCAGTCCGTTTTGTGTGGTCTGGTAAACTGCTTCATAAGTTAATGTGCCTGATCTTGAAACAATACCGACTGTTCCATTTTTATGAATGAATCCTGGCATAATACCGATTTTGCAAGCATCAGGAGTAATAATACCAGGGCAGTTTGGGCCAATTAAATGGCATTTTTTAGATGCTAATGTTTGTTTTACTTGTACCATGTCGTGCACAGGAATGCCTTCTGTAATGCAAACAATCACTTCAATTCCGGCATCAGCTGCTTCTAAAATAGCATCGGCAGCAAATGGGGCAGGGACATATATCATGGTGGCGTTTGCGCCAGTTTTTGAAACGGCCTGTTCAACTGTGTCAAACACAGGTCTATCAAGGTGAATAGTGCCACCTTTACCGGGCGTAACTCCGCCTACAAACTGTGTGCCATAGGCAATTGCCTGTTCGCTATGAAACGTTCCTTGACGGCCAGTAAAGCCCTGGCAGATAACTTTTGTGTGTTTATCAACTAAAATAGCCATTGCTTAACCTTTCACAGCTGCAACTGCTTTTTGTGCAGCTTCGTCTAAGCCATCAGCGGCAATTATATTTAAACCTGAATCGTTTAGCAGCTGTTTGCCCAAGTCTTTGTTTGTGCCTTGTAAACGCACAATGAGCGGCACGTTTAATTTCATTTCAGACGCGGCGGCAATAATGCCTTGGGCTATAATATCGCAGCGCATAATGCCGCCAAAAATATTTACCAATATGGCTTTAACGCCTTGGTCTTTTAAAATAATTTGAAAGGCTTTACTGACGCGTTCTTTGTCTGCGCCACCGCCGACATCAAGAAAATTTGCTGGTTCTCCGCCATAATGCTTAATAATATCCATGGTGGCCATTGCAAGACCTGCACCATTTACCAGGCAGCCAATTGTGCCATCTAGCTTTACATAACTAAGATCATGGGCTTTTGCTTCTCTTTCAGACGCATCTTCTTCAAAAGGATCGTTCAGTTCAACAATTGATGCATGGCGATACAGGGCATTATCATCAAAGCTAACTTTGGCATCTAACGCTAAAAGGGGTCCTTCTTTAGTTAGGACCAATGGATTAATTTCAATGAGGCTGCAGTCACAGCTTTCATAAAATTCATATAGTCCCTGCAGCAGATGTAATACATCTTTTGATTTATCAATCATGCCAAATACTGTGGCCACACGTCTTGCATGGTAGCCTTGAATACCTGTTGCAGGAGGAATGCTTAGATTGACAATTTTGTTTGGGTGGCTTTGAGCTATTTCTTCAATATCTGTACCACCTTCGGCAGAGGCGATAATGCAAACTTGGCTGGTATTGCGATTAAGCACAAGGCTTAAGTAAAATTCTTTATCTATGTTGGCTGCTGATTCTACATAGATTTTTCGAACTTTTTGACCCGAAGGTCCCGTTTGATGGGTGACTAAAGTTGAGCCAAGCAGTGATGTTGCGTATGTTTTTACTTCATCTAGGCTTTTACAGACTTTTACGCCGCCAGCAAGTCCTCGACCACCGGCATGGATTTGGGCTTTTACTACCCAAACTGATCCACCTAGTTCTTGAGCTGCGACAACGGCTTCATCTGCAGTTTCAGCAACCTCTCCTTGGCCTACGGGCACATCAAATGCGCTTAGTAGTTTCTTGGCTTGATATTCATGAATGTTCATTTATAACCCCAAATCAAGGCAAGTATGTATTAGAGCTTTAACTGACTCAACAGAAGATTGCAATTGCGATTTTTCAACTGGATCTAGTGGCACTTCAATTACTTTTTCAACACCATTTTTTCCTATAACAACAGGAACGCCCACATAAATGTCATTGATGCCGTATTCTCCTTGAAGGTGCGCTGCACAGGGTAAAATGCGTCTTTGATTAAATAAGTAACTTTCAGCAATTTGTAAAGCACTGGTGGCAGGTGCATAAAATGCCGACCCTGTTTTTAGATAGTTAACAATTTCAGCGCCACCATTTCTTGTTCGATCAATTATTGCATCTAGATTTTCTTTGGAAATCCATCCATTTTCGACAAAATAGGAAAGAGGGATGCCAGAAATTGTTGTATAACGTGGCATTGGTACCATGGTGTCACCGTGACCGCCTAGAACAAAACTTTGAATATCTTCAGCAGATACATTTAGTACTTCGCTTAAAAAGTATTTAAAACGCCCAGCATCTAGAATTCCTGCCATGCCAACAACTTTTTGTGGGCTGAATTCGGTAACTTTTTGCATAAGCCAGACCATAGCATCTAACGGATTTGTAATGACAATAACGAAAGCATTAGGGGCATATTTTTTAATATTTTCGCCCAAAGACCTAATTATTTTTCCATTGATACTTAGCAAATCATTGCGAGACATACCTGGCTTTCTAGCGACACCAGTGGTGACAATCACAACATCTGCATTTTTGATAAGACTGTAGTCTTGCCCGCCTGATATAACGCCGTCTGTGTTGTCAGCGCTCAAGGCCTGATTTAAATCAAGCGCTTTGCCTTGGGGAATGCCTTCTGAGATATCAATTAAAACTACATCGCCCAATCTTCGTTGCACTGCTAAATGGGCTAATGTTCCGCCAATGTTTCCACTACCAATTAAGGCTATTTTGGGGCGATTCATTGCTTATCCTTACAAAGCTATAGGCTGGTTTTGTTGTTGGTGTGTAATAAAATCAAGCCCTGCCATTAGACCAGATTCATCAATGCTATGACCTAGGTTTGTGCAGGTTTTTGTCATGACATTCACGTCTAGCTGGCGCAGTTGTGTTTGTGCTACTTGCATTGCTGAATACGGCACGACAACATCTGCAGTTCCATGAACTAAAAGCACTGGAGGAGGTGACAAGGGTTTTGCTCTAGCAGGTGGATAGAATGCGCCAGAATATCCAATGATTCCACCTAGCTTGGAAATACTGAAAAGCATATCTAAGGCCATCATTGTGCCTTGAGAAAATCCCACTATTATAAGGTCTGATGGCAGCAGTCTATATTCCGCTAATGCGCGTTTAATAAATCGATTCAAATGGGGGCGCGCTTTATCAAGACCTGCGCGAATATTCAAAGGATTAAAATCAGACAATCCAAACCATTGATAACTATCACCAAATGGAAGATTTTCCAAAGGCTCAATAGCATTAGGAGAAAGAAATGCAGTATTGCCAAGGCTGGGTTGCCAAAGGCGTCCTATTTCAAGTAGGTCCGATCCGTTTGATCCGTAGCCATGCAAGAATAGAACAAGCTTTTTAGTTGTTCCTTTGGGGAGTAAACTTGGACAGTTTTCAAACAATTTCTTAAAGATTTTTTAAAATACCCACACCTTCATTAGAACAAAATAGCGTGACTATATCAATGGTACAATTTCTTGTTTGACAATTTTTGACTGCAGGACTATATGTGAGGTGCTTAATGATAAAAGTTAGCGGCGGAGCAAGTTATATCTTTATAAGCATTTTGCATAAGACGTAACTTTTAATGCTTCCTCAAGTGATTTTGCAAACGAGGAGATACTATTATGAGCGTTAACTCTGCAGATACGGCTCTTCCTAAAGAAATAAAAAAATCAGTAGCTATTGTTCTGATTGGTAATTTTCTTGATTTTTTTGATTTGCTCTTAGCTGTTCATTTAACTGTTGTCCTTTCTACGATTTTTATCCCTCCTGATTCTCCTCACAAAGTTTTGATGACAGCTTTTATGTTTTGCTCATCGTTTTGTATACGCCCTTTAGCTGCTTTATTTTGGGGGTATGTAGGAGATACCATTGGACGAGTGCCCGTATTAATTTCTACCACGTTTTTAATGTCAATTTCATGCCTGATTATTCCTAATATTCCCCCATATGCCGAATGGGGCGCTCTCTCAGCGGTGTTATTTTTATCAATGCGATTGGTACAAGGGTTTGCTTCAGGAGGAGAGTGTATTGCGGCAGATGTGTTTATTACAGAAACAGTTCCCAAGCCAAAAGTATATTTTTATAGTGCGCTCGTCGAAGCTACATGCTCGCTAGGAGGACTTGTAGCATGCGGAGTTGGTGCTTTATGTATTTTTCTTTCCCCAGAGAATGGATGGAAAATACCTTTTTATATAGGATCAGGTGTGGCCGTCTTAGGAACGATTGCAAGAAAAACACTAAAAGAGACTCCTGAATTTTTAAAAACACTGCATTCTCGAGAGAAAAAAAAGCGCCCTGCTGATTTTTATGGATCTATTAATTATAAAAACCGCAATATACCAGCATTATTTGCTATGTACTTTTTCCCCGCCGTGTCTTTTTATTTTTGCTTGGCTTATCTTCCTTCTGTATTAGTGAATCAACTAAAAGTAGAGACCAATTGGGTTATGGCCCAAACAACGCTTGTTTTGTTTATTGTGATGTGCGCGGAAATTGGATATGGCGCTTTGGGGTTGAAAATTCACCCATTTCGAATTGTAAAATTTAAATTAATAGCCTTGTTATGCGTCGTTCCCTTAATAATGCTTTTTTACAAAGAGCACACCGTATTAAGTATCTTTATTGTTCAGGTGATTGTTAATGTGTTAGGGCAAGGGCTAACCCCATATACCCCAATCATTAATAAGAGCTTTCCTGTATTTGGTAGATATACCAATCTCTTATTTGTATGGGCCTTTTCACATTCTTTAATGTACTTGTTTACAGCATATGTCTGTGATCAGGTAACAACTTTTTATGGCTTAGGTGCCTTATTGTGTGGTGCAGCCTCAATTTCTTTGATTGGATTATACAGCTTTGTGTCTGCTGATAAAGCCGATAGCTATTCGGGTATAAAGGCTGATGAAGAGAATGATTTTGATGCCAAACAACAAGTTCGTGAAGTGAAAAAGTGGCTAAAAAACATATCTCATTTGTAAGTTAAAAAATTGAAACGTTGCTAGGGGGCTTGGACATGGATTCTGATTTTATTAAATTAATTACTATTGTCAGTCTGCTTGGATTTCTTTTGTCATCCTCTAGCATATTTGCAAACATCAGAAGAAAAGCCATCAGAAGAAAATGGATTAAACCAAGAAGATTCAAAATGTGCAGAATACTAAAAGAACGCCTCAAATCTTAGGAATATGAAGGAGTATGAATTTTTCAAAAATCACGGCATTACTTACGACACATCTGTGTTTTACGCATACACCTAAATTATTCGATTTCAAAATAGTTGAGATTTTTGTACACTGCCCTCTGTTATAAAAGAATATAAATAATATCATGCTTGGTTTTTGGCAACTTGTTGCCTTGGTAGTTGGAAATTTAGTTGGTAGCGGCGTACTTATGCTGCCGGCAATTTTGGCGCCCTATGGGTCTATATCATTTGCGGGTTGGGTTATGGCTTCCATTGGGGCCATTCTTCTTTCTTTAGTTTTTTGCCAGCTTTGCAGTAAACACCCAAGAACCGGTGGGCCGCATGTATATGTAGAAGAGGCTTTCGGAAAAGATGCAGGCTTTTACATTGCTTGGGTTTATTGGATTTTAGCTTGGGTTGGCTATGCAGCGTTGGTTTCTGCAGCTATGGGTTGCTTAACCACTATTTGTGGCCCCCTTTCCAATAGCACGCTGATGATTTTAGAGGTGCTGATCATTGTATTATTTACAGCGGTTAACTTATGTAAAATTGCCTTTGCTGGGCGCGTTGAGCTAGTTTTGACCATTGTTAAGGTGCTGCCTTTAATTGTGTTACCGGTTATTGCGTTATTTTCAGTGAAGTCTGAATACCTGTTTGCTGCCCCGCCAATTAATATGCCATATGGCTCTGCACTTGCAGGATCTGTAATGCTAATGATTTTTGCTTTTATGGGGTTTGAAACGGCAACTGTTCCAAGTGAAGAAGTGGAAAATCCTCGCAAAACCATTCCTAAAGCAACGATTGTGGGAACGTTAATTGCGGCTGGTATTTATATTTTAGGCACAGTCAGTATTTTGGGGCATATTCCTTTTGATCAACTTGTCCAGTCAAAAGCGCCCTATGCTGATTTGGCGGCATGCATATTCGGCGGAAATTGGCAAAATTTTGTGGCAGGTGCTGGTATTTTATGTGCATTAGGTGCCCTAAACGGGTGGATGCTTATTGGTGGACGCATTGCATATGGCGCTGCAAAAGATGGAATATTTCCAAAAATATTTTTAAAAACAGATAAATGCGGTTCACCCAGTGCAGCTATTATTATTTCTTCAATGTGCACAATTCCTTTCATGATGCTTTCATTGAGCGAAAGCTTGATAGAACAGTTTAATTTTGTGGTTTCAATTAGTTCATCGCTCATTTTGATTGTGTATTTGGCATGTACATTGGCTTATATGAAATTTTTAAAAGACTATGAGCATTCAAAACCAAAACATTGGTTGTTGGGCATTGCCTCTACGGCTTTTTGTTTTTGGGTTTTAAGTTCCATTAGCATTGAAATGACGCTGTATTCTTTAACCGTATTTTTGGTGGGCGTGCCGCTTCGGCTGTATGTTAAGAACAGGGATAGATAATTCCCCTTTATTCAGTGGGTTTAATCCAAGCTGTAATTCACGAAAGGATTTTCTTAGATGATTTTTTCTTCAGATGACAGTAGGCTCGAAATACCAATAGAATCCAGAAGCCTAGCGATAGCTGAGGTAAATCAGGAAAATCTGGGCTCTCTGTTAAATCTGGCGCAAGCTTATGAAGCAGAATTTTCGTCTCTTACAGGTAAAATGCCAAGTGACGACGGTATATTTAAGTTAGATACTATGCCATTCAAGCCATATGTTGGCTATATTTTTTACTACGATAATTTTCCTATAGGATTTTGCATCCTTAATCCAGAATCTAATCCGAAGGACATATCGGAGTATTACATTGTGCCAGTGATGCGACGCAAAAACCTCGGGTACCTATTTGCTCAAGCCATTTTCTCGACCTATCCTGGTCAGTGGCAGGTTCGTCAAATTCAGGGCGCTGATCAAGCGGTAAAATTCTGGAGAAGGGTTATATCCCAATACACCCACAACCAATATGTAGAAGAACGGATCAATGACCCACAATGGGGTTGGGTCACAAGACAGCTGTTTGTTTCTAAAGACGCTGGAGACGTGCAGCCACTTACAGTAAGCCAGAGTTAACAAGAGGTTTTATGTAATACTATTGATTAAAGAGCCAGTCAAAAGCACCTTATGCATATTTGGTTGTTTGCGTATTTGGTATGTACATTGGCCTATATGAAATTTTTAAAAGACTATGAGCATTCAAAACCAAAGCATTGGTTGTTGGGCATTGCCTCCACGGCCTTTTGCTTTTGTGTTTTAAGTTCCATTAGCATTGAAATGACGTTATATTCCCTAACCGTATTTTTGGTGGGTGTGCTGCTTAGATTATACGTTAGGAACAGGAAAAAATAATTTTTTCAGAAGAAGTTTAAGTTCAGAGCGAAATGACTAGAATGCTAGAGAGCCTTTCTCCAGTTCACTATGGAATTACTAGTATCAACACATCCCTCATCCCTTGGCCTGGTCTTTAAACTTGGGCATAATGCCGTGAATACATTCAAGAATTTTCTCTAATGACCACATTTCATGATCTGTCTAATGCCATTCGTTTTTTAAGTATTGATGCTGTTGAAAAAGCAAATTCAGGTCACCCTGGTATGCCCATGGGAATGGCCGATGTGGCAACGGTTTTGTTTGAAAGGCATTTGGTGTTTAACCCGCAAGATGCTGACTGGGCAAACCGTGACAGGTTTGTGTTATCAGCGGGTCATGGGTCAATGTTGCTGTATAGCCTTTTGTACTTAACAGGGTATCCAGATGCCACGCTGGAGCAGCTTAAGAATTTTCGTCAGCTGGGTTCAAAAACTGCAGGTCATCCAGAATACGGGCATTTATCTGGTGTGGAAATGACAACAGGGCCATTGGGCCAGGGTATTGCTACTGCTGTGGGTATGGCGATTGCTGAACGAATGTTGAATGCAACCCATGGTGATGCGATTAACCATTACACTTATGTTATTGCCAGTGATGGTGACCTAATGGAGGGTATTAGCCATGAAGCAGCATCCCTTGCTGGGCACCTGTGCTTAAACAAACTAATTGTTTTGTACGATGACAACGGCATCAGCATTGATGGAAAAACTGATTTATCATTTGGTGACAATTCGCTTATGCGGTTTCAGGCATATGGTTGGAATGCGGAACGAATTGATGGGCACGATAATAACGCCATTGATGGCGCAATTTCCCGGGCAAAAGCTAGCAATAAACCAAGCTTGATTGCATGCAAAACTACTATTGGTTTTGGTTCGCCTAATAAAGCAAATACAAGTGGAGTACATGGTTCGCCTTTGGGGAGTGCAGAAATACAAGCTACGCGTGCTGCTTTGAATTGGCCCCATGAACCATTTGTGATTCCTGATAATATTATCAACGCCTGGCGTGCTATAGGTGCGTGTCATCAAGCAGTATACGAACAGTGGAAAAAACAAACCTCAATTGAAATTCAGAAAAAATTGCAAGAACCAACAGTTGATATTACTAAAGCTATTGATACTTACAAGCAAAAGGTAAAAGATGAAAAGCCAAAGCTTGCAACACGAGTGCTTTCACAACAGGTATTAGAAGCAATTGTAACGTGTTCTTCTTTAATTGGCGGATCAGCTGATTTAACAGGTTCAAATAACACAAAGACAAAAGCACAAAAAACTGTAATAGCTAGTGACTACACAGGGAATTATATTCATTATGGAGTGCGTGAGCACGCTATGGCAGCCATTATGAACGGCCTAAGTCTCTCAAAAGTATTTATTCCTTACGGCGGTACTTTTTTAGTTTTCTTAGATTATTTAAAACCAGCTTTGCGTTTATCGGCCATAATGAAGCAGGGCGTGATTTATGTATTAACACATGATTCTATTGGCTTAGGGGAAGATGGACCAACGCATCAGCCTATTGAACATTTAGCTCATTTGCGCTGTATTCCAAATGTTTTAACTTTCCGTCCGATGGATGCTACAGAAGTTGCCGAATGCTGGCAGCTAGCTGTGCAGAATAGAAATACTCCGTCAGTGTTAGTGTTGACTCGCCAGAACCTTCCATACCTTAGTGATTTACGGACAAATCATTTTGAAAATGCCTGCGCAAAGGGTGGCTACATACTGATTGAAAAACCAGGAGCGCAAATTACATTAATTTCTACCGGTTCTGAGGTTTCAATTGCTGTTGAAGCAGCAAATGCTCTAATGGCAATGAATACGCCGGTTCGAGTTGTGTCTATGCCATGCATGGAATTGTTTGAAAAACAACCAGTTGAGTATAGAAATCAGGTTTTGGGTAAGGGTATTCGTGTCGCTATAGAAGCTGCTTGCGAAGGCGTTTGGCCAAAGTATTTAGGCGAAAGAGGTGAATTTGTTGGGATTAATTCATTCGGAGCATCAGCACCGGCTGATGATTTGTATACACATTTTGGCATAACAGCTGATATCGTGGTAAAAAGAGTAAAAGCACTTTTGAGTAAGCAATAAATTATGCCGCGTACTATCTACGAACAATCTCTACGCTACCATTCACAACATCCAAAAGGTAAATTGGAAATTGTTGCGACTAAGCCTCTTACCAATCCCCATGATCTGGCTTTGGCTTATTCACCTGGTGTTGCTGAGCCTTGTTTGGAAATAGCCAGAGATCCATTAAAAGCGGCAGAGTATACTATACGCGGCAATTTAGTTGCCGTTATAACTAATGGCACTGCTGTATTGGGGCTTGGAAATATTGGACCCTTAGCCGCTAAACCAGTTATGGAAAGCAAAGCCATTCTTTTTAAGAAATTTGCTGGTATTGACGCGTTTGATATTGAAATTAATGAAACTGATCCTCAAAAACTTGTTGATATTATTGCAGCACTAGAGCCAACTTTCGGCGGAATAAACCTTGAAGATATTAAGGCCCCAGAGTGTTTTTACGTAGAGCGCGAGCTTGCCAAAAGAGTAAATATTCCCGTTTTGCATGATGACCAACACGGCACCGCAATTATTGTGAATGCCGCCATGAAAAATGCCCTTGAATTAGCAGGTAAATCAATTGATACCATAAAAATGGTGGCAAGTGGCGCAGGTGCATCTGCGGTTGCTTGCCTTGAATTGCTTATAAAATTGGGCCTGCGTCGTGAAAATTTAATTGTCATTGACCGGGATGGCGTTATTTTTAAAGGGCGAGAAGATCTAGATCCATCAAAAGAAGCTTTAGCGGCCGATACACCATTGCGCACTTTAGCTGAGGCTTTGAAAAATGCTGATGCATTCCTTGGGCTTTCAAGTGCTGGTGTGATGACTGCTGAAATGGCAAAGTCGATGGCGCCAAACCCTATTATTTTTGCGTTAGCAAACCCTGAGCCTGAAATTCGACCAGTGGTTGTGCATAGTGTTCGCGACGATGCAATCATGGCAACAGGCAGGACAGACTACCCTAATCAGGTGAACAATGCTGTTTGCTTCCCGTACATATTCAGGGGCGCGTTAGATGTTGGGGCTACTTGTATTAACCATGAAATGAAAGTGGCTTGCGTAGAAGCGATTGCGCGTATTGCAAAAGCTGAAAGTAATGACCTGGTAGTGGCTGCATATGGCGGCGAAACTTTCACTTTTGGCCGTGATTATATTATCCCTAAGCCATTTGATAGACGTTTGTATGTTGAGCTATCTTACGCAGTGGCTCGAGCTGCTGTTGATTGTGGTGTTGCAACACGCCCTATAACTGATTGGGAGGCTTATCGTACTCAATTAAAAGAAGCTATTTATCGTTCTGGCATGGTGATGCGTCCTATTTTTGCAGCGGCAAAAGCTTTTGGTGATGATACACGTCTTGTATTTTCAGAAGGCGAAGATGAAAGAGTTTTACAAGCCGTTCAAACTATTCGCGACGAAAAAATTGCGCGTGTACTGCTTATTGGCCGTCCCGAAGTTATTGAAATGCGTATTAAGCAATTTGGATTACGACTTCAAGCAAATATTGATTTTGAAGTAATTAATCCACAAGAGGATTCAAGATATAAAACCTATTGGCAGGCCTACCATGAAATTATGGCTCGTAAGGGAATTACTCCTGATAATGCAAAAGAGGTTATGCGTACAAATACGACAGTTATTGCTGCCATGATGTTGCATCTTGGCGATGCAGATACCATGATTTGTGGATGTTATGGCAGTTATCGGGATCACCTTATTCCTATTATGGAAATATTAGGTATTGCTAAAAATCAGCACCGCTGTGCTGCACTTTCAGCTATTGCCATAGATAATCCCAAAATTGAACGAGGCATCCTCTTTATCACAGATCCATACGTAAATATTGATCCGACAGCCCAACAACTTGCTGAAATTACAATCATGGCGGCAGAGCAAATTATGTTATTTGGAATAAAGCCTAAGGCGGCATTAGTATCGTATTCTAATTTTGGTGCGGGCGTTCACCCCCAGGCTAAGAAAATGCGCCAAGCAATGGAAATTATCCGTGACCTTGCGCCAGAACTTGAAGTCGAAGGGGAAATGCATGTAGATGCTGCTTTGGATGAAAAAATTCGTGCTCGTATATTCCCTGGTAATACCCTAAAAGGTTCGGCTAACCTGTTAGTGATGCCTAGCCTTGATGTAGCTAATGTGGCTTTAAACACAATAAAAGTTTTGGCAAACGGACAAACTATTGGCCCGATTCTTATGGGTATCAAAGAATCAGCTCATATTTGTACTCCATCGGCTCGGCCAAGAACACTGGTGAACCTTGCAGCGATTGCGGTTTCCAAAGCAAGATTACTTAAACAACAAAAGGACCAATCATGAAAATAACATTCGCAGATAAAGCGCCTAAAAATAGTTTATTCATTGCTGGCGTTTATGAAGATGGAAATTTTGGAAATGTTACTAAAGCACTTGATAAGCTTGCAAATGGTTCAGTAAAAGCAGCCGTAGGCAATGTTGAATTTAAAGGAAAAGCTGAAAAGCTTTTGCGCATTCCCTCAGTGACTGGGCGCGATGGCCAAGTCGTGCTAGTAGGTCTTGGAGATGCTAAAAAGCACACCCCACTAACCTTAGAAAAAATTGGAGCAAGAATTTTTTCTTGCCTAAATGGTCTTCGTGAAAAAAAAGCAGTTATCGATTTGTCTGATATTCCAGGGGTGAAAGGTCACACACCAGAGGAATTCATAGCGTACGTTGCATCAGGTGCATTCATTCGCTCTTGGGCTTTCGACAAATACAAAACTAAACGCAAAAAAGATGAAATTCCCGTTCTTGATGAGCTAGTATTTGTAAGTACTAGTGCTAAAAAATCCCAAGAAGCTTTTGACAAACTTGCCGCTATTGCCAAGGGTAACCACCTAACTAGGTTAGTTGTGTCTGAACCACCAAACGTAGTTTACCCAGAATCAATGGCTAAATACGCAAAAGAGCTAAGCAAATTTGGCGTGAAGGTTGACGTGCTTGGTGAAAAAGAAATGACCAAACTAGGTTTTGGCGCATTACTTGGCGTAGGGCAGGGAAGCATTCGTGAATCTCAGCTAGTTGTTATGAAATGGATGGGTGGCAAAAAGACTGACAAGCCTATCGCTGTAGTTGGCAAAGGTGTCACGTTTGATACCGGCGGCATCAACATCAAACCATCCAACGGTATGGAAGACATGAAATATGACATGGCAGGCTCGGGCGTTGTGCTAGGACTTATTAAGTCATTGGCTCTTCGCAAAGCCAAAGTAAATGTCATTGGCGTTATGGCATTGGCTGAAAATATGCCATCGGGTGCAGCACAACGTCCGTCTGATGTGGTAACTTCCCTTTCAGGACAAACTATTGAAATACTAAACACCGACGCAGAGGGACGCCTAGTCCTAGCCGATGCTCTTTGGTACACCCAAGATAAATTCAAACCTCAATACATGATAGATCTCGCAACTCTAACCGGAGCTATTACAGTAGCGTTAGGCTACGAATACGCAGGGTTGTTTAGTAACGACGATAAGCTTTGCGATATGCTTACAGATGCGGGCACAGCAGTGGGTGAGCCGTTGTGGCGTCTGCCTATGGGGAAAGCCTACGACAAGGACATTAATTCCGATGTTGCCGATGTGAAAAACGTAGGCTCTGGTCGTGGTGCGGGTAGTATTACCGCAGCCCACTTTCTTGAACGCTTTGTCAACAAAACACCATGGGCGCATTTAGACATTGCTGGCATGGCTTGGGATAAGGCGGACAAGCCATTAACTGGGAAGGGTGCTACAGGCTACGGCGTTCGTTTGCTTAATGAATTTTTAAGCCGCAACTTCGAAGCCTAAAGAAGCAGTTAATTAGCTCCTCTGGTCAAAAGCCAGAGGAATGCTGATGAAAGTGCGTATTTATATCTTTTTAATTTTCTTTAGCGTAATGTCACAAGTTGCAATACAGCCATCTAAAAATTAAGCATTTGTAAACTATTGTAAAGAATTAGTTAATAAAATCTATTGCATTATACCTTTTTTGAGCTATCTACACTAAGTGGAAATTTCTTAAAAGGTTTTTTTATGAAGAAAATTTTCTTAAGTCTATTTTTGCTAACATCAACTATTTACAGCATGGAGGTGCGCGGCCTATTAGAAGAACCTGAATTATCACGAAAGGTGAGCACAAGCCACAGATTCTTAGTAGGAATTAAGGAAGTTGCGCACAGTATGGGTTGCTATAGGCCCTTGCAAGCGATAGAAAGTAGCTTAAGCAATTTATCAGAGTCCTACAGGTACAATAACATGTTGGCTAGGGTTACATTTACAGCCTGTGTGATTGCTCCTGAACTACGAGAAAAATCAAACGTTATTGCAGTGAGACTTTCTAGAAAGGACTTAAATGAACTTCACTATGAATTATTTCACATTCGTAACCATGTAATAGAAATAGCTGAAAATCAGCATCTAGAAGCGTTTGCCCCGTTGTTGCTAAGAGTAACAAATCAATCAGACGGTGCAATGTTGGTTGCTGCCCAAACTATTGATGCCATTGTTGAAACAGGTAAGGCAGGCATCCTTTTAAAAACTTTTACAGCAGTTGCTGATGTTTGTGGAGCTGGGGAAATAGCACACTATTTGAAAGAAGAAATATTGTCAGATATGCTTCGTAGTTTTGAAAGATTGGGAGACCTGGTTTCACTTATAAAGGTAGATAAATTCAAAAAAGAAGACATTTATAGAATGGAAGAAATTAGTGCATCACTAAATGCACTAAAGCCACTATTTAAAAAAGCTAACGAACTGTAGGTGGTGCGGAGTTAATAAAAAAGGCCGGGGAAACCCGGCCTCTTTCGTTATATGCTTTAAACTTAACGACGGTTGCCGAATAATTGCAACAATGCCAAGAACATGTTTAAGAAGTTCATGTACAAACGTAGGGCGCCAAATAAAGCTTTTTTACCTGATGTTTCGCTGTCATCGTTCGCGTAGTAAATTTCCTTGATCATTTGCGTGTCATAAGCTGTAAGGCCTGTGAAAATTAGTACTGAAAGTACCGAAATAGCAAACTGCATTGGGCCGCTGTGCAAGAACATGTTCACAACACTTGCAATGATAATTCCAAGTAGGCCCATAAATAAGAATGAACCAAACTTGCTTAAATCACGCTGAGTTGTGTACCCGTAAAGGCTAGTGCCTGAAAACATACCGGCTGTGATGAAGAAAACTTTTGCAATGCTTTCACCAGTGTACATCAAAAAGATGCTAGCCAGAGAAAGCCCAAGAACGCCTGCAAAAGCCCAAAAAAGTGTTTGCTCGCTTGCAAAAGTCATTTTGCCGATGCGTGCACTTAGAAAAAATACCATTAGCAATGGGCCAAAAAGCACCAAATACCTAAGTGGTGTTCCGAAAATAAGCTGCATCATTTCCGGTGACTGAGCAGTTAAGTACGCAGTTAAGCCAGTAATACTTAAGCCTAGGGCCATAAAGTTGTAAACCCGTTGCATGTAAGTGCGCAGACCTGCGTCAATTTCCTGTGCGTGGGCAGAAGTACGTGTGATTGGATCAAAATTATTGGACATATTATCCTCCCTTTTCATATGAGATCACCTTAGCATAAATTTAAAAATTTAGCCAAAAAGGTTTATGGCTTAATGTAAAGGTGAGAACAGCCGTGCAAGCACAAAAACTTCTAGACCAATGATAGCAATTTGGGGATAATCCGGTGACAAAGATCGGTGAATGAAAGCCTATGACAACTCATGCTAAAATATCTGCCGCACTTTGGCTTTTGCTGGATTTTGACAATTGTCAAATGGCTACCGAGCATTTGGCGGTGCCTTCGTTGATTGAACGGTTCAATGATTTATATGCAGACACCATTGACCACCCCCTTACATTTCAAGAATTTAAAGAACATTTTCATGGTCAAGCTCGTGAAAACCTTTGTGTAAACTTATCTAAGCATTTTGGGATCTGTGTTGATTACCCTACGTTATACGATGCACGTGAGTGGCGCATGATGCAGCAACTTCAAAAAACAGGAGTTGAAATGGCTCCTCACTTAATAGACACACTTTCAATTTTAGAACATCAGGGATATAAATTTGCATTTGTTTCAAATAATCCTATTCAACGTGCTTTAGCAGCTATGCGCTTTGCCACGAATGGACAGGGAGAAGAATTAGCACGTTTCTTTGGGGCAGCCTTTTTTGAAGCAGGTGATGTTCAAAAACCAAAGCCTGACGTTTATTTAAGAGCGATGGAACAATTGAATATTTCTCCCCAAAACTGTTTTGCTGTTGAAGACAGCACTACAGGAGCAAGCGCTGCTATTAGTGCCGGCATTACAACTTTTGGTTTTTTAGGATTTGCTGATAAACCTCAAGACATGGCAGCTACACTTATAGAAAAAGGGGTGGCAGCTTGTTTTTCTGACTGGGCAGACCTTCCAGCTTTGCTGGCTGCATTTTCTTCAAAATAAAACCACTTACGCATTATGGGCATTACCCCAAAATCTATTCCGGCTTTTCTAGTACGTCTTGTGGATTCAGAGGAATTAACTGAAAGGGCAGCCAGTTATTCAAAATAAAAATATGCAGTAGAAATACACTAACTAATAACCCAGTGAATAGTGGGTATAAGTTATAGTGCGTCAGTAAAATATTTGTTATCTTGCCTAAGAGCCCCAATGCAATAACAGGGTAAAAAAAAGATTTAGAAAATATGCTTTTGGGAACTGAAGTCGTCCAAATAACCTTAAAGGTTTCATATTTTAGTAATGAAGAAAGTTTTAGTACGTGAATTTTTATAAAAAAAACACAAACGCGACTAACTATAAACAAAATACAAAAATGTGTGGTCGAAGAAACATTGAGTTTCTCAAAAATTATATTAATAATCTCTGTGAAACAGCAGAAGAGCGCGCAAGCTACCTGAAACCTTATATAATAAGAAAAATAAAACTTTAAGAAAATGAATAGCTGTTGTTTATTGTCTTTTTCGTAAAGCAATTTCATCAGGTTGATATTTCTTAAAAAACCTTGATCTACTAATAATACAACTTAATTGTTAATTCGTCATTAATTATATTATGTTAATTCGAAATAATATTCTCAATTCGCTTAAGGGATTCTTGCTTACCCAAAATTGACATCACTTCAAACAAGCTCGGAGAAACGGACCTGCCGGTTATAGCAACACGAAGTGGTGCGGCTAACTGACCTAGTTTTATGGAAAATTCCTCAGCTGCGCTACGCAAAAGTGCTTCAAGCGTATCGTGTGTAAAGTCACAAGCCTGCAGTTTGGGCAAAAGATTTTTCAAATGTGCAATATTTTCAGGGGTAAGTAGGGCTGTTGCCTTTTCATCGTGAGGCAACGCTTGAATATAAATAATCGCACTTTCAGCCAATTCAACCGTTGTTTTAGCGCGTTCTTTAAGGCCAGTCATGCCTTTTGAAATGTGGCTTTCTTCATTGGTTGATATGGAACGTGCAATTTGTTTTTCAATAAGTGGCTTGATTAGGTTAACTAAACGCGCGTCATCTGCCCGGCGTATGTAATGGCCATTTAAATTGTGAAGTTTTGCCATGTCGAAACGGGCAGGGGAACGGCCGATTCCTTCTAATGAAAACCATTCAATTGCTTGGGTTTCACTAATAATTTCATCATCACCATGGCCCCAACCTAGGCGTAGCAAATAGTTTTTCATAGCCTCTGGCAAAAAGCCTAGGTCTTTGTACATGTCAGCGCTTGTGGCGCCGTGACGCTTTGATAGTTTGGCACCATCAGCCCCGTGAATAAGGGGAATATGAGCAAACTCAGGGACATCCCAGCCCATTGCCGTGTAAATGTGGTGCTGGCGAAAGGCGTTGGTTAGGTGGTCATCTCCGCGGATAATATGGGTTATTCCCATGTCGTGGTCATCTACCACTACGGAAAGCATATATGTGGGCGTGCCATCGGCGCGAAGCAAAATCATATCATCTAGCTGATTGTTTTGAACGGTAACCGGTCCTTGAACTTTGTCTTGAATGGTAAGGGAATCTTGCTGAGGGGATTTAAACCGAATAACCGGTTTAATACCTGCAGGTGCGGTTGATGGATCGCGGTCACGCCACATGCCATTATAACGAGGAGGCAATTTCTTGGCTGCTGCTTCGTCACGCATGGTTTGTAATTCTTCAGGTGAACAATAGCAATGATAAGCTTTTCCAGCTTTTAATAGCTGGTGGGCAACCTCTGCATGACGCGAAGCGCGTTCAAATTGAAAAACGGGTTCTTCATCGGCTTTAATGCCAAGCCAATCAAGGCTTGAAAAAATAGCATCGACTGCTTCGGGGGTTGAACGTTCCCGGTCTGTGTCTTCAATGCGTAGCAAGTATTTGCCACCGCAGTGCTTTGCGAACAGGTAATTAAACAGTGCAGTACGTGCACTGCCAATGTGTAAATATCCAGTAGGTGAGGGGGCAAAACGAAGACGAACGGTCATTTATTGTTTGTCCTCGTCCTTCATGCCATCTTTAAAAGCCTTCACGCCTTTCGCAAGATCACCCATAATTTTGGGGATTTTCCCTGCGCCGAATAATACTAAAACAATCAACAAAACAATAATTAAATGACTTGTGCTTAATCCCATAATTTTCAGTCTGCATAAGGGCCAATTACTTGGAATGTACACCGAATGGTTACTTTCGTCAAAAGTCATATTCATGCTAGAATTACCAAGAAATAGTAACATTGCAGTCTCAATAAATGATTCTTGATTATCTTCCTTCAATTGCAGCATTAACAGTCATTCAATTGCTGGGTCTAATGAGTCCGGGTCCGAACTTTGCAGTTGTTGTGCGAAATAGTTTAATTTACACGCGTAAAACTGCAGTGCTGACGGCGATAGGAGTGTCTCTGGGTATTTTCGTGCACTTAACTTATATATTGCTTGGATTAGGTGTTATGATTGCTAAAACTGCATGGTTGCTTTCTGCGTTTAAATATCTAGGAGCAGCCTATCTTATGTATATTGGCATTAAGGGGTTGCTGGCTAAAAAGCAAACCACACAGTATGATGGAGCGCCTGCTTTTCAAGAAATTTCAGCTTTCAAAGCTATTAGCGCAGGGTTTTTAACCAATGCAATGAACCCAAAAGCAATGTTCTTTTTCATTAGTTTAATCTCAGCGTTTGTGACGCCTAATGAACCAACACTTATTGTCGTGGTATGTGGGGCAATAATTTTTTTGTCCACCTTAATGTGGTTTCTAATTGTTGCTATGTGTTTTTCGAACAAGCGTTTAAGTTTATTTTTTAAGAATTTTCAGTATTTGATAGAGCGTATTACAGGAGCATTTTTGATTCTACTGGGGATCAAAATACTATTTACCTGAGGAAAATTCTTGAACTGAATTAAAAATCTGGCCAGTTTGTGATTGCAAATTGGTGAGCTATTAGCTAGTAATAGAGAGGATGTAGCCTAGTTTTAGCCAAGATTTATGTGTCGTCGTTTTAGAATAAGTGGATACACCCTATGACGATGGCCGCAATTTCAGAAAATTCACAACAAAATACCAAAATTCATTCCACCGTTTGGAAAATCGGTTGGATGATGTTTCTCATTAACCTGTCATTTGTAATGGGTTATAGCTACATTGCCATTTACATGGATTCTTTAGGGGTTGCCATGACTTGGATTGGTGTTGCTGAAGGTATAGCCGAAGCTAGTTCATACATTATGAAATTATTCTCTGGCATGCTCAGTGATTATTTTAGGCGACGAAAACCATTGATGGTAGTTGGTTACTCATTGATCGTCTCTAGTCGAATTCTTTTTGGTTTTGCTAATTCACTTATGCCAATACTCGCTGGACGTTTGGGTGAGCGCATTGGTAATGGAACTCAATCAACACCACGTGACACGATGGTTGCTGATGTGGTGTCTGCTAAACGCATTGGCGCTGCTTATGGTTTGAAGCGAGCTCTTTCTCAAGGCGGAGCTTTTCTTGGGGCCATTGTGGCAATGTTTGCAATGCGCTTTTTCGACAATGACATTCAATCAGTATTTCAGGCAGCGGTAGTCCCTGCAATTTTGGCCTACTGCATTCTCATATTTTTCATAAAAGAGCCGAAACGGTTTAATCACTCTGCAGTTTCAGCTGAAATTCCATTGCCGGAAGAGAAGCGACGCCATCCCATTAGTCTTAAAAATCTGCCATTGCTTGGAAAGTCTTTTTGGATGCTGATGCTGGTTGCAGCAATTTTTATGCTGGCACGGTTTAGTGAAAGTTTTTTGTGTTTGTATGCACATAAAGCGTTTGATTTGCCTAAAGAAAATGTCCCTTTAGTTATGATGGTCTTTAATGCTGCTTGGTGTTTAACAGTGTATCCGGTTGGGCGTATGGCCGATCGCATGAACCGGTATTGGTTTTTGATTATTGGTATTCTATTTTTAGTGCTTGCAGATATGGTGCTGGCTAATGCTGATTCATTAGCAATGGTATGGATCGGAATAGGTTTTTGGGGTGTGCAGTATGCTATTACTCAAAATATCTTTTTGTCTTTAATCGCTGAAATTGTCCCTGAAGATTTACGGGGCACAGGGTTTGGTTGTTATTACGTTATTTGCGCGATTTCCGAATACTTTGCATGTCACCTTATAGCAGGAGTAATATCGCAACATTTTGGGCAAGCGCGCATGTTTTTAGCTAGTGGCGTAATTGCGGTGTTTTCTTTACTGGTTCTTATCGTTATAATGGGCTATAAAAACAAGAAATAGTTTGGGCTTTCTAAGCTCAATCTTCAAGGTAAAGAGATTTTATGACTACTCCATTGATGCCAAAAGCAACTGCCGTTTGGCTTATTGAAAATACTGCCCTAGCGTTTAAGCAAATTGCTAAGTTTTCTGGCTTGCACATGCTTGAAATTCAAAATTTAGCTGACAGTGAAGCAACACACGGAATGTTGGGTTTTGACCCTATTGCATCAGGACAACTGACCTTGGTTGAAATTCACCGTTGTGAGCAAGATCCAACGGCAGATTTACAAATATCAGCAGCCATTTCAGCTGACAGTGTTTTAGGAAAAAAACGTCCACGTTATACGCCACTGTCGAAGCGTCAAGAGCGTCCGGACGCCATTTCATGGTTAGTTAAATACTATCCAGATTTAACAGACTCTCAAATCTCAAGGCTTATTGGTACAACGAAAATTACTATTGATGCAGTTCGTACAAAAAGCCATTGGAATGCGCAAAACATTAAGCCACGCAGCCCTGTTCAACTAGGTTTTTGTACTCAAGTTGAGTTGGATACCGCTGTGAAACTACTTAAGAAAAAACAAGAAGCATCATGATTGTTGTTGCGGCTCTTTACCAATTTGTTGCCGTGCCTAACTACGAAGCTTTGCGCATGCCTTTAATAGCGTTTTGCAAAAAACAAGGCGTTCGTGGTACTTTATTACTTGCTGAAGAAGGCATTAACGGCACAATTGCAGGCCCGCGCGAAGGAATTGACGCAGTCGTTGAGTACCTTAAAGAATCTGGTCCCTTTCACAACCTTGAATATAAAGAATCAAAAGCCCAAACAATGCCTTTCTTGCGCATGAAGGTGAAGTTAAAAAAAGAAATTGTAACTCTTGGAGCACCTGCTGCAGATCCCACACAAATGGTTGGAGCTTATGTTAACCCAAGTGATTGGAATGCTTTAATTTCCCGCAGCGATGTAGTCACCATTGATACCCGAAATAACTACGAGGTCATGATTGGTGCATTCAAAGGTGCTGTAAACCCAAAAACTACTACATTTAAAGACTTTACTGCATACACTGAAGAAAACCTTATGCAATATAAAAACACGCCTGTAGCTATGTATTGTACAGGTGGTATCCGCTGTGAGCGTTCGACCGCATACCTTAAAGCATTAGGTTTTAAGGAAGTTTATCATCTAAAGGGTGGTATTTTAAAATACCTTGAGGAAGTTCCTGAGGAAAAAAGCCTCTGGGAAGGTGAATGCTTTGTTTTTGACCAGCGTGTTTCTGTAAAACACGGTCTTGAATTGGGAGATTATGATCAGTGTTTTGGTTGTCGTATGCCGATTAGCGATGAAGAAAAAACATCGGAACATTATCTAGAAGGCATTCATTGTCACCATTGCTACGATGCACACAACGATGAACACTATCAGCGAGTACGTGAGCGTCAAAAACAAGTTCAGCTAGCAAAAGCTAGAGGGCAAAAGCACATTGGTGATGTTTCAGAAACAAGACCAATTTCCCTTTCAAATTAAGGCTTGTTCCGTTGGAATTTGCTTCATCCTCTGCCATACAAGTCTTAAAAAACTCTAAGAATCGTCTTTTAGGAATTGACCATGGCGAAAAGCACGTTGGTCTAAGCCTTTGCGATTTAACCTGGACAATTGCATCACCATTTAAAGTATTAAGCAAGTCAGAGCTTTTGCAGCAGTTTCAAAAACTCGTCACACAAGAAAACATCGTAGCGGTTGTCATTGGGTGGCCTGTGAATATGAATGGCACGGTTGGACCACAATGTGAAAAGGTTGAGCAATTTTCTGAAAAACTCACCAAAGTTTGTAATATCCCTTTTTGCGCTTGGGATGAACGCCTCTCAACTATGGCTGTTCACCGCACCATGATTGAAGCAGACCTATCACGTAAACGCCAACGTGAAGTTGTCGACAAAATGGCCGCAGCCTATATGCTGCAAGGCTTTTTGGAGAGCTTAAGAACTTAATTTTGTAATTTTTTTGCTGATAAGAAATTGACGATAATTAAAAACTTCAGTCAAACTAAGGATAGCGTAATTATTTTTTTTCTGGTTGTTTTATGAGGCGCCTATTTTCCTTAGTTTTTGTTCTATCAATGAATGCATTGTGGTCATCGACATTTTCTACTTTTGATAATGAAAGATGGGATGAGGTAAGAAGAAAAATCACAATATCTGAGCCAGAAATTAGAAGAAAAGATCAAGCTGCTAGTGTGATAGATGAAATTCTAAAGATATCAAAATCCTCAGAGTCAGTTTATTCGTTCATTCAAAACATCAGTGATATTAGGACCCTAACACAATATATTTTGAAAACAGGAAAAGCGCTAAAAAGAAGAGCCGCAAGAGAAATGCGTGTGCAAAAAATTCTTTCGCGTATTTCTGATGCAAGCATTCAACTCGAGGCAATTACAGCAGTAAATGAATCATTGTTCAGTGATAGATTAGCAACCGCGAGAGCATGGGCGTATCTTGCAAGTATTGATGATGCTTCGGTTAGATATCAAGCAGCAGAAGCGGTAAAGATGACATGCGCGCAAAGAAAATCGAGTATTGCATGGATGCATATGAATTTATCAGCTGGTGTAGATTCCCTGCATTAATTTTTGTAAGCATCTCTAACCACAGTCAAAGCCTAAAAAGGGGCTAGCATTTTTTTTATCCCTTGAATATAATAAGCGCACTACACAGTCAGGCTTTGGGCAACCTTGCCCACCGATGCAGTATCGGCCTGATGAGGTTTAATCGGAAACAAAGGAGACTACTACTATGGCTATGCCAACATTTACAATGCGTCAGTTACTAGAATCGGGCGTACACTACGGACACAATACACGTCGCTGGAATCCCAAAATGGCACCGTACATTTTTGGTGAACGCAGCGAAGTTCATATTCTAGACTTACAACAAACTGTTCCAATGCTACATAAGGCTTTGGAAGTTGCACGTGATACTGTGAAATCAGGTGGTCGCGTACTTTTTGTGGGAACAAAAGTTCAAGGTTCTGACATTGTAAAAGAATCAGCTAAGCGCTGTGGTCAGTATTATATTAACCATCGCTGGCTTGGTGGATTGCTTACAAACTGGAAAACAGTAAACCGGTCAATTAAGCGTTTGAAGGAAATGCAAGAAGAACTTTCACATCCTGGACGCATGACTAAAAAAGAAATTTTAAAGCTTCAACGTGAATACGATAAGCTTGAAATGGCTATTGGTGGTATCGCTGACATGGGCGGTTTGCCAGATATGCTGTTTGTACTTGATACAAATAAGGAAGCAATTGCCGTTTTAGAAGCTCAGCGTTTAAGCATACCTATTATTGCGATTATCGATAGTAACTCTACTCCTGATTTTATTACTTATCCAATTCCAGGTAATGATGACGCAACTCGTGCAATTCGTTTGTATTGTGATTTAATGGCTGACGCTATTCTTGATGGTTTGCAACAGGGAATGGTTGCTGCAGGTATTGATATTGGAGCTTCTGCTGACCTTGTGGTTGAAGAAGTTTTTGAAGATAAAACAATAACTGTTGCGTAACTTAGGAGAGCATAATGGCTGATATTACACCAAATTTAGTAAGAGAACTGCGCGAAAAATCAGGCGCAGGCATGATGGACTGTAAAAAAGCGCTTGTTGAAAACAACGGCGATTTAGAAACAGCAGTTGATTGGTTACGTAAAAAAGGTTTGGCTGCAGCTGCTAAAAAAGCAGGACGTGTAGCCGCTGAAGGTTTGGTTGGTGTGGCTGCTTCTGGCAATGCTGCTGCAGTTGTTGAAATCAATGCTGAGACTGACTTTATTGCGCGTAATGCTCACTTTCAAGCAATGGTTTTGCAGGCAGCTGAAATTGCAGCAGCTAAAGAACATACAGTTGAATCACTAGCACAAGCGCCATTTAAAGGCGAAGCAGCTACATTAAGCGAAGAAATCACACGCTTGATCGCTGTGATTGGTGAAAACATGAACCTACGTCGTGTTGAACGCTTAAGCGTTGCAAACGGTGTGGTTGCAACTTATGTGCACAATGCAACAACTCCTGGTCTAGGCCGTATTGGTGTTTTGGTGGCATTGGAATCAACTGGTGACGCTGCAAAATTACAGGATCTAGGTCGTAAAATTGCAATGCATGTTGCAGCTGCAACGCCACAATCATTAGATGTTGCATCACTTGATCCTTTGGCATTAGAGCGTGAGCGCGCAGTTCTTGTTGACCAAGCACGTGCTTCTGGGCGTCCTGAAGAAGTTATTCAGAAAATGGTTGAAGGTCGTGTTCGCAAATTCTACGAAGAAGTTGTGTTGCTAGAGCAAGTTTTCGTTATGGATGGTAAAACTAAAATTGCTGATGTAGTTGAGCAATTTGCTAAAGAGATTGGCACACCAGTGGTTCTAAAAGGCTTTGTACGCTACAATCTTGGCGAAGGCATTGAAAAAGAAGAGTCTGACTTTGCTGCAGAAGTGCAAGCGCAAGCTGGGATAGCAGGTTAACCTGTGCCCGGTTACAAGCGGGTTTTATTAAAGTTATCTGGGGAAGCTCTTGCTTCCCCAGATCCACATCAAGAAGGTGCATATGGTATTTCACATGCCATGCTGCAAAAATTAGCAACTGACGTTGCAGCAGTTCGTGCAACTGGTGTTGAAGTGTGTTTAGTCATTGGTGGGGGAAATATCTACCGTGGCATCCATGGTATGGAAAAACATGGTATTGACCGCTGCGCTGCTGATTCTATGGGCATGCTAGCCACTGTTATTAATGGTATTGCCTTGCAAAATGCCTTAACCCATGCGGGTGTTCCATCTAGGCTTATGTCAGCTATTCCTATGCCATCGATCTGTGAACCTTATATTGTTCATAAAGCAGAGCGTCATTTGAAAAAGGGCAGGGTTGTTGTGTTTACAGCTGGCACTGGTAGTCCGTTCTTTACAACTGATACTGCTGCCACATTACGTGCTGCTGAAATGAATTGTGACCTTATGCTAAAAGCAACTATGGTCAAAGGTGTTTTTTGCAGTGACCCTAAACTAAATTCTGACGCCGTTTTCTTGCTCAAACTTACCTTTGATCAGGTTAAGGAGAAGCAACTAAGGGTTATGGATGCCACAGCCATTGCGTTGGCCCAAGAAAACAAAACCCCCATTGCTATTTTTTCAATTTACGAACCAGATGGTTTCAAAAAAGTCTTGCAAGGTAAGACAGAATTTACGTTGATATCGTAATAAGCTATCTACCTCTGTAATGTTGTCCGCATTCTTTTACCACTAGCATTCCGTTAGTGAAATTATAAATTAATCGAAGCTTTTGTGAAATGCGTCGCGACATCCAACCATCATAATCTCCGTCAAGCATTTCGGGGGCACCTAATCGGGTGTCTCCTGCTTTAATAGCATCCACAAGATTACTGACTCGTTGGTCCCATAATTCCGCTAATCTAAGGCGTCCATTTATGGCTAGTTTAGCCCAGCGTTCAGCAATAGGGGTTTTTTCAAGTATTTCCACATTCATACGAATGTGAGACGTACTGAAAAGTTCAATTTTTTCTCTCCATGCAGCTTTTCTTTGCTCAATAATTTGTTTCCAAGCGGCTGTACTTTCTGCTTGTTTTTGTCTAAAAGTGGAGAGACTTTCGGATGAAGCCGGCGTTGAAGATTCAACATCTAGATGTATATCTGAGTCGTCATAGTCACTATCCGATTCTTCCTCAATTGATTCTTGTTCAGTGCTTATGTCGGAAAGAGTCATAGATACACTAGCTTCCAAATGTTCCATTTCTTTTTTGAGTTTTTCATAATGATATAAGGCTTGCTTTTCACCATTTTGAAGTGCGGTGTATAGCTCTTCTAAAGCTTTCTTTTTGTTTTCCTGAGATGCTGCTCCATGAACAAGGTAAGCCGCTCCTCTTATGAGGTGCAACATCCCTTTTTTGCTATAATTTTCCGAATCTAAGGTGTTGGTAATTTCTAATATTTTTCCAAGTATTTTCTCTGATGTGTTTAAAGAGGTGCCATTTTCATCTGTGCGAATAAAATGAATAAGGTAATTCGCATAACGCAAGTTGCTTTCCGATGTATTACATCTCAAAAGTATTCGAGCAACTGCTGTGTGTCGCTGGTTCTCAGATGTTAGTATTTCATCAGCTTCATCGTAGAATGTTTGATTGTTTACGAGCAACTCAGCAAGAGTAATTACCCCCAATTCTGATTGATCTCTGCGAGCCAACCTAGCAGCTACCCAGTAACGCAAAGCAAGTGTTGGTATTCCTTGTCTGTTTTCATCTATATTAATTTTATTATCTAAGATTAGTCTTGCTAGAAGTGACCCTGCAGATGGTGTTTTTGTTCTTCTAAATAAACTAGCCGCTACTTTATAGCGCTTATTCGCTTCAATTTTTTTTCCTTTTTCATCTAAATCTGTTTCACCTTTTAAAATCATCACTCCAAGAGCTGATAGTGCATTTGGTGTTTTTGATAAGCGAAAATAACTAGCTGCAGCTTCTTTTCGTTGGGGTACTGAGGTAATGAGATGACCATCTAGATCTTCATTGAGCACACCTAAACTGATTAATTCTCCCAACACAAAAGTGCTGTCTGGAAGTCCATGAAAAAATCTACATACTTTTAATTGTAAAAAAGGAGAAGTCGCGAAATGATACGGGGCCACTCCCTGCCAAATATCATGAATAAGTTTTGGCTTTTGTTGAGAATGTGAATTAAAAATGGTGGGGTCTGCTAGAGTAGAAGCTCCTCCTATGAGAAGTCCTTCTGTTTCTACGATGGGTAATCTGTTGAACATTAGGCCATACAGAACGTATAAATCAGAGGCTTCATTAAAAAGACCTGCATTTCTAACTATATCAATTATTGAACATAGATATGTTTGCCCTCTGGTTTTATAAAAAAGCTTTATGTTTTTTTTAAGAGATTCTAAATAGTTACCATCTTGAAAAAGCTTTCCGGCTTCTATTCTTAGTGTAAAAAGGTTTTTTATTTCTTCTTTTTCTTCGGCTACACCTTTGTTATAGTATGCGACATCTCGTTCTTCATCTGTAAAATCAAAAGTTCCTTCCCCAAGTCTTTTTAGAAAAGCACTTATTTCATGTGCAATAAATGAACGTACATTTACGCTATCCTCTGCTTTTAATTCTGTAGTATTAGGTGCTGCTGCTTCTGCGGCAAATCCGCAACTAATAAAAACCAAGAATGAAAGTACGAAAAAATTAAAAATCATAAAAAACCTAAAATATTCATTTGCATCAACATAGTGACCTATTTTTATTATTTCAATAACAAAATTGCGAAATTGTGTGGTTTTATTTGCGACATGATTCTTAGTGATATTTAGTTTCCTACAGGTTCCGGATTACCTTTGATCAAGTTAAAGAAAAGCAGCTAAGGGTTATGGATGCTACAGCCGTTGCGCTGGCCCAAGAAAACAAAACCCCCATTGCTATTTTTTCAATTTATGAACCAGATGGTTTCAAAAAAGTCTTGCAAGGTAAGAAAGAATTTACGTTGATATCGTAATAAGCTATCTCTCTTTATGACCCAGGTGTTTTTCTAACAGGTTTGCCAACTGAAAGAGCTTTTATTGGCTAGATACATAAGAGCTTTGTCTAATAGGTTCTTCATAGTGTCCGGCACATTCTCTGATTCTTATGCCATTTTGATCGAGTTTGTAAACCAAGCGATGCTTTCGTGAAATACGGCGTGACATCCAGCCTTCATAATCTCCAGAAAGTGTTTTAGGGGCGCCTAGTCTGTCGTCCTTGTTTTTGATGGCTTCAATAAGATCCGTGATTCTTCTATCCCACACATCTACTAATTTTAATCGCCCCTTTAATGCTTCTTTTTCCCACAACTCAATAATATCTGTGGTTTTTTCAAGAGTTGAAATACTTTGAGTGCTAGCATTTCTAAGCTTTTCTTGCCACTTAGCTTTATTTTTGGCTTTACGTTGAGCGGAAACTGTTTTTCTCCAAGCCTCAGCTCTAGCTGCGCTAGGTGCACTTGCGATAAGTGTAACTGAGCTTTCGTCGTCAAGATCATCTGCCTCATAATCATCTTCTTCACTGTCTGTCATTCCCTCGTCAGAGCCAATATGCAGGTTTGAGACCGTTTCAGTTAGTTCAGCAACAGCCTCGAGTGCGCTTTTCTGCTCTATCTCTAGCTCTTTTTTCAAAAGAGCGTAATTTGGGAGTGCAGGAGAGAATCCCTTTTCTAAAGCTTGTTCAAACTCAGCTAAGGCATTTTTTCTATTTGCAGTATCTGAAAATAGACTATATGCATAACCCCTTACATAGTTGCTTTCCCCACCATTAGTACAAGCCAACTTCATTATAGTTGCAAATCTATCTGTAATGAATGTACCCTCTAGATCGTGGTCTGTTTCATTTCTTATAATCATTAAGGCAAGATTAATCTGAGCAATGGGTATTCCAGATTTTCGATATAATCTAGCTGTTACTAAGTTGCGCATTCCTTCAGAAATAATTTGATTATATTCATCACGGTCAGTTTCACCCTTCATAATCATTATGGTAAGATTATTCAAGGCCTGAGGAGTTTGATAGTTTCTATATACTCTCTCTTTTATCATGCTATACATTGACTCTATGGAAATCGGTCTTTTTTTATTTTTGGCATTATAACGCCTTAACTCTGAGGAAATTGACTCATTGTTTTCGTTAAAATCTACCTCGTGCTTCGAAATCATTTGAGCAAAATTACACATAGACATCGGTAATCCCGAATCTAAGTATAGCATTGCTGCTACCGTCTTATGCTTTCCTATAGGGATAATTTCATTATATTCATCACAGTCAGTTTCACCATCTGCAATCATTCCAGCAAGATTAGATAGAGCTTGACGTGCTGTATCAGATAGAATTTTACGTGCGGTGATTCTATTGCAGTGTTTAGGAATCGCAAATGTTCGATATATGCGTGCTGCAATCTCATTACGATCTTTCTCTTCAAAGATTGTACCGTTTTCATCTGTATTTATTTTTCCTGATTGAACCAATCGAGCAATATTATACCTGGACGTTTCTGTTCCTGCCTTACTATATAAACGAGCGGCAACCATTTCATGTTGTCCAGGTGCAATTTCTTCTCCGTTTTCATCAAGATCTAATTTTTGTTGATGAATCATTGAGCCCAATAGCTCAATTTTTTTTTCATTATCAGGAAAAAGCAGACACACTTTTCTTGTTAATAAAGGAAAAACGTCAAAATAAAATATTGGCATAGCGGACCAAAATTCTGGAATTGCTCTGGGTGAATCACGTACCATTGATAGTTGAGTCAAAAATGTACGATAACTTGGATCAACAAAAACCCTGCCTGGAATTTGTTTGGGTAAGATAGGGTTAGGTGATTTTGCTAACATTAAAGCTGACAGCATGTATAGATCTATAGCCTGATCAGATAAGCCAGTATCTCTGGCAATATCAATCATTGAACATAGATACGTTTGCCCCCTGGTTTTATAAAAAAGATTTATATTTTTCCTAAGGGATTCTAAATAGTTACCATTATTAAAAAATTTTTGAGCAGCTACTCTTAGTGTAATAATATTCCTTATTTCTGTCTTTTCATCGCTTATATCCTTGCTATAGTATGCGACATCTCGCTCTTCATCTGTAAAATTAAAAGTTCCTTCCCCAAGCCTTTTTAGAAAGGTACTTATTTCATGAAGAATAAGTGGCCGTACATTTAAAATATTATCTGCTTTTGATTCAGTAATATCAGGAAGTGTCGCTGCAACTACAGAATAAACACTGTTAAATATACTTAATATTATTATTATGCGGAAGATATGTGCCATTGGAATTTTATAAAATTTCTATTTTGCAGATCATAATTATTGTCACGCTAGATTACAAGGATTTTTAAGGGAATATTGGATCCTCTGCAACAATGAGCCTTGCATTTAAATGATGTGAAATTTAATATGCATTACATATGATTAGATAATTAAAAAATTTAAAAAACGGTGAGGAACCATGACAGTAAGCTTAGAAGAATTTACACGCAGAATGCAGTCTGCAATTGATGTTTTAGTAAAAGAGCTTTCAGGCCTTAGGGCAGGTCGCGCTTCGGCTAACTTGCTTGACCCCATTAAAGTAGATGCGTATGGATCATACATGCCGCTTTCTCAGGTGGGAACTGTAACTGCGCCTGAGCCAAGACTGCTTGTTGTTCAAGTGTGGGATAAGGGCATGGTGAAAGCTGTTGAAAAAGCTATTCGCGAATCATCGCTAGGTGTTAGTCCTGCTGCTGATGGTCAGCTGGTCCGTGTTGTATTGCCTGATTTGAACCAAGAGCGCCGCCAAGAACTTGCAAAGCTTGCATCTAAATATGCAGAAGAAGCAAAAATTAGCGTGCGCAACGTTCGTCGCGAAGGCAATGACATGATTAAGAAACTTGAAAAAGATAAAGCAATTTCTGAAGATGATTCACATCGTTTAGTTGATGATATGCAGGAAGTAACCGACAAGCACATCAAAAAAATTGACGAGCTTGCCGCAGTGAAACAAAAAGATATTATGCAGGTTTAAAGGTGGTTGAGGTCACAATTTTGACCTCAGCCCACTACAATAAGTCAATAAGAGGGCTTACCATCAGGAGAGATAATGAGTTTTCTCTTGCTACAGGAAACAAGGGACTATTCATTAGGCGCGACATTGAAAATTCTCTTGCTACAGGAGACAGTGGAGAGCTTATATCTACAAGGCCGCTAAATTCTGACCAATGGCTTTCTTGAGAAATGCCACGTTGTGGGCTGCTTAAAGTAGGAAAACCTGATTGATTTGCCCCAACGGTGAGCCTTGAAGCTGTTAATTCTTCTGTAGAAGATGGAAAAAAGACGGAACTTTCGTGAAAAAGTGCATCAGCAGTTGGAACAAGGTTCATTCCGTTAACTTGCTCTTCAGCAGGTTGAGTGAATAATCCATTATAAAAAGGGCTGCTCAATAGATGGTAATCTATTGAATCTTCTCTTACAGGTGAAGAAAAAGTACTTTGTGGTGACATGCCAAAAGGAGATGGTGGGATAGTATGTAATGAGTCGTCACCATCAAAATAGCCTAATGGATAAATGAAGCTATCTTGCGAATTACCAGGCTGTTGACTGATTGGGGCTACAAAATTGCTTTGTGCTGTATCTAAAGGGGCATTTGGGTCCAAACAATCAGCATCTGAAACAACAATTATCTGACCTACAGGTTCAGCTCTTAAGCTGTCATCAGCAACAATTGCAGGAAAAAATGTTTTTTGCGCTTTTCTTGCACCCGAAGAAGAGTTTGAGTTTTTTCTTTTTTTTGTTTCTACTTGTGCATGTGGTGGAGACGTGCGCGCAACTGTTGTAGGCGATAGTTCTAAGTAATTATGTAAAGTATTATTTTTTTTAAGACTGTTATATGTACTTTTTAATTGTTCTATGGTGCGTCTTTTAGTGTCCGATTTGAAATATGTTCCGGCAATCATACCCCAACTCATCCCATGTCCTTTAACTGCGTTAACAAGCATAAAGAGTTCAGTGTGATTTAAGGGGGCCTTATCGATTGCAGGGTCTAAATGTACTGTATAGCGAGTATAGCATTGTTTCTTTGTTCTTCCTGCTATTGCTATTTCTTTCCAGTTGTTACCGCTTGAGTTTCTTTGCATTATAAGCTCTGCATCTTCTTCAGCTGTCCATGGTTTCATAGCGCATAGAGAAAATGTAAAAGACGGAGTTATCAAAAGTATTAATACTAAAATTTTAATCATAATTTATACGGTTCTTAGTTGAGAATAGGTGGTAAAAATACTGTAAACAAATCAAAAGGGCAATAAAAAAACATCCAGATGTATTAAAGGTGCTCTTATTGCTTTCATTGTGTGGTAGCTATAGAGAATTTTGGGGTGAAAGGTCATTCTAATCTAGTGTTTTTATATGGAGTTCTCTGAGGAGAGAGGCATCTTTACCAAAAGCCACCTTCTTCAAATATTTTTGCAAGTTCAGGCCCACTTAAAGTTTCGTTTGCCACAATGCTTGTTGAGGACAAAGACTGCTGATCACTTACTGAATTGCTGGAGCAGAGCTGTAAGAAAGTGTCGCTATCTGATGAATCTCTTGTTGGAGTCGCGTTGCTAGATAGCATTAAGAGAGATGGCAGTAAGAGCGGTTGACCACTTAATAAAAGTGGAGGGGCAGAGAAAAGATGGGTGCTACCTAAGGTGGTTGATGAATAAAGTGGTTGTGCACGGAAAACACTACTTATGACCGTAGAGTGTAGAACTTTCTTTTTCTTATTAGTGCTGCTTGAACTAATTGAAGGAAGTGCTGAAAAAACTCGCTGTGGTATCGTAGTAAAATCTTCTTCTAAATGCCTTTTATGTGAAGCTGTGCTTTTTCTTCCTCCTACCTCTGATCTGTGTTGTGAATGCCAAATATTTTTTAGGTGTAAGTCTGTTCTTCTTTTTCCACTGGGTAATGTGAATAATGTCTTTGAAATTTCACCCCATTTTGGACCGAGTTCCTGAACAGCTAATTCAAGTGTTAAAATTTCTGCAGCAGAAAGAGGACTTTTATCTATCATTGGATCTAGTTGACACATATAGCGCTCACGACATTGCTTGTTTATTTTGCCTGCAACCCCTTCAGCTATTATTGACCAAGATTTCCCAGCATGTCTTTCAATACTAGCTATTAATTGCTCATCTTGTTCTGAAGTCCAACAAACCTTAGAGGCTGCGTAGCTACAATGTAACATTGCAAATAACAACAAAAATAAGATTCTAGTCATAATATATAGTTCATAAACACATCTTATTCTAAAATAATAGTTCAATATTTATCTACTAAAAAATCCATGTGATCGTTTTGATAAAAATTGATTCAAAGAACATTATAATTTAGGGATACCATGTTTAAGATGAACAAATTGTTAACAAAGACATTCTGTATAGAGAGAAGTTAGGTGCCTATTTTTGTATAAAAAATGACCTCTCTTAAAATCTTATCCCTTGACACTGCCTGTGTTTTTGCTAAATTAGCACTCATAAAGATTGAGTGCTAACAAGCTGATCTTGAATTGTAAAAACTATATCAAAAGGAGAGAGCATATGAAATTTCGCCCTTTGCATGACCGCGTAATGGTCAAACGCATCGAACAAGAAGGAAAAACTGCTGGCGGGATCATTATCCCAGACACGGTAAAAGAAAAGCCTATGGAAGGCGAAGTTGTAGCGGTTGGATCTGGTGCACGTAATGAGCAAGGAAGTCTTGTTGCTTTAGACGTAAAATCAGGCGATCGCGTATTGTTTGGTAAGTGGTCAGGCACTGAAATTAAGATTGACGGCCAAGATTACCTAGTGATGAAGGAATCCGACATCATGGGCATCATTGAAAAAGCTGCTTAATCTACTCAATTCATATATTTAAGGAGAATATAACATGGCTGCAAAAGAAGTACGCTTTAATACAGACGCTCGCGACAAAATGTTGCGCGGTGTTGATATATTGGCCGATGCGGTAAAGGTAACACTTGGACCAAAAGGTCGTAACGTTGTAATTGAAAAATCATATGGTGCTCCTCGCATCACTAAAGACGGTGTTTCAGTTGCTAAAGAAATTGAACTATCAGATCGTTTTGAAAACATGGGCGCTCAAATGTTGCGCGAAGTTGCTAGCAAAACCAGTGATTTAGCTGGTGATGGTACAACTACTGCAACTGTTTTGGCTCAGGCTATTGTTCGCGAAGGTGTTAAAGCCGTTGCTGCTGGCATGAACCCAATGGATGTAAAACGCGGCGTTGATATGGCTGTTGAAGTGGTTATTGCAAACATAAAGAAAAATAGCCGTCCAGTTTCTACAAATGAAGAAATTGCACAAGTTGCTACTATTTCTGCAAACGGCGAACGTGAAATTGGTTTGATGCTTGCTGAAGCTGTACAAAAAGTTGGTAAAGAAGGCGTTATCACTATTGAAGAAGCAAAATCTTTACAGACAGAACTTGATGTCGTTGAAGGTATGCAATTTGACCGTGGCTACATTTCTCCATATTTTGTGACCAATTCTGAAAAAATGGTTTGTGAACTAGAGAATCCTTACATTCTTATTATTGAAAAGAAACTTTCAGGTCTACAAGCAATGCTTCCAGTTCTAGAAACTGTAGTGCAATCAGGTCGTCCACTAATGATTATTGCGGAAGATGTTGAAGGCGAAGCGCTTGCAACATTGGTTGTAAACAAGCTACGTGGTGGTCTAAAAGTTGCTGCAGTGAAAGCTCCTGGTTTTGGTGATCGTCGCAAAGCTATGGTTGAAGATATTGCTATCCTAACTGGTGGTACTGTTGTTTCTGAAGATATGGGCATTAAGCTTGAAAATGTAGACATTTCAATGCTTGGTACTGCTAAAAAAGTTGTAATCAGCAAAGATGATACTGTTATCGTTGATGGCGTTGGTAGTAAAGACCAAATTCAAGCACGTTGCGCACAAATCCGTGCACAAGTTGCTGAAACGACTTCAGACTATGACCGTGAGAAACTACAAGAACGCCTAGCTAAACTTAGCGGCGGTGTTGCAGTTATCCGTGTTGGTGGTGCTACTGAGCTAGAAGTTAAAGAACGCAAAGATCGCGTTGAAGACGCTATGCACGCAACACGTGCAGCTATCGAAGAAGGTATTGTTCCTGGTGGTGGTGTAGCGTTGCTTCGTAGCTTAAAAGCTATTGAAAGCTTAAAAGGTGCTAATGGAGATCAAGAAGTTGGTATTCGTATTGTTCGTCAAGCGTTAACAACTCCTTGCCGTCAAATTGCTATTAACGCAGGTGCGGATGGATCAATCGTTGTAGGTAAAATCCTTGACAATGATACTTTCTCATATGGTTTCGATGCGCAAAGCGGTGAATACACTGACATGATTAAAGCTGGTATTATTGACCCAACTAAGGTTGTGCGTACAGCACTTCAAGATGCGGCGTCAATTGCAAGCCTACTTATTACAACTGAAGCAATGATTGCGGAAAAGCCTGAAGCTAAATCTTCAGCTCCTGCAGGCATGCCAGGCGGTATGGGTGGCATGGGCGGTATGGGTGGAATGGATTATTAATCCACCTACTATGTCATTCCCGTGAAAACGGGAATCTATCTTTTATTAAGCAGGCCTCAATTTGGGGCCTGTTTTTTTATTACAAATATTTCAAAATAATAGGTATTGTAATTACATTTTGTTATATCTATTTGTTATATCTATATTACTTTCAGTATTAAATTCAGATAATTTATCGATAGGAACCATAAATGAAATATTCTAAACGTTTTATTTTAATTGTTACCTGCCTTTTAAACGTGAGTTATGCAGCAATTTTTGAATCAACTAGTGCTACATCGTCGGAATTGGCAGCAAACTATCTTAGGTGTTTAAATCCTGGAATGCACATTCCAACGCTTGGGACGCCACAAGAAGCCTTTGATTATGTTTGCAATTCAATAATTACTGAAATTCCAACCGGCTCTGTTACGCACTCAGGTAGTGGTCTTACTTATGGAAAGTCATTCACTGCAAAGAATCAAGCGCCAGTAGATTTCACAGTAAATTTGTTGACTGGACGTGATAGTTGGCATAAAACTGCTATCGAAACTTTAGACACGAATATAGCGGATGTAGGTTGTGGACTAGGGCTAAGTGCTGTTTCACTTATGTCAGAGGTTATCACTACTTATAGAGACTACGGATGGTGTTTGGATCGCCCAATTCATTTTGATTTGTATGATATTAATCCAGCACATCAACCAGCACTTCAGGCATTAGCAACATTAGTAAATACTGCATACCCAGAATATTTTCATGTAACTGCTACTCGTCATGATGTAACGAATTTTCTTAAAATGGATCACTATCATGTAATGTTAGCGTTTAATGTTGTGCACTACATCCCCGAAACAAGATGGAATTTGGCACTTACACGTATTGAGGAGTCAATGAAAACCGGAGCGATGCTATTGATGACAACTGATTATGCAAAAAGCCCAGAAATGGGATCCGCATTTTTTGCTCAAGCTCTTTCGGTCTACAACACAAAAAAAGGACTAGAAAGTGCAATAGTTCTTTTTAATAAAAAAGGTACTAGATATCTAAAAAGTACCGCAGAATACATTCCTGGAAAATCGTACCATGAAGGTGATGTCGATATTGAAAAATTTAGAGACATTCTTCGTGATAATGACGCAGATGAACGACTTTCTTACCTTTTGCAACCAGGGAAAATAGCCATATATGCTGGGTCTTATGGTTTTACTGAAATCTCTTTAGTAAGAGCTGTTCGTGAATCTACGCCAGAAAGCAGCTTACAAAGTATTCATCTTGATTGGCCTGCGTCACTTGTGAAGAATTCAAATGGACTACCTGGAACTGTTGGTATGACATTTGTAAAAGGATAATTTTAATTTCTTTACCAATATAAGCAGGCCTCAATTTGGGGCCTGTTTTTTTATTGTTTATAATTTACGTAAAAAGCCTTGGTTCAAAACCAAGCTTAGCGCAATCAGATTCAAATACCTTTGGGCATTTAAGCCCTAATAAATTTTCGGAAGTAAGTGGCAGAGAAATTTTTAAGGCTTCTGCCATTTTTAAAATGGTTAAAGCTAAATCGCCCGGCAGTTTTACAAATCGTGGCTTGAGTCCTAATTTTTCGAAAATGAGTGCGTAAAAATCTTTGATAGGATAGGGAGTAGGGTGTGCCAGAGTATGTACTCCGGAAATTTTTTTCTTGATAACCGTTATAATTCCTTGCACCAGCTCATCAAGATGAATAATTTGCAAAGGTTGTTGGCCTCCCCAAAACAATGGGGCGAATTTCAACGTTTTAATTGAATTTTCAAGGCGTTTATAAATACCGCCATAACCAATAACGAATCCAGGTCGAATGATTGTATCAGTTGGTAAAAGATGCTTTTCCAATTGGTATTTAGAACGTCCATAAAATGACCTGGCATTCTCGTGGGCAGAGCACGAAGACAAAAAGATAATAGGAATACCAGCCTTATGACAAAAGTCAAAAAGTGCCTTTGAGCCTTCTATGTTGGCTTGAGAGGACTTCTTTAGGTCTTTTGCCTGTGTTGTATATGCTGCGTGCACAAGAGCAGTTACATCATTGGGAATATTTTTGAATGTCTCTGGGTTATTTAAATCAAACAGCGTATCATTAGCAGTTGGATTTCTACACAAACCAATTGTTTCGATTCCTTCTTGAATACAAGCCACTTTTAAAGCGCTGCCGATAAAACCGTTTGAACCAGTAATTGCAATTTTCATAATGCTTCACTCAAACGATGCGCATTTGCCATAATCGTGAAAGTTAAGCCACGTGACGGTAGGTAAGTCCATCCTGAGCTATCAAAAACGTAAACATTTTTTGTCGTGTGTACGAGACCTTGTTCATTCATACCAATTGGATGTTGATTCGGGGTGCTTACAGGGATAGTGCCGGCGTAATGAATACTTGCGCCCATTTTTGTTTTCACAATGCCTATGGGCATGCAGCGTAGTTTTAATAAATTTTTTATTAAAGAAAACGTGCCGTCAATAGCAGGGTAGGGGTAGTCAATTTGTAAAGTTGGCAGTGCTTCTTCTGGTTTTTCTTGGTCTGCTTGAATTGACCTTTGGGACTTTCCATCATCAGCAAAATGAGCACCAACAATAACTAGTGATTCTACTAAGCTTCGCCAAAACAGACGAGCAAAGAAAGGTGGCATAGGTGTTTGCTCAATAAGCCGAGATAACAACAGAGAGCGATAACTATAAAACTGCAGAGTCATATCTGTATTGCCATGAAATTCCCCAAAAACTTGTGACAAACTGTAGCGAAGGTGGGCCCCTTTTTTACCAAGACTCGGCAAATGAATTGTTGGAATGTTCAGATATGGATTGCAAAGTATGGGATTGGGCGTATTAAATATTTTTAGGCTGTTCGCTACCAGTCGATATGAATTGAGCGCCCCTGCGCATATCACTAGCTTAGAAGCGATCACCTGATTTGTGATGGAAGATGAAATCTCTAGATACTTCACTTCAACATGCTGATCAATTTCTTTAAACGATGTAACCAATGCTCCCTGAATGTGGGTAAAATTATGGTGTTGTATTAGGGTTTTTAAAAGAGAATCACTACGAAAAATTGAATCACCAAAATTACTGTAAAAATCCATATCAAAATAGGGGTTAGATTTTCGTCCATTTAATGGCTCAGTTAGCATGGCCATACATGATTGTTCAAGTTTAAAAGCTTTTTGTCGCTGACTTAAAATAGACTGTCCATTGTGGTCTAGAAGTGCTGGTCTCTGTTTATTTTCTATTTTGCAAAATTGTGATTGCTTTGGTCCCGAGATGCCAATTATTTTAGCCACAGCTTCATAATGCGTCTGAAGATCACCAATAGATGCTTTCTTAAGATCTTCATCACTATATGTAAAACAAGCTGCTCCCCAAGCAGCACTTAATCCACCGGCTGCCAAGGTTTGAAATGAGGAAAAGGTATCGGATTTTAATTTCAAATATTTATGCACATTAGTGATTACGTGTTCTCGTGCTTTGGTAACTTGGGCACCACCTGATTCCGTAGTAAGTGTCTCATCTTCTGGTGGATAGAAAAATGTTGATTCAGGAGTTAGCTGCTCACCAAAATGTTTAAAAGGAACTTTGTGTTTATTTTCCGTTCCTACGTCAATAAGGCAAACGTTATGACCCTTATCAAGGAAGGACTGAGCGCTTATTACTGCGGATGGGCCTGAGCCTACAATGCAAATATCAAACATCAGCGTCTAATAAGCTTATAAATGACATAAAACGGAACGGATAGCATGCAAATTCCAGCCAATAAGGCAGAGACAAAACATCCGCGAATTATAGGCTGATGGCGTTTGGGTGCTGTCAATTCTTGTTTAATAAGCTTCGTTAGCACGTTCTTTGAAAACTCTGAATAACTGCTTGAGAATATCATTTGTGTAATATTAATCAAGCACACTTGATTCAAAGAAAAAATACTTTCCTAAAAATATACAGAGTGCCTCTGTTTTTCCTTCTTTTGGGAAAAAGTCATTTATTCCGGCTGCTAAGGATGCGGTCATTGAAGCATTATCGGTATTACCTGATATAGAAATAATAAGAGGCTGATTAATATTTTGGGTCCGAATTGCTTTTGTAGTTTCCAGTCCGCTCATCTTTAGACTTCCTAATTCTTGATCCATAAAAATTAAATCGTATTCACTAATATTTTCTTTTAGGGCTATCTCACCACTTGCTGCTTCAACTATATTTCCATCAGATATTCCAGTAATGCCATCTTTAATAGTTTTTTTTAATCCTCTTCGTATTACGCGGCTGTCATCAACAATTAGTATCTTCATGCTACATGGAGCAATTCTTTTTCTTTCAATGGCAGTTGTGAAGGCAGTAACAGCAGTTTCATCAAACAAAACTGGTGCTTTAAACCAAAAACAGGAGCCAAGATCTCTACCAAGAGATATGGCATGTATTTCTCCACCAATCTCTTCAACTAGCTTTTTACAAGTAGCCAAACCAGTTCCAGAACCAGTATATGTTTTTGCTTGGCTGCCACGAAATCCTTGTGTAAATAATTTTTTTAAATCATCTGAAGAGATCCCCACACCAGTATCGGTGATAATAAATTGTGCGTATGAAGGTTTATTTTCTGCGGCATCGACGATGGTCGTTCGAAGTATTACTTGACGTTTCTCTAATTGACTAGAGGTATAGTGCACTGCATTGTGTAATAAATTAAAAAGAACTCGCCTAATTGCTAAATAAACGTTCTCATCAGTTACTATAAATTTTTCTAACTGTGCACATGGCTTGTAGATAAACTCAACAGCCTGTTGTTTTGCATGGTACGCGCTTAAATGAATTGTGCTTTCGACAAGGGTAGAAATTCTTTCAAAAGAAAAATTAGAATGAGATGATGTCTGCTGATTACTTTGATAAATTTTAGGAATTAAGCGGCTTAAAACTTCAATCCCTGCAGCTTGAATATTTTTTAGTTCTAGAGATGGCTGTTCGGTAAATGAATTTATTAAAAGTGCTAAGTGATGTCTAATATCGTGTAAATAAGATCGTATTGATGAGTCTATATTTGCTCCAGAGGGAAAAGCTGCATTAACTGCATCATAAAGAACCTCTGTGCATTTACTGCATTTTTGAGAATCACTGGAATCAATTGCGTGATTTAGCTCAACCAAAGTAGTTTCAATAGCCTTTTTTGTTTGAGAGATAAACAATTCTTCTAAAGGTTCAGTATCCGTTGAGGCACTTAAAAATGAAAAATAAATAAAAAGGCAAAGAACCATTCTTTTTAGAGAAATCACAATATATAGTTAATTATATAAAAAAATTATATAATATCACAAATTAACAAGAATTACGATATTTATTTATTATTTTTCATTTTGTTGCTAATAAAAATAATAATCTCTCTCGCATTAACTTCCTTAGCAAAAGCAGCTAATCTTGGAAACAAGAACAAAGTACTTATCGTTCCAAAACATAAGCCACCTATTAGTACTCCTGCCAGGGACTGACGAATTTCTGCTCCTGGGCCAGACGCTAGGCTTAAAGGGATGCAACCTAACACCATGGCGGCGGTTGTCATCATGATTGGACGAAAACGTTTATTAACCGACTGCTCGAATGCTAGTTTCCAATCCTTAATTTCGCTGTGTGCATTGTTAGCAAATTCAACCAGCAAAATACCATGTTTGCTAATTAACCCTATAAGCGTGATTAAGCCAATTTGAGAGAAAATATTTAAAGTCTGTCCACTTAACCAAATCCAAAGTAATCCCCCAAATGTTGCAAACGGAACAGTTAGCAAAATTAAGACAGGGTCGAAAAAGCTTTCAAACTGAATACATAATATAGCGTATATAAACACCAACGCAGTTAGAAATAGCACGATCATACGCTCATGATTACTGGCACTTATTGTATCACTATCCAGCCATCCAAAGGCTTCTTGGTTTACCAGCGCTCCCCTTAGCTTATTTATTACCTCGTGTTTTTCTTTTTCCGCGTCAGTACCAGGATTCGCAGTCATTTTAATAAGCATCATGCGTTTTTGGTTTAAATGTAGTATGGGCTCTAGAATTTGTTCTTGGGTAATGGCAGCTACTGCGCCTAGAGAAAACAGATGGCCTTCATCATTAGGGATGAATATCCTATTTAGGTTTTGATCTAAAGATTCTGTATGCAAATTTACGGAGTATCTTTGATTATCTTTAAAGAAATTTAAATGTTTTTTGCCGCTCAAATAAATTTCAATGCTTCCTAAAACATCTTCTCGTTTAAGTTTGAACTTTTGGGCTAAATAGGGATGAATTGTACATTTTTGGGCAGTTGTATTTTGGGTTTTATCAAGATGCACCTGAGTAAATGCTTTGGTTTTTCTAATTACTCTCATTGCTTGCTCGGCTGATTCGTGTAGGTTTTTAAGTGGTGCTGAGCTTACAATTGCCAATTGAATATCTGAAGCTTGGCCGTAATTATCCATTCCGGGAATTCCAGTGGAAATACTCCAGGAGTAACAAGTGTAGGGGATGTTAGTGTCAACTGCTTTCTGGAGGTTTTTGTATAGTTGCTCACTGTGGGTGCGGCTGCCTGGTGGCGTTAGTATACAACAAACTGAACAGCCCCAATTACCAATAAAACTTATGCGTTCCTTAACATCTTTAAGATTCTTTACTTGTTCATCAAGGTCAAAAGCCATTTGTTCGCGTTCATCCATGCTATTTCCTGGCATCGATGGCACCCAAAGGCCTATAACGCCCCGGTCTTCCTTAGGACCAATTCCTTTGGGAATTGTACTGATCATGGCAAACGAGCCCACAATACAGCTTATAAAAATGCATCCAAAAACCCAAGCTGGCCATAGGTCTATTTTTGCTTTTATCTTTGCATACGCTCCTTCAAGCCAAGAAATGATTATGGGTGTTTTATGAACTTTATGATCTTTATGATCTTTAATGGCGACCATGCTCATCCATGGGGTTAGCGTGATCGCGGTAATGCCCGATATAATAACAGCTGCAGAAAGGCTTACGGCAAATTCTGAAAACAATTGTCCCAGGGCATCTTTTTGAAAAATGATTGGCAAATAGACGCTAGCTAAAGTTAGGGTCATTGCGATGATTGCAAATGAAATTTCCTTAGTTCCTAAAAGTGCAGCTTCAAAAGTGCTCTTTATTGTGGCTTGTCGGCGACTGATATTTTCCAAAACCACAATCGCATCATCAACAACAAGTCCTGTGGCAAGCACAGCGCCCAAGAGCGTTAAGGTGTTGATTGAATAGCCAAACGCCATTAGCACAGCTAATGATCCTACCAATGATAAGGGTATAGTGATCAGTGGCACTAAACTAAGGCGTGCAGACCCCAGGAACAAGCCAACTACTATCATTACGCAAATAATAGCTTCAATCAGACTATTGCGTACTTGATTAAGGCTGCTTCTAATAAATTCAGCCTGGTCGACAATTACTTTTAAAGCTGTTCCTTTGGGCAGCGTCTTTTTTAAACCATTAATTTTTTCATGCAATTCATCAGACACTTCTAACGGATTTGCTGTGCTGGTTTCTTTTATTTGAATGGCAACACCAGGCTTGCCATTTACGTGGAAGCGAAAATCACCATTATTTTTCTTTAACGTTACTGCGCTAAAGTCCCCCAACATAACTGCTGGCTTTTTTTGCGAGGGGATCATAATCTTTTTAAAATCTTCTGGTTTGTTCAATGGTCGATCAAGGCGTAAGGGGTAAATATCATAAAGCTTACCTAAGGGCTGGTTTTTCAAAGATGTTTCAATTTCTGTAAAAACGGTATTAGCGTTAATGCCAAATTGACGCATTTTTTTCCCCGAGAGAGCGATGTCCATTTGGTAGGGTGAACCTAACACTTCAACTTCAGCAACGCCATCTATGCCTCTAAAAGAATGGCGTAGTATACAGTTGGTGTAATGCGTTAAGTCTTCTGGAGTGCTATTGCTTGATTCCACTAAAATTAAGAAAAAGGGAAGGCTATTGTCTTTGGACCCGCGTCTTACAATATTTGGTTGTGGAACTTCTTTTGGTAAGTTCGCCTGAGAAACAGCTTCACGCAACCCCATTTGCGCCGTATCAATAACTGTCCCCACTTTAAACGTTACAAAAATAGAGCTGCTTCCCTGACTTGTTTCAGATTGAATTTTTTCTATTCCAGGAAGACTCATGACCTTGTCTTCAATAGCATTCGTTACGATTTCTTCCATGTAGGAAGCATCGCCATTATGGTAATGAGTGTGTACAGTAAATTCAGGAATTTTTACCTGAGGGTATTCGCACAAGGGTAAATGCTGAAGGCTGAGCCAGCCTATGACCAGCAACATGGCATTCAAAACAATAGCAATTATGGGGTGTTTTAAAAAGAAGTTAACCATTATCTTACAACTCAGGGTACTGAGGTGTAATGCTTTCCCCTTCGAAGTGGTGGTAAGGATCTAAACAAATAGTTTCATCAGCTTGGATACCCCTTAGAATAACTGCTTGTTTTGCATCTTTGATGCCCAGTGTTACCTCACGTTTTTCAAGTTTTCCTTTATTTGAGACTAAAACTGAAGCCCCTTCATCATCAAATTTAATAGAGCCAAGAGGCAGCACAATTACTTGATCCCATTCTTTTAAGTGTATTTCCACATCAACCACCTCACCAATTAGCAAGGCTGAATGTTGAATGGGAATGTGGACAACCATCATGTGCGTGACTGGATTTAGCATTTTTGGTACATGGGGCAGGGTGTATCTTTCACCTTCAATGATAGCTATTTGGTTTGCTTTTAAAACGTCTTTGAAAGAAACGGGGATCTGAACCTCAACAACACTGTCAGAGGGGTTAAAAAAGTGACCGATAACATCGCCCGTTTTAACATGGGTGCCTTCATGAATAAGGTGTGGCCCTATAATGCCATCAAACTGAGCAATGAATTGCGCCTTTTTTCGATCTGTTTCTGCTTTTGCAAGATTTTGCTGGGCGGTTATCCACGCCTGCTCACGTTCTTGCATTTGCTGATGGGAGGCTGTCTTGCTTTTGGTGAGTGATACGCTTCGATTATATTGCTGCTTTGCAATGGCTTCTGCATTGGTTGCAAGCTCATGTGCTTTTTCAATTTCTGGATTATCAATTTTAGCAATTGTTTGAGATGTTAAAACCGCATCTCCTGATTTTGTTAGCCAATCTAACACACCATCGGATTGTACAACCAAGGGACTGCTTTGACGCGCTTGAACAGTTCCGTAAAAAACAGATTTTTCAACATATTTTTGTGGTTGCACATAAATTGCTTGGGCTAATTTTCCTTTTTCTTCAGGTGTTTTGTCGCACCCAGCTAAAAATAGAAAAACAAAAAGGAATAAAAACCACATAACACAAATCTCTCTAACTCATCTAGACAGTAGAAGACTTTTTAAGGCGGTTCAATATGTGCTTTTCTTGAAATATTGACATTACTTGACATCTCTGCCAGAAGAAATATTCATCAGGAAAACTTTAATTTTGGGAAATAAACTGCATATGATTTCAAGGCAAAATTTTATTTGTACTGCCTTCTTTTTCTTTGGGTTTTTATTGCCTGATTGGTATTTGGGCTGTGTCACGAAAATGCTTAGTTGCACGATTCCTTTTACAACACTCATAAGCGTACTGGCGGTATCGTTTGTATTAAGCACGGTGAGAAATCGTAGATTTCTTTTTGCAATTGTGGCGCTTGTTACCATTACTCAAGCTGTGCAGCTTAACCACTGGGCGTATTTTGGTGCGCCTATTAATAGCCAAGACATTAGCAAAGCATTTGTTGAATTTGATGAGATTCTTGAAACGGGTGCGTCAATGCTTAGTAGCTTGTGGCCTGTATGGTTGGCACAAGTTTTATCTTTAGCATTTTTTATTGCTGCTGTGCTGCACACAAAGAAATGCAAACACACGCCTTTTATGTGGGTGCTAATTTTAGTGGCATTAGCGGTTAACCCAATGTTGTCATATCTAAAGGGACATCAGCTGTTTCACACTAAACCCATTTCAAGTACTCTCCATAACACTCTAAGAGCTTTTTCAGATTGGCTGGTTAACAAGCAAGTTAAATTGCATGATTTCCATTACAAACCCTACGTTATTACCTACAGGCAGCCCAAAGTTAAAAACGTTGTTTTCATTATGGGAGAAAGCTTGAGCAGCCGGTATATGCAACTTTATGGTTATGGCAAGCCCAACACCCCATTTCTAGAAAAACTAAAGAGTGACCCCAATTTTGCATATGCTAAAGGAGTTTCTAGCAGTGTTGCTACGTTATCATGTTTGCAATTGTTTTTTAATAATGGCCACAATCCAGGATTTATTGAATTAATAAGCAGCAAAACAGCAAATTTATTTCGTTTGGCTCGCCACCAGGGCTACAAAACATTTTTAATTTCCGCGCAAGGAGATGGGTTGTGTCATGAGGTTGGCACACAATTTATTGATGTTTATAGCTTCAAAAAAGATATCCTAAAATTTTTAAAAGAAAAGGGCGACGAAGCCTTATTTGATGTTTTAACTGAGCAAAAATTTGGTGATAAAAATTTTATTGTGATTCACTTGCGACACATACACGAACCTTACAGCAATTGGGAAAAATACTTTCCAGTTTTGGAAACAAAGAAACCTATAAATTCGAGAGAACTTCAAACCAAAAACGAATATTCTCATGCTATTTCATATCATGATCATTGGGTAAAACAATGTCTTGCATGCATTAAAAAAATTCTCCCCAGCGATACTCTTGTTATTTTTACAAGCGATCATGGCCAATTAATTGGGGAAGATGGTCTATTTGGGCATAATCTAATGCGTTCAGAAGTTGTTGATGTCCCAGTGTGGGCTTATGCAATCAATGCTGACCAAAGCCTAAATCACTATTTAAAAAGTCAAAAAATTTGTAGTCATTATGATTTAGGTAAGCAGATAGCCAAGCTTTTCGGGGCGGAGATTACTAACCCCAATGAAGATCCTACACTGCAATTTGTGCATGGTACGGAATTACACACTAATTATGAATACATGCCCTGGAAAAAGATCAACGGAAAAGCCGAGTTTTTAGAAATGGAAATAATCGGCGCTACTGCAAAATAAAAATCTTTTCTGAACTGTGCGTATTCCATGAAAAAAACTAAATTACAAGAATGTTGACAACCACCTAAATTAATGTACAATAAAGAAGATGTTTACTACTACTCTTAAGATACTCAAGTCTGCCATAATGCTATTGAACATAATTTTGTGTACACATAAAACAATATTCTCCAGATACATCCAGACAGTGTTGACAAAGGGTGACTTAACTGAAAGGTTAGGGACATAAACTCTTAACGGTTGTTTTAATAGTTAAAATGACCAAACACGAAACTAATTAAGGAGACTAAAATGGCAACAGGTACAGTGAAATGGTTTAACGCAACTAAAGGCTTTGGATTCATTCAACCTGAAAATGGTGGCAGCGATGTGTTTGTTCACATTAGTGCACTAGAACGCGCAGGACTTGCGACTTTAAATGAAGGTCAAAGAGTTAGCTATGAACTTGCTACAAACAAGGGCAAAACATCTGCAGTTAACATAAAGCCTCTATAAGCTATTTCACAATAGTTTACTTAAAGACTTTGGCTGTCCTTTTAATTAAGGACAGCTTTTTTTATGGGTATTGAAATCCCTTTAAAACCATGATATTAATTATAGCTTGAGAGGCAGGTGATTAAATCATGGAAGTCCAAGTCCGCGATAACAATATTGAACAAGCGCTGCGGGCGTTAAAGAAGAAGATGCAACGCGAAGGCGTGTATCGTGAAATGAAGATGCGTAGGCATTTTGAAAAACCTTCAGAACGTCGTGTACGCGAGCAGTCCGAAGCTATGCGACGCTACCGCAAATTAATGCGAAAGCGTATGGACCGTGATGGCTATTAAGCACTTGCGTTACTAAAAAATTTAAGAGGGGATTTTTCCCCTCTTTTTTTATTTCACAACTTTTTTATTTTGGTCAGCACAATACCCACTCAATAGGAACTATCTATGCATCGTTTTTAAAAACCCCGCTAACAAGTTAGCGGAGTCATAGCAATACAAATTAAGGGTTGCCTACCTTTAGGTATCCAAAAAGCTACGTAGCTTACGTGAACGGCTTGGATGCTTTAGCTTACGCAATGCTTTTGCTTCAATTTGGCGAATACGCTCACGGGTTACGGCGAACTGTTGACCAACTTCTTCTAAAGTGTGGTCGCTGTTCATACCAATTCCAAAACGCATACGTAGAACGCGTTCTTCACGTGGCGTTAGAGAAGCCAAAATACGCGTTGTTGTTTCCTTCAAATTCGCATTGATAGCAGAATCAATAGGTTGCATTGCATTTTTATCTTCAATGAAGTCACCTAACTGTGAATCTTCCTCGTCACCGATTGGTGTTTCAAGGGAAATTGGCTCTTTAGCAATTTTCATAACTTTACGCACTTTATCAAGTGGCATCATTAGTTTTGCTGCAAGCTCTTCAGGAGTAGGCTCACGACCAATTTCATGCATCATCTGACGAGAAGTTCTAACCAACTTATTGATAGTTTCAATCATGTGCACAGGAATACGAATTGTTCTTGCTTGGTCTGCAATAGAACGAGTGATCGCTTGACGAATCCACCAAGTAGCATAAGTTGAAAATTTGTATCCTCTGCGGTATTCGAACTTATCAACAGCTTTCATAAGGCCAATGTTGCCTTCTTGAATTAGGTCTAAGAACTGTAAACCACGGTTAGTGTATTTTTTAGCAATAGAGATAACCAAACGTAAGTTTGCTTCGATCATTTCTTTTTTAGCACGAGTCGTTTCGCGTTCACCTTTTTGAATGCAGCTTACAATTTCTTTGAAACGTGCATATGGAAGGCTAACAGTTGTTTCAATTCCATCCATTAGCACAATAAGGTCTTCTATTTTTGCTAAGTGCTTTTCGCAAAACTCTTTCCATCCTTTTTTTGTGTTTTTGGAAATTTTGGAAATCCATTCGGAATTTATTGTTGAGCCATTGTATTCTTTCAAATACTCTTCGCGTTTAACTCCAGAAGTTTCAGCAAGCCCAATAATATCACGTTCTAAAACATTAATAGGACGAATTGTATTAGCGTGAAGATTAAGTAAATCCTCAACACGCGCAGGATTCATGCGAATATCTTCAAAAGCTAATATAAGTTTTTCGCGGATGTCAGCTAGTTCTTTTGATTTCTCTTTTTTTGCTAAAGCCTTAATATAAAGGTTTTGAGAAATCAAAAAATTTTTTAACTGTTCTAAAAGTCGCGTCCTGGTAGCGTCATCAATTTCTGGAACCTTAACTTCAGGCTCTTCGTTTTCAACTTCTTCTTCAAAATCTTCAACAGTATCTTCGTAGGCAGCGTTACTATCGAACGTGATGATATCACGCACTAGCATTTGTGCATTTGCAAGTTTTTCTTGCCACCCATTGATTGTGTTATAGGTAATAGGGCTTTCGCATAAACTGCCAATTAGAGTAATTTTTCCACTTTCAATGCGCTGTGCAATCGCGATTTCTCCTTCACGAGATAGCAACTCAACGTTACCCATTTCACGAAGGTACATACGCACCGGATCATCAGTTCGACCGGAAATATCTTCTTCTTCTTCTTCGGCTTGTTCATCAAATTTAAAAGCTGAAAGATCGTGTTGTAGTTCACCTGAAAGAGGGGCTTCTTCAACTTCATCAGAATCAACAACGCTTATACCCATGTCAGCAAGGGTAGTCATAGCCTCATCAATTTGCTCAGAGCTAAGCTGCGCCTGTGGTAGAGCTTCATTCAGCTCATCATAGGTAATGTAGCCACGTTCTTTTCCGCGATGGATCAATTTTCTAAGAGAAGGGTTTGTTTTTCCTAATTCGATAAGTGGAATTTCTCCATCTTGTTCGATATCTGGTGAGATCTCTTTTTTTAATGCTTTTGCCATTTTTTCCCTAACTTCTTGTCTATCTATTTTTCTTTAATCGCTTTTAAGCGTTGCCAATTTAATATATTAAAATCATTCTTTAAGTGCTCAGCGCTTTGCTGTTGGTCATTTTTCAAAAATTGCTGGTCGTGCAACTTATTGTATGCTTCAACCCATCCACTTTTTGTCATTTTTTGATCATAGCCGATTTTTGCAAAGGGTACACGACTATAGAAACGCTCATCGTCAAAATTCTGCAAATGCACTAGTTCTGCCGGTAATTCCTTTTGGATGTCTTCATTATGGAAGCCTCCAGAAAAATATTCAATCAAGTGTTGTCGATGGGTTTCTATTTCAGGATCTTTGAAATTTATTCCCATTAATAACTCACCTACCTCTTCCCATAGATAGGGATGATTAACTAGCGTTACCAGTAAAATTTTTTCGAGTGTAATACCGGTTTGTTGAGGTAGGGCTACTTGCTTCTTTTTATAGGGAGTAGATTTCTGCTGTTCAATACTGTGAAGAAAAATGTCAAATTGCCGAAGATATGCTTGTCGCAGGTCTGTATTTTCAAGACGTTTTAAATAGTCTTTTAAAAGTCCTTTGATCTGTAGAAATTCCTCAGGGGTTAGCTGATTCAGAGAAAAATTCTTTGTGACGTCTTGCCAGAGAAGCGCATAAATAGGCTGCACTGTATTGAATAATTTTTCAAAGGCTGCACGTCCTGAATTTTTAACATAGGAATCTGGGTCTTCTCCCTTTGGCAAAAATAAAAATTTAAGGCTCTGAGTTGCATTTAAAAATGGCAGAATTTTGTCGATTGTACTAAAGGCTGCTTTTTCACCAGCAGTATCACCATCAAATGCAATAATCGGGCAGGGGGTGTGGCGCCATAATTGCTGCAGATGTTCCACTCCAAGGGCCGTACCAAGCGGTGCTACAGCATACGGTAAGCCTTCTTGATGTAGACGAATGACATCCATATACCCCTCAACTACTATGGCTTTACCGCGCAAGTGTTTTCTTGCCTGGGGTAATCCATATAATACATAGCGCTTTTGAAAGACAGGGGTTTCTGGCGAATTAAGGTACTTTGGCTCACCTTTATCAAGAATACGGCCACCAAAAGCGATAACCTGGTTTCTTGTATTTATAATTGGAAAAATCAACCGATTACGAAATCGGTCATAAGAATGACCATCATCCGCTTTTAAGGAAAGCCCTGCGGCGTTGATTCTCTCTAAACCAAACCCCTTACTTTTTAGGTGAGAAAGCAATCCTTGGTTGGGGGCATAGCCAAGGCGAAACAATTCAATACTTGCTTGGGTTACTTGCCGATTGTTTAAATAGGTTCGCGCGCTTTCTCCTAAGTTACGCTGCAGTTGCTCCTGGTACCACACACAAGCAGCTTCAAGGACACCCAATAAGTCATCGTTTTTAGGGACTGCCTGGATATGCGCTTTTTCGGGTAACTTAATACCAAGTTGATCAGCTAAAAGTTGAATGCTCTCAATGAAATTTAAGTTTTGGCTTTCTTGAATAAAATTAAAATGATCACCGCTAACGCCACAGCCAAAGCAATGATAAAGCCCGCGATCATCGTCAATGCTAAAGGATGGAGTTTTTTCATTGTGAAAAGGGCACAATGCTTTGACGGTTCGGCCTTTTTTAAAAATCTTTGTTGTACGTCCGATAAGATCCGACAGCTTTATGCGATTTCGGATCTCATCAAGAAAAGGGGAAAGTTCATGGTTAGCCATTTACCGATGGTACCGTTGATCGAATGCGCGCTTTTTTGGTGCGTGCTTGTAAATCTATTACGCCATCTTCTAGTAACGTTTTAATTTCATCGCCTGTTAGGGTTTCATGTTCAAGCAACGCTTCAGCCAACAAGTGTAATTTCTTAATATGTTTTTTAAGTAATGTCTGGCTTTCTTTATAACAAGTCTCAAGCAATATTTTGACTTCAGAATCAATAAGTTCTTCAGTTTTTTCAGAATATGGTTTGGTGAATTCCCGATCATTAGAAGAAGAAAAATTTTGAAACCCGAGTTTATCACTGAATCCCCACTCTACAATCATGCGTCTTGCAATGCTTGTTGCGGCCTGAATGTCAGATGACGCACCCGTTGTTACTTTGTCTTGGCCAAAAATGAGTTCTTCGGCAATACGTCCGCCCATACTCATTTTTAAATGACTTATTAGTTTTTCCTTTGATTGCGACACGCTATCGCGCTCGGGCAAGCTCATAACTAAACCTAGAGAACGCCCGCGGGGGATAATCGTTGCTTTGTGAATAGGGTCAGCTACATCTGAAAAGTGAGAAATAAGAGCGTGACCAGCTTCATGATAAGCTGTTGTTTTTACTTCATCCTTACTCATTGCTAACGATTTACGCTCAGTACCCATTAGAATTTTGTCTTTTGCTTGCTCGAATTCATTCATGCCGACAGCAAGTTTATTATGACGCGCAGCCAGAAGAGCTGATTCATTTACTAGGTTAGCTAAGTCAGCACCTGAAAAGCCAGGCGTGCCACGGGCAATAACTTTTATGTCGACATCACTTGCTAGAGGTACTTTTTTAATATGCACCAATAAAATTTGCTCTCTACCCTTAAGGTCTGGGTTTGATGCATCTACCCGGCGGTCGAAACGACCTGGTCGTAAAAGAGCAGGGTCTAATATGTCAGGACGGTTAGTAGCTGCTACAATAATGACACTTTGATTTTCTTCAAATCCATCCATTTCAACAAGTAATTGGTTTAGAGTTTGTTCGCGTTCGTCATTTCCGCCACCAAGTCCAGCACCGCGGTGACGTCCCACTGCATCAATTTCATCAATGAAAACAATACATGGGGAATTTTTCTTGGCTTGTTCAAACATATCACGAACGCGGCTTGCGCCCACGCCCACGAACATTTCCACGAAGTCAGAACCTGATATGGAAAAAAATGGCACACCAGCTTCACCAGCAATGGCTTTTGCTAAAAGAGTTTTACCAGTACCAGGAGGCCCCACTAACAAAACACCTTTTGGAAGTTTCCCCCCTAGTTTTTGAAATTTTTGAGGTTCTTTTAAATAATCAACGATTTCTTCCAGTTCAGCTTTTGCCTCATCAATACCAGCAACATCTGCAAAGGTGATTTTGCTTTGTTGTTCATTCATCAGTTTTGCCTTTGAGCGGCCAAAACCCATAGCTTTATTACCGCCTGATTGCATTTGCTTTAATGAAAATACCATTAACCCAATGAATAACAAGAACGGTAACCAGGACACAATTAACTGCAATAACCAGTGAGCTTCTTCTGGAGGCACTGCTTTAAATGTTACATTTTTATCGGCAAGAATTGGCACTAATGACGTTTTGTCTGGGGCATAGGTGGTATAAATATTGCCATCTTTTGCTTTTATTTGTATGTCGTTGCCATTAATAGTTACATCGCTGATTTTATCAGCCTTGAGAGAATTCAAAAATTCAGAAAAAGGAATTTGGGCAGAGTGATGCGACGACTGACTGCCGTTAAACATTTGCGCAAAAATGAAAATAGCCGCAAATATTATTGCAAAAACGCCAAAATTCTTAAAATTATTCTGCAAGGCTTCCTCAAGTTATCTACTCTTGTATGCGGTCAATCTAGCATAAAAAATCAAGTAACGCTATGGATAGCACAAGAAAAAAGGGAGGTCAGAGTCCTTGGGCCGTTACCTCAAAAACTTATTCATTAATGCATCAATTGTTAAATCTTCTCGTGCACCGGTGCGGCGATTCTTCACTTCAACAGTTCCAGCTGTTAGTGTTTTGCCGCCAATAATAACGTGCCATGGCAAACCTATCAAATCCATGTCAGAAAATTTAACGCCTGCGCGTTCACTTCTGTCATCGTACAAAACGCTAATGCCAGCGTTCGTTAAGCGTTCGTGAAGTTGCTCGCTGATAGCTTGTGTTTGGGCATCATTTTTAGCATCAATAAGCCCAATCCGGAAAGGTGCCACTTCTTCTGGCCAAATAATACCATGTTCATCGTGACTAGATTCAATAATAGCCGCTACAAGCCTTGATACACCAATGCCATATGATCCCATTTCAGGGTAAATTGGTTTTCCGTCAGGACCTGCTACCTTTAGATTCATTGATTTTGAATATTTTGTACCAAAGTAGAAAATATGACCAACCTCAATACCTCTACGTGAAACTAACTGATCAGGGGAAATGGGGCAGGTGGCAGGGTCATGTTTTTCATCACTTACTGCATAAAGCTTTCCAAGTTTTTCCATGGAATAGTCAGCTTCAGTAAGGCTTTCAAAAGATTTGTCATAATAAATAGCACTTTCGCCCGTATCAGCTACAACATGAAATTCATGACTAAGGTCACCACCAATAGCGCCGCTATCAGCGCGCATTGGCACTGCTTTAAGTCCCATTCGTGCAAATGTACGAAGGTATGCGTTGTACATTTTTTCATAAGCTGTGCGTGCGCTTTCCATATCAATATCAAATGAATAGGCGTCTTTCATGTAGAATTCACGTCCGCGCATTACGCCAAAGCGTGGGCGAATTTCATCGCGGAATTTCCAATGAATTTGATACAAACACAAAGGCAACTGACGATAACTATTTACATATTGGCGCACTAAATCGGTTACCACTTCTTCATGAGTAGGTCCATAAAGCATCTCACGGTCGTGTCTGTCTTTAATACGTAACATTTCTTTGCCGTAGTCTTCATAACGGCCACTTTCTTGCCACAAATGGGCTGGCTGAATGGTCGGCATGGTAATACGATGGCAACCAATACGATCTTGTTCTTCGGCAACAATTTGATCAATACGTTTAAGCACTCGTTCGCCCATAGGAAGCCAAGTGTATATTCCTGATGTTGTTTGATTAATAAAACCCGCACGCAACATTAAGCGGTGCGATGATATGTGTGCCTCTGCTGGATTTTCCTTCAGGGTAGGCAAAAAATACTGACTTAAACGCATAAAAAAACTCCTTGTACCCTTACGTTTTAGGGCATTTTTCTATGGTTTGTCGAGATTGTTAATTTACTGCACATTTTAAAAACTAATTGATTTTTTTGGGAAATTAAAGTACAAAAGCCACTTTGAATAATTACACATAAGATATAATGAAACATTGGTTTGTCTTTTTTACAAAATTCGTCATTGGTAGTTTTTTGCTGATAACATCAGTTGATTCTGCAGTAAGCAGCCACTTTTTTGAAGATAAGCACGCCAAAAGTTTTGCCAGATCGTATTGGAAAGACATTCATAAGTGGGATGGAAGCTTTATATTAAAAGATGGTTCTGTTGTTAGGCATACTGAACATGGAATTACTCTTGAAAGAGACGGGGTCATTGAACAGCAACTTGTTCAGCAATTATACATAAACCAAAGAAATGGGAATGACTTATATTACCCTCTAGATTTGAAAACACACCTAACACGTGCTGATTTTGTGTGTAAGTTGTGCCAATCAGAGCTTTATCAAAAAACAGAAGAAGACGAGGAGGATTTAGCTGAAAATGGAAATTGGGAGGCAGAAATTACCGTTACAAACTTATACATAAACGGTATAAAGTGCCGTACAATTTGCCATAAACCTGGGGAAATTTCTTTTCGTTCAACTGAAGAAAACCTGATTAATCTTTCAGAGGCTTATACTAACGAATACGGTCATAAACAATATTCTAGCCCTTTATACAGAATAAATGCGTTGCACCTTGAGCGCATAGAAGATGGTAGAAAAGTTTGCTTGAGTACGAAATTGTCTTGTTCTGAATTCACCAGAACACTTTTTGATTGTGGACATGTTATGTTTGGATCGTACCCCCCTCATACAATACAAGGACTGCCAAATCGAAAGTACGTTTATTATTATTATGGTGATTTGGAAAAACCTGAATGGCAAAAGGTACAGGCTGCTGCTCGAGCAGCGGAAGCTGAAAAAGAAAAAGAAGAAAACAAAAAAAGAAAAGCAAAAGAAGCCATAAAAAGAATGTGGAAAAAGAAACATAATGAACATAAGAGGATGCTGAAAAAGCAACAAGAAGAGCAGAAGAAGACTTCTCAATCTCAACAGGAAGAACAACCAGAAACACCTACGAACAAAATAAAGCAAAAAGAAATTGCTAATAAACACAAGTTGACTTTTAATCCATTTAATCCGTTAAGCTGGATAAAATTTTACTCTTCTAAAAAAATAAGCGCAGAAAGTTAACTGCTTTTTAAGAGGCATTGGTGAATAGTTAAACTGGGCATCAATATAAACTCAAAATGAATGCAAGTATTTTTATTGTTATTATTACTAAATACCAGTTTTGGGTTTGGTCAGTCACTAACAGGACCAGAGCGTATTAATCCCAGCATAGAAGAAATTGCTCGCTGCGTCCCGGCGACCATGCAAGAACCAGTCCACCAAGCTATTATGAATTTGCCAAAGGCAGGTAAAATTACTTATGCATTATACAAGGCAATAACCGGATCATTTGCGAGCAATTGTAAAAAGTTAGCGGAACATCTAAATGCACTAAATATTGATGAATTGCTTAAAGTAGAAAATATCACTGCAAAATTCAGTGACGATGACAAAGAAACAATTGTTGCTATATTAAAGGACAAAAATACTGGGCTTAAAAATTTTTTATACACGATAACACATCTTGATTTGCATCTTGCTGGCTACGTTAGCATTTTACACGGCATGCTAAACATGGGGCTTAAGCTAGATATTATTGATTTAATTCATAACCTTGATCTTATTCAGCGCAGTGCGTTAGAGCTGCAAGAAAATTTCCAACTGCTATCATACCTTTCTCTGGCATACGATGAAATTGATGGATATGAGGCAATTCTTGAAGGTATGCACCACCAATTGTCATTCAAAATCATTATGATGATCAATTCCTTAGGTGCAATGACTGAGGATCTTAGAGTCACTTACTAAGCCTTTTGGCTAAAGGCGACTGTAGTGGTGATCAAATTACGCATGCCTTAGGCCTAACACAAAAGAAAATTGATGCCATTAAGAATGAAGAATAGCCATTGCCCAATTATTCAGGCATGTCCTAAGATGAAGCCATAAAATTTAAATTTTCTAATTTATGTTTGCAAACTTTAGACTTCTTACAATTTTGACCATTTTAAACCTTTTAGCAACTGCAGGTGTTGGTTGGTGGGTATACACAAAAGGCAGTCATACTATAGATGTAGATGATCTGGAAAACTCACTTGAAGAATTATCTGAGAATAATCCGCATTTCTTGGTATCTCTTTTAAATGAAGCTGCCAATGAGAGCGCTGAAAATGAAAAAGAAAGCTTAGAGCAAAGTATTTTCCAAAATCGGATTGATGTTCTAAAAGCTGGATTTAGTATAAAAACTTACTCAAGTCCTGCTCAAAAAGAATTAGTGATTTTTGCTGATATGACAGATGCTAACAGCATTATGTATTTAAAAAATATTCAAAAAACACTAGCAAACATGAATTGCTCAATTCACCTTATTCCTATTTCTATGTTTGGCAAAAAATCCAGCAGCCAAGCAGAATTGATATGGGCAGCATCTCTTCAAAACCCTCAGAAGGCTTTTCAGTTAGCTCTTACCTATAACGCGGTTGAAGGCGCGCAAAATAACCCTATAGCAGAAGCAGAAAAGTTAGGATTAGACACTAAAAAGCTTTTGCATGATAAAGCCAGTAAACATGTCTATGAAGAAGTTTTCCACAAAACAAAATTAGCAGAAAAACTTGGAGTAGGCTCACCTAGTATATTTTTACTGACTGCCACCGAAGCATATCTTTTCCCTCCAGTAGAAGCTATTGATATTCCTAAACTTATTGAAAATCCAACAACTGACTTGGATGATGAAGAAGCTTAAAAAATCCTATAAAGATTTTTTATTTCTTTTTTACCTTATATTAACATGATTTCTCTAGTGTATAAATAGATTAATTATCCGATAATTGAGGATTTCAACCGAACCTTCGGTTTTGGGAGATCGCATGTTTAAAACATTAATACTAAGTGGAATGATCGTAATTGGAAGTATTTTTTCTGCTGCAACGATGAATCCAAATGAATTGGACTCACCTGATTATCTAATTCAAAAAATAAACGAATGAAAATAATAGTTATCTTCGCAACAGAGCTTGAAAAACTATCTGTTCAAGCTGTTAGTGCAGTAAGCGACAAACGAATGAGTCTTAACTCTATCTTTGAGCAAAAATATGCCGAAATGTTAGTCGAGACAGGTGGAAAGCCGTTATTTCCGCTGTATTCGATCAAAACACAGGATGAAGCTGTAGCTGCTTGCGAACATTTTAAAGACATTACCCCCAAATTTATTAAATTAAGAGACAGCTTCCAAAAACAAATTACAAATTTTTTGGACGACTTCTAAGTCTCTTCATTTACCCTTTATTAACGAACGTCTCGCTAGCATATAGATAGGCTGATTTTTAAAATAATCAGTCATTTAACCAAGCTTACCGTTTTAGGAGGACCTATGTTTAAAACCCTAATGCTAATTGGGATAATGTTTGTTGGAAGTAGTTTTGCAGCCGGAGATCCAGCTGCGTTTGATACACCTGAAAATTTTGATGAACAGCTACAAAAAACCCAGCAAAGAGCCATAAATGCAACGACCTTTCAAACAATGTCAGCTCAATCTGTATTCGCTGAAAATGATGAAGTTAGAGATGTATTAAATAGTAATTTGATACAGCTCTTTGAACAAATGGAGACAGAATTGGGCGCAAGTCCATTGCTTACACTGCACAACATCGGCACAGAATGCGAAGCCACTGAAGCATGTACATACTACACCGATGCTAAGAACGCCCTTTTGGCTTTGATGCGAAATGTAACAGAACAAAATGAAGCATCTGCTCAAGATGAGTAAATTTAGCCACTCTCAATAATTCAGAACCTGCAACCCATCTGATAAAACTGTTGTTTGCGCAAGCTTATCAGTGGGGCAGGTGGTTGGAGACAGATCATTCTTATACCGTCTTTAAGCGAACGTATGTTTAACCCATTAATGCTAGTTGGAATGATGTTTGTGGAAAATATTTTTGCTGCCAGAGAAGTTATCTCGTTATCAGAAATGTAAGCTTTAAAAATCTAACACACTATAAATTGAAGGGAATTTTTCTGTTGTTATGTTATTTAACTAACAGCAATATAGACTTTTAATTTACAAAAAATGAGAAAACACTATGTTCATAATATTGACTTTAGTTGGGATAATTTTTACCGGAAATATTTTTTGTTCTCATATGGAAAGTGGTGGTTTTTCTTTAGAGGAAGGAGGTGTTGATGATGCAAGACAGAGCTTAATGGCATCGCAAATATCTGCAGAAATCCCCGTTACAAAGCTTCAGTATCTCGAAAGTATTTGGCGCGAAATTATTCTTGTGCATAAAGTAGATGGTCAGAACGATTCCATACTTCAAAAAATCAAAGAAATGGAAGACGTATTCCCTGATATGTCTCCGCTAACACCTGAAGAAAAGGGCACACCATTAAATCTAATGAAAGCTTATAAATATTACAAAGGAGTTTGGAAAGACCTTGGGGGAAGAAAGTAGCTTTAAACATATATTTAACGAAGAAAGTTGAGTTTTCCTTTGTCCATTATTTACACACCCAGCACTATTAACGCATCTCGTAAAATTGCCGTTCGTGAAAAATTACCAGAAAAACAAGCCAAAACTGTTGTGCTAATTTTGCATGGGGCGACCTTACCTAGCATTATCTTTGATTTGCCATGTGCGCAAGATAAACCAACCATGCTGTCATACATGGCAGCAAAAGGTTACGCAGCGTATTCGCTAGATTTCAGGGGATATGGGCTATCATCAAAACCAAATGAAATGGACGACCCCTCTATGGCTGGGCGTCCGCTTATTACCCACACAGATGCCGCAGCAGATGTAGATGATGTGGTTCAGATGATAAATGAACGACACCCCGGTGTACCTATTGTTTTAGTTGGATTTTCTTGGGGTAGCAGCATTAGTGGCTACATTGCCACCCATTCAAATTGGGTTTCTAAGCTAATCCTTTTGGGACCTGTTTACAGTTACAAGAATCCTGCTTGGCAAGAATTGGCGGATCCTAGTGATTCGAGCAAACTTAACCCTGGTATTAAAAGCTACCGCATAGCATCTCGTGATCGTTGGTGTGGTTTATGGGATAGGGAACTAAGGGGCAGGGATGCATCAAAAATAAAATGTCCAACTCTTGTGTTACGTGGAGAGTATGATACAGCCAGTCTGTGCGGTGATGCTGACGGATTAATGGCGACTCTCACTTGCCAAAAACAACGCATAGACATTGCTGATGCTACCCATTATGGAATTTTAGAACATAGTGCAGAACGGTTTTTTAAAGCAATTACTGATTTTATTGAAAAGTATTACCCCCTTTAAGTATGGTATATAATTTTGCTATGGTTGACATATAACACTGTAAATTTTCCTTGTATGATCCGTTATTGCCTTGCCATTTTATTTTTCACTGCCAACCTGCATGCTTTAAAAATTGAAATCACTAAGGGAGACGTGCGCCCAGACCCCATTGCCGTGGTTGAATTTAACAACCCTGATGGGTTTGTTACCGCTGATAAGACTGATTTAGGCGAAGGTATTGCAAAGGTTCTTATTAATGACCTCGAAGCATCCGGACTATTCGTTGCTATTGGGAAGTCAGCATTTTTGCAAACGGTCGATTCTTTAGTAAAAGATGGTCCCATCATGAACAATTGGCGCCCTTTAAAAGCTCGCTTTTTAGTATACGGAGAAGTCAAACGGAAAGATAAAGATTCTGATAAAATTACCATAAGTTTTCGTTTGTTTGACGTGTTAACAGGGCAGCAAATGCAGGGGCTTTCATACAACGGTGAGCAAAAGAATTGGCGTCGTATGACCCATATTATGGCTGATAGCATTTACGGGCGTGCAACTGGTGAAACAGGTGTGTTCGATTCTAAAATTGTCTTTATTGAAGATATGAACAATGACCGTAAAAATCCTAAAAAACGTATGATGATTATGGATTGGGACGGATTCAACCCTCAGGAGTTAACTGATGGTAAAAATTTGGTGCTAACACCGCGTGTTTCACCGGATGCACAAAAGGTTGCTTATCTTGCTTACATCAATCAACAGCCACGCGTTTACATTATGGATTTGAAAAATAAATCCTCACCGAAAGAACTTGGACATTTTCCGGGGATGACTCTTGCTCCAAGGTTTTCTCCTGATAGCAGCAAAGTTGTTATGAGCTACGAAAAAGATGGTGCCAGTGCGGTTTATATAATGGACGTGGCTTCAGGAAAAAAGGACCAGCTAACAGAACATCGTTGCATTGATACATCTCCGTGTTATTCGCCAGATGGTAACCAGATTGTGTTCGTGTCTGACAGAGACGGACCAAAACCTCAACTATTTGTCATGGATACAAGCGGCGGAAATGTAAGGCGCATTAGTTTTGGAAAAGGTGGATCAAGATACTTCCAGCCAGCATGGTCACCACGTGGTGATTTGATTGCTTTCACCAAGCAGGTAGACTGCACTTTCTACATTGGCGTGATGTCTCCTGATGGTACTGGCGAGCGCTTGATTGCTCAAGGGTACATGGTTGAAAGCCCTACTTGGTCGCCCAATGGCAGATACATTATGTATTCTCGTGAAGGCAGCATTCGTGATAAAAGCCAAATTGATATGATTGATTTAACTGGTAGAAATCGCAGGCGAATTGCTACGCAAAAAGGTGCAACCGATGGCTCTTGGTCCCCACTAATGACATCTATCATGGCAAATGATTAAGGCTCCACCTGTGGAACAGATAATTCAAGCAGAATCGCTTAATTTTTGGACTGAAAATTTTGGTAACCAAAAAAATCCTGCACTTATCCTGATTATGGGAGTGGCTGGGCAGGGAATCATGTGGAGTGATAGCTTTTGCAACCAGCTTTCTAAAAATTTCTTTGTGATTCGTTATGATCATCGTGATGTGGGGCAATCATCGCACATTAACTACATGGCAAAACCTTATGGTTTGCGTGATTTGAGCGATGACGTTATACGCATTCTAGATGCGTATAACATACAAAAAGCGCATTTAGTGGGTACTTCAATGGGGGGCTATTTGGCCCAGCTTTGTATGCAGCGCGCACCTGAACGCTTATTAAGCGTAACCCTTATCATGAGTACTATTGATTTTTCACCAATAAGCAAAGCAATGATTGGCACTTTGGCTGCTAAGTGCCTTTTTTATGATAAAATTTCTCAAGCCTGTTAAGAATACCTTTACCTTGCCTTGCTACGTTGAGATAATGGCCATATGACTAGTTTTTCCTTCTTTTTATGAACAATTTGGAATTTAATAAAATTTTTGCAAGTATTTTGGTGGCCTTACTATGTATGCAAGTTTTCCATCTGATTGCTGAAGGGTTGGTGCATCCAGTGTTTTTGGAAAAGAACATTCTGGGTATTGACGGGGAGGCTCAAATTTCTTCAAGTTCTGGTGGGGAGGAAAAATCACTTGAACCAATAGGCTCATTACTTGCTAAGGCGAACGTTGCAAACGGAGAAAAAGTTGCAAAAAAATGCCTGCAGTGTCACACCTTTGAAAAGGGAGGGCCGCATAGAACAGGCCCAAATTTATGGGGAGTTGTTATGAGTATGGTTGCTCATGCTGCAGACTATGCCTATTCCCAAGCTATGAAATCGCACGGTGGCAAATGGGATTACGAAGCCCTTAATACTTATCTGTACAAACCGCGGGAATATATAAAAGGCACTAAAATGTCATTTGTTGGGCTTTCTAGCCAACAAGAACGGGCAGACTTAATTGCGTATTTGAGAAGTCAGGCAGACACACCAGTGTCGTTGCCATAATCACAAAATTTTTTCCCTTAAATCTGTTGGCCAATGTTGCAAATACCAACTGATTGTCGTATCCAATCCTTCGTTTAATGAGGTATCAGGATTCCATCCTAGTTCATTGCTAATTTTTTCATTGTTGGGACTATAATGCATCTCATTACTTACCCCATCCTGAATTAATTGAATAAGTGATTCAAAAGAAGGAATTCCAGGATGTGCAACCTTTTTTTCTAAAATTTGGCACATAGTTTTAATTAGACTTAGGTTCGAACGTTCTTGTCCAGCACCAATGTGATAAGTCTCACCAGGAACTCCGTGTTCTGCAATAAGGCCAATGGCTGCAACTGCATCTCCAACATACAGCCAATCGCGCACATTTTCCCCATTACCGTGCACATCCAACTGTTGTCCTGCCAAGGCTTGCTGAAGAATGGTTGGAATTAATTTTTCACCGTACTGCCTGGGACCATAAATATTTCCTGTATGAATAGTAATCGTTGGAAGACCGTAAGTGTGATTATACGCTCTTACAAAGTGGTCTGCACTTGCCTTACTTGCTGCATATGGACTGTTGGGTTGGTAAAAAACAGCTTCACCAGTGTTGTCACCAAGTGACCCGTAGACTTCATCAGTTGAAATATGAATAAATCTGAATGCTTCTTGAGCATTTTGCGGAAGATTTTTCCAATAGGCTAAGCTTTCCTCAAGTAAATTAAAAGTCCCGATGACATTGTTAATTAGAAACTGCTCAGGTTTTTGCAGAGCATCAGTAGCATTGGACTCAGCAGCAAAGTGAATAACGCAATCAGGTGTGTGAAATGCCAAGGTGTTTGCAACCAGGGATCGATTGTTGATATTGCCGTGCATGAAAGTGTATAAGGGATTGTTTTCAATCTCATTCAAGTTAGCAAGCTGCCCAGCATAGTTAAGGCAGTCAACATTAACTAACGGCTCTCGCTTTTCATTAATCCAATCAAGAACGAAGTTTGATCCTATAAAACCGCAACCACCTGTGGTAAATAAACGCATGACCTATGCATATTATACATTACTCTTATGATTTTAATGGTTGGGTGATTAAGAAATCGTTAAAATATACAAGCATATATAAACGCGAATTATAATTTTAATAAAACTTTTAACATTAAATTAAGCATATCTAACTAAATTTAGAGAGAGATAAAAGGAATTTTAAATTATGAAAAAGTCATTACCACTATTTTTAGTATCAATATTTTTAATTGTAAGCGTGGCGTTTTCGAGCACAGAATGCGAGGATGGCATGGATTTAAGCTCAAATACGTCTTCAGCAAATCATTTTTTTATTAGAAACCGCGAAGCTTTTAGGGTTGCAGCGCTTGAAGGAACTTTAACGGATGTGGCAGTTCAATCCCATTCTTATGATCTTTCTGAAAAAGACTTCAAAAAATCCGAAAAAGAGGTACTTACGGGTGGTGCAAAAATTTGTGCTTGGGTTAGTACAGCTTTAGCATATCGCTATGGCGTACCAAAAATAAACTTGCCTCAATCGTGCGATGATGCGCTTAGAATTATGCTTAAACCAGCAAATATTGATGGAGACATCAGTGCCATTTTCCATATTGCAGCAATGGTTGCAGATGATGAAGTAAAAGCATATTTCCCTCAAGTTAGAACTGTCCTAAGCGGTGCTGAAAGATTAGCGCTAAGCGGCAGCTCACCTCTTTTGACTGTATTACTTGAAATTGATCAGCAAACATCTAGCCCTGTCTTAGAGCCTATTCAGTATAAACAGGCACTGAAGCGCATTGTCAGATCTGTTCCAAATGCACGCGCCTACATAGCACTTGCTCAATGCACTGATGAAGAGCGTTTTTCTGCCACCGTACTTAGATACTACCAAAAATCTCTTGAACTTGAGCCTGAAAATGTAGATGCATTTCTGGGTGCTGGGATTGTTATTGATAATTGCTCACGTAACGGTGTTTGTTTCCCAGAAGGTACTCCAACAGCCATATACTACTTTAGTGAAGCTTATGCTCGTAGTAAGTTGCTAGCGGGTAACTACTATGGTTCAGCACTTTATGAAAGAGCTGCTATCACTGCAAATAACGATAGTGCCCGCAGGGACTTTTCAGCAGCCTTAAATGTACTTGAGGAAAGCATTCCTCATGACCAAGATGCCTTGTTAAGTCTTGCTGACTATCATGCAACAGAGCATGCTGAAAAACCTGCAAGTTTTGCTAAATCTTTTGCTCACATAAAAAATTATATGCAGTACAAACATGTGGATTCCTCGAGAGTTATAGAGGTTATAGAGAACTTAAAAGCATCCATGACAAATTTAGGACATGAAAAAACATCGCTTTTTGGTAAAGTTATTAAATTCCAAAAAAGATGGTTTTCAGAAGAGTCAGATGAAGCCGAAATGAAGTTTTAGTTATGCAACCATTTCTGCTATGTGTTCGTGTAAATGGGTTGGCTTTGAACGTGTTGGCCATGGGTCATGGAGGTCACTAAGGTAAACTTCCAGTTTTTCAACCTTTAGGCGAATTTCATAACCTTTTGAAAATACTAAATGCACCCACGTGTCTTTAGACGTTTTTTTAACATCAATATGCAGCAAATTTAAAATACGATCATGAGAGTGTTGTTCGAACCCCTTGCGCTGTACGCTCTGCACATGGCGAAAAAGCAATCCGACGTGAGAACGGTAATGCAAAGGCTTTCCTTCATGTTTATCTTCATGATTCCAACAAAAACGATTTACCAAAAGAGTAAAACTATTTTTTTCATGTACCATGGCAACCATAGGGCAAAGCCCGTCACGCAACTGTTCTGCCATATGATTAAGGTCAGTAGTGTCTAGGGCACGCATTTTTATCATCTTACTCGCTGGTATCATTGGTTCTTTTCCCTTGGATTTTTGCAGAATCTTTTTTAGTATAGCTTGTAACCTATTTAAAAATACAAATATTTATGGAAAAAGTTGTTCACCTAAATACTCAAAACGCTCAAGAACTTGCTGAGCAAGCATCTGAGTCATATCAAACAAGGCGAGCAACTGTTCCAGCGTTAGAGGAAATTTTATACAAGCCTTTGCCGGTGCTTGATCATGGATTTATTCGCGTGGTTGATTACATGGGTGATGATTCCGCAATCGTTCAAGCAGCACGTGTTTCATACGGCAAGGGCACAAAAAAAGTAAGTGAAGACCGAGGGTTGATTAATTACCTCATGCGTCATTGGCACACTACGCCTTTTGAAATGTGCGAAATCAAATTTCATGTGAAGGTTCCAATTTTTATTGCACGTCAGTGGATTCGCCATCGCACAGCCAATGTAAACGAGTATTCAGCACGGTATTCGATTCTCGATAGAGAGTTTTACATGCCAAATATTGAAAATATGGCAGCGCAGTCCAGCATTAATCACCAAGGTCGTGGTGATGTACTCGAGCCTGAATATGCACAGAAAGTCCTGGATCTTTTAAAACGCGACGCAATGCAAGCTTACGATACGTACGAATACCTTTTAAATGAAAAAGGTGACGATTATCGTCCGGGCCTTGCTCGTGAATTGGCGCGTATGAATTTGCCGGTGAATTACTATACTCAGTGGTATTGGAAAATTGACTTGCATAACCTTATGCACTTTTTAAGGCTTCGGGCTGATTCGCATGCTCAGTATGAAATTCAAGCATACGCAGATGTGATGATTGATGTTTTAAAAAAGTGGGTGCCTTTTGCTTACGATGCTTTCATGGATTATCGCATGGGCGCTGCAGTGTTTTCTGCAAAAATGCTTGCTGTACTGCGCAGGCGTTTAAGCGGAGAAGTGGTCACTAAAGAAAACAGCGGCCTAACTGCGCGTGAATGGATTGAAATGGAAAAAACATTAGAGAGTTAGACTCTTAATTTAAGCGAGACTGCAGTAGCTGAGATACGGTGAAATATAACGAAGTTCAGCTACTTCTCCTTTGGCATATGCCATAATTTGGATGTGCTTTGCAAGCGCGGTCAATGTCAAAGGAGCAGGCTCAGAAACTCTTGCTAATGCAACAGGATCGGCCCATTCAGTGGGATAAAAAGTATGACCATGCGCATTTTCAAAAAAACTATCTGGATTCCGATTGTCTAGACTATATTTTTCAACCATTGCCGCCCTTACTGTATGCTTTAGCATCATGCTGTTTGCTAGAGTTTTACTTATTGTCAAAAATATGTTTGTCGGATTTTTGTTCCAATAAGGATAAGGCTCATCATCTTGACTGAATCCAACTTTCCTTATGCCCAAGTCTACTCCAATGGCTTTGTTAACTAATTCAAGTGCGTCTTGAAGGCTTTCTCCGCTAGCGATATAGTCCACGATATAAATACGATCCTTAAAAGGAGATAGCTTTGCTGCAGTTACTAGAAGCTGATTTTGTAAGAATTTAATATAGGAAGCCACCCAGCTTTTCTGAGGTTCCGGTAATTCTTCAGTACTCCATGGTGTGTGATTTTGGCAATTAATTAAGTCATGCTCTGTTCTTGCAAAACCTATTTTATGGCTAAAAGGCAATGTTATCCAGCTAACGTTTAGGTCAAGAGCCTTCATCATTTCTTGCAAAAGCCAAGGGGAACGACCGACTTGTATTAAAATAGAACCATCTGGTATTCGAGCTTTCAGCTCAAGAGCTATTTTTTTTAACTCATTCAATAAAGAGTCGGTTAAAAGACGCTCGCTATAAACACAAGTGGTTCCTGCTTTTTCTTTTTCTTCATAATGTTCTCTAGCAATTGCGTCAAGAGTTAAACAGCTTTTCCAATCATATTCAAATTTACTCTTCATTGAAGCAAGCATTTCTTCGTGCAACGATGGCTCAAGATATTCTACTGATGATGAGCTAGGTAAGTCAGCAGCATTTATGTTCATGCATAAAAAAAGACAAAAGACATGAATTTTATTGATGCTGACCATAGTGATTTCGCTAACGTAAAATGCTGTATTGTTCTTATGGTTAATATAATACAACCACTTATTCAACAATTATTATATTAATAAGTTATTTTTGGTGGTCTGTAATACTGGTCATGCTTTGCCAAAAGCTGAGTAGCTGTAAATACTTTTTTTGAGTCATTGTAATTTCCGATAGCGACTATTCCTTGATTTTCTCGAAACAGATCAGGCAAACGACCGCTGTACATAACGAGTATAGTGGTTTTTTGGTCTGTTACCATAAAGTTGTGCTGGCTATTTTTTGAATGCACCGTACCTTTGACGACCAAGCCCCCAAGGCGTAATTTTTTGGGATGATTTGTTAAAACCAAAAGTTCAGATGGTGTTTTGAAGTAGACAATATTTTCACGCAAAGCGCCTACTAGAAAAAGGCAAATACCTGTTCCAAGACTTAAGATTAGGACAAGGCGAATGGTACGTTGTTTGGCTTTAGGGCTCATTTTTTTGAGTTCTACAAAGGCCATAGAGAATGCCTATTAATAAGGCAAAGGTTAGCGCATAAGCAAGTGCCACAAAAGGATTATAAAATTCCACTATGCCTCCGTTGGAATTCTTCCATGTTTACAAAAAACCTTCTTGTAAATACCGCCAATGTCCAACTAGCAAACACAACAGTCATTAGCAGTAATGGCACAAGCATTTCAGTGGCAATGGCTGGTTTCTTTGTTAAAAAGAAGGAGGATGGTTGGTGCAAGGTAAACCACCAATCAACAGACCATTTGATAATGGGGACATTAATAAGCCCCACAACATTTAAAACGCTAGCCGCCTTGTTCAACGCTCCATCACAAAAATTGATATACCCAACATAAAGGAAAAAAAGCACAACGACCGACGTTAACCTAGCATCCCAGACCCACCAAGTGCCCCAGGCAGGCTTGCCCCATATGGCGCCAGTTAGCATGCAGATAACAGTCAAAACGCACCCTGGCAGTGCTAGGCTTTGGGCACAAAGGCTGTAAAAAGAAGATCGAAGCACTAAGCTTGCAAAACTGCAGAACCCCATGATTACGTATATTCCAACCGCAAACCATGCTGCAGGAACATGCACGTACAAAATACGGACCAAGTCTCCATGCAGATAATCAGGTGGAGAAATGTATAAAGCGTAAAATAAAGCAATGGGCGCTGAAATTAAAAAAAACCACAATGATGTTGGTTTAATAGCATTGAATAGGCGTTTTAATTGCGCTGGATTCATCAGACATTCATTCTATGATTGTTTTTCCGTCATAGAAAGCGTTATTGGCTTTTCTATAATATTTGATTTTGTGCGAATGCCAACCCCAAGAAATATGCCAACGCCAATTAAAATTAAGGCAAAAACAAGTAAAATTGAATTTTTCATTAGTAATCCTTTATTGATGGTTAGGAGCAGCTGCGCGAACACGATTTAGGTCTGATAACGTATCAACAGATACAGGAGTCGAATCGACAACAGCTACATCAACGCGAAACCCGTGCTGCAAAAAGCGTAATTGTTCCAGACGTTCTGTTTGCTCTAAATAGCATGGAGGGTAGTTAACATACGCTTCTAGTACTTTGGGTCTATATGCGTAAATACCAATGTGGTGGTAATAAACCAAAGCATTGACGGGAACCGCAGCACGTGAAAAATAGATTGCCCTTGCGATGTTGTTTTGAGGTTGGTCCATGACAATTTTAACCACATTTGGATTTGTAATTTCTTCAGGATCAGTGATAGAGACCCCAAGAGTTACCACATCAACTTCTTGGTTTTGGAAGGGCTTTAAAATTTCATGGAGCAAGCTCGGATTCAATAGTGGCAAATCACCCTGCAACCCAATGATGACATCAACAGCTGGTTTACCCATAGCAACGTATGCTGCCCATACTCTATCAGTGCCAGAAGGCAGGGCAGGGTCGGTTATAATCGCACGACCACCGGCTTTTTCAATAACGTTGGCTATTTCAGGTCCACAGGTTGCGACAACAACATCACCAACAGCGCTTTGTTTTGCTTGGTTTAAAACCCATTCAATCATGGGTTTTCCGCAAATATCTGCCAAAGCTTTTTGTGGTAAGCGGGTGGATTCTAAGCGAGCTGGGATTATAACCAGGGTCTTCATGAAACCTCATGTCACAGGTAATACATTAGAAATGGCGCGTCCTAGAGGATTCGAACCTCTGACCTACGGCTTAGAAGGCCGCCGCTCTATCCAGCTGAGCTAAGGACGCACTTTATCAACCTACTTAAACTTGACAGAAAATTCAAGAGAAAGACTGAGGAAATCTGTATTCTTTCCGCATTTTCAAGTTACTTTATTTTCTTAACACGATTCTGAAGGAAGGAAGCGCTCTCTAATGATTTTACTCAGTTTGCGCTCCGACACGAGAAAAATTAAAGAAAAATACCCTTTCGTGAAATTATACAAAAGTGCTACCTAATAGCCGTCAGCTGCAATAAGGGAAAAACCAATCTTCTTCATTAAGTAAGTGTAGAATAAGGAGGCAAGCATGCAAGCATCACGTTTTACCCAAAGCACCTTCCCCACCTTTAAAAATTTATTAAACTCTAACCACTGGTATATTCTTGCATTTATTGTATTTGCCTATATGTCGGGATTATTGAGTATCTTTGAATCTTATATCTATCTCCTTCATATGGGGCGTATTCTTGTGTTTAAATATGACAGAACTATCAAAGTTAAAAATTATATTCAAGAACATGTTATTTTAAGAGATCAAAAACTGGAAAAAAACTGATCCGAATAAGGAGGCAGCTAAATTTTCAGAAAACTTTAAATCTCGTAGCTTTTAGCTAATAATTCAATTGGGTGCATAGTTGAATAGGCACTTTGACTTGCTGTTGATTGTAGGTCCATACCCTGCAAAATATGCTTTGCTGCCAAAGGGCATTCGGAAAGCACTAATGGGTTATCGAAAGTTATGGCTTGCTTAGCTGCTGGCTTTCCAACCTTCAGTGCTGTTTCAAAATGGGCTTTCATCATTCCCCAGGTACCACCATGTCCAGAACAACGTTCAATAATTTGAACGGTCAGGTTTGGAATAAGACGTAGCATTTCGGCGGCTTTTGCGCCAATATTTTGAGCACGACTATGACAAGCAAGATGAAGCGTTACCGCTTTATTTTCTAGGCATTCCAAACCTTGGGTTAAGGTATGCTTTTTGTGCAAATGAATAACATATTCGCTTATATCCATAACTTGCTTGCTTAAGCGTTGCACCTGTTCATTTTTAGGCAGTAACGAAGGCCACTCTGATTTCAGCATTAAACTGCAGGAAGGAATAATTGAAATGATTGGAATATTTTTTTCAACGTAAGGGGCAAGGGCATTGCTTATTTTTACAGCTTGATCAGCCACTGATTGCAAATCACCTTTTTCAAGCAAAGGCATGCCACAACAACCAGGGTAGACAACTTCAACATCAACACCTTGGTGTACCAGTACTTTTCGGGCAGCAAGGCCAATGGCTGGGTTATTATAGTTACCGAAACACGTGGCAAACAAAACAGCTTTTTGGCCATAAGCAGGGCCGTTAATATTAACAGGGCAGGGTGTTAATTCAACCTGTTGGCATAAGGTTTTGTTGGCGTAAGTGGGCAAGTTTGCTTTTGCATCAATACCAGCGACCACCTCTAAAGCTTTGCGTACGGGCTTGTTTGACGTTGCAGTTGCCCAGTTAACAACCGGGGCCATTTTTACTGAAATTGGTCCTACTTGGTCAGTTTTACTAATTTGTTTATCAACAAAATTAATGCCCTGAGTTTTAGCTTGGGTCGCTCGATAGCGCAACATCAGGTGGGGAAAATCAACATCAAACTGGTGCGGTGGCACATAGGGGCATTTGTTCACAAAGCATAAATCGCAGAGGGTACATGCATCTGCCACTTTGGCAAAGTCTTCGCTTTTAACTTCATCGCATTCACCCAAAGGTGTTGCATCTATTAGGTCAAAAAGGGTAGGGAAGCTATCGCATAAGTTAAAGCACCGACGGCATCCGTGGCAAATATCAAAAACACGACGTAGTTCTTTGTCGAGCGCTGATTCATCGTAGAAGGCATCACTTTCCCAATCAATAATGTGACGGATTGGCGCTTGTAAACTGCCTTCAGCCATGAAAAACTAAGCTACGCCTTGTTGTTTAGCCTTTGCAACCGACACCATAGCTGGTCTTAGAAGGCGGTCTTGAATTTTGTAACCATCTTGCATGACTTGCACAACAGTACCTGGAGTGTGCTCATCAGTTTCAAGTTCAAACACTGCTTGATGAAAATGAGGGTCAAATTGTTGACCAGTAGCATCAATACGTTGAACGCCATGTCGCCCTAGAATACCTTCTAAGTCTTTTAAAATAAGATCAACCCCTGAAAATAAAGCTTCGGCATGGGCTGCAGCATTTTCTGCTTTGTTTTCTAAAGCACGACGAAGATTATCTGCTACACCAATCATATCGCGTGCCATGTTGGAAACGCCAAATTTTAGAGCATCTTCTTTGTCTTTTTGGCCACGTTTCCGGGTATTCTCATTTTCTGCTAATGCACGAAGCAGTTGGTCTTTTAATTCTAGAATTGTACGTTCGCTCTCAGACAGCACTTCAGTTTCTGTAGTGACTAATTCTATTGTTTCTTCTGGGGTTTGCACGTCCTGTGTATCCATATTTCACCTTAACTTAATAAACGACTAACTAATTTTGCTGTGTAGTCTACCAGTGGAATGATTTTTCCGTAATTCATTCTGGCTGGTCCCACCACACCTATGGCACCAACGACCTGGCGTTGAGCATTTGTATAGGGCGATACTACCATGGAGCAGCCCGACAGAGAAAACAAATTATTCTCGGCACCTATAAAAATTTGTACTCCTTCTGCATCAATTGATGCATTCAGTAGCTTATGCAAACTTTCTTGGGTATCCATTACATCAAAAAGTCCACGGATTTTCTCTAGGTCATTCATTTCCTGAACATTTTGCAACAAGTTGTTTTGGCCTTTGATGATAAGAGAGCCATTATCTTTATCTCCGCTCCATACACCAATTCCTGCTTCAATTACCCTTTGTGTAAGTTGGTCTAGTTCATGCTTATTTTGATCCATTTGGGAATGAATGCGCTGAAAAACTTCTTGTAAAGTAGCTCCATAAAAATGAGCATTAATGTAATTAGATGCCTGGTTTAACATAGACGGGGTAATGCCGTCAGGTAGTTCAATAAGGCGATTTTCAACCATTCCATCTTGGCTAATAAGAACAACTAATGACCGCTGATTCCCTAAATGAACAAATTCAATATGTCGAAGTGCTGCTTGAGATTTTGGCGCCATAACAAGCCCTGCGCACTTTGACAATCCTGACAGCATGCCAGTTGCTTGTTTTAAAATGTCTTCAACACTTTTACCTGCTGATTTACAGTGGTCTTCAATTTTTAGTCGGTCTGATTCAGTTATATCACCAACCTCTAGAACCCCATGAACAAAAAGCTTTAATCCTTCTGCAGTGGGAAGGCGACCTGCTGACGTATGAGGAGCATACAATAAACCTGCTTCTTCTAAGTCAGCCATGACGTTACGAATAGTAGCGGGTGATAAGGGAGTTTTTATCCGGCGCGATAAAGTTCTAGAGCCAACTGGCTCGCCTGTTTCTACATACGTATCAACAAGTTCACGGAAAATTTCTAAAGATCGCAGGCTTAGATCAGCTACAGACATAATTTGTTAATAATTTACGATATAGAATAGAAAGTACCACAAAGGACAGTAAAAACCAATTTTGTATGCATATTATCAATAGCTACCTTATAAGTATCATACTCTTGAGCATAAGCTACTGCACGTTAAATGCGGATGCACATGCAGCAGAGGCTGAGGCGGCAATAACTAATGAGGAAAATAGAAAAAAGAAATCCTCAGAAGGAAGCTATTTAGAAAAAATTCAACGCAGATATATTTCTCGTCTACCATACTTGATGATTCCGGTCATGATCGTACCAGTTATAAAAAGGGGAGATTTGGCTGGACACCTTACTATTATGGTTGAGCTTAAAGGCACAGGGACTGAAAGTTACCGAAAACTTCAAACAGATTCAATATTGCTTAGAGATGAAATATTTTGCGATCTCTATTTTGCTATGTCACGTTTATGGTTGGGACCTGAAACTCCATCAGCAAACATTATAGAAAATCGGATAAAAAAAAGAATTAACGAATTTTATAAAAAAGAGCTAGTTGAGAACGTAAGGTTGCACACTATGCAATTGTCGTTGATTCACCATTCCTAGACCTTTATACTTTCCGTATGAAAAAGAATTTTTGGCTCGTGGTTACTCTTGTGTTGGCGGCATGTGAGGCTACCTATAAAAATAATGAGTATATGGAAAATAGATTTTTCAAAATTTTAAGCCCCACTCAATGGCAGCACTTTCAAAAAGAAAGAGTATTCTTAGGTTCCGATCTTGATCAGCAAGACGGCTTTATTCATTTAAGCCTTCACCACCAATGGCAGCGAATTTGGCAAAAATTCTTTAATTCTGACGAGTGTTATTTATTAGAAATTGATGGATTTAGTTTAAACCCAGAAGCCTTAAAAATTGAAGCAAATCGACCAGGTGGTGAGGAATACCCCCATTATTATGGCAATATATTACTAAGCTCGGTCACAGCTCATCAACATATCCAGAAGTAATGCAATCAAATCCTTGAAATATTTACAGAAGCTACTATATTTAAACTGATGCTTGCATCTATAGCGATAAACGGTTTATGGAATAGGCGTAGTGGACCCGGGGGCGGTACCCGGCGCCTCCACCATTTTTATGGGGGCGACATAGGATCGACACGCGTGGTAAAGATGGATCTTTCGCTCGGCATGGTACCGTCGTTATCGGACTAAACATTACAAGTGTCACATTTATGAACACTCGTAGAGAGAAAAAAGTAGTTGGTGCTAACAACAACCGTATTGGTTTTGTTACTCCAGTTGCTGCAAACATGGACCGTAAGGTTTGTGCTGCTGTTGCTGCCTAAACAAACTCTGTTTGTTGAAGCGGTGACCTCTTAGGGGCTTGGGGGGTAGCCTTGCAACAGAATATCCCCCACTATTAGTAGTGGACTTAAGGAGAGTACGTCCGTGGCACAAGACCCATTAGATTACGAAGCAATGGTACAAATTGCATTGCGTGAGGTTGTGTATAAAACCATATCCTACACAGTCAAAAATGGTTTGCCAGGTAATCACCATTATTACATTACCTTTGCAACAGAACACCCAGGCGTAGAAGTTCCTGACTATCTGCGTGATCAATATGGTGATGAAGTTACCATTGTTCTTCAGTATGAATTTTGGGATTTGGCAGCTGATGAGAATGGCTTCTCTGTCACACTATGCTTTGATGATAATCATGAAAAACTCTATGTACCTTATGGCGCACTTTTAAGCTTCGTGGATCCTTCGGTGAAATTTGGCCTACAATTTAGTCCAATTTATGAAGATGCTCCTGAAGAGGTTATCGGCAAAACTGTTAAGGGTGATAAAGCCCCTAAAGATAAAATTGCTGAAATTCCTAAAGATGGCTCAAACGTTGTTACTTTAGATACATTCAGGAAGAAATAGTTCTCCAGCAATAGTTGGGCTCTTTGTTCCTGTCGTTGTGGGAAAGCTTGAAGGCAGATTTTCAAAAAAGCGTGCTGCAAGATATCCCATTAACTGGGCTTCAATAGCATCTGGATTCAAATCAATTTCGGATGCGCCAATCAAATTTTTAAAACGTTGTTGCAATCCGTTCATTAACACTGGGTTATGGCACCCTCCACCACATACAATCACTTGATTTGGCTGCTTTGGCAATAGGTCCAGCCCCTTCATAATAGCTTCAACAGAGAATTGAGTTAGGGTAGCTGCTCCGTCTTCAAGCGATAATACACTGCAGTCATTTAGCACCTGATGAAATTCCATACGATCCAAGGATTTAGGGAAGGGCTCTTTGAAAAATGAATGCTGTAACCACTTGTTTAGAAGATCATTATCAACAGTGCCTTGGGCAGCATAACGACCATCCGTGTCTTGAGGAGTTCCTGTATGCTTTATAACCCAATCATCAATCAAGGCATTTCCAGGCCCTGTATCGCCAGCGACAAGAGTTTCATCAGCATTAATAAATGTTATGTTTGAAACACCACCAATATTTAAAAACGCAGTTGGCTTTTCCAATTTAGACGCCAATGCTAAATGATATATCGGCACAAGCGGTGCACCTTGGCCGCCATTTTTAACATCGTTTTGACGAACTTGTCCTATAACCTTTATGCCAGTTGAGTTTGCAAGGTGCTGACAATCACCTAATTGCACTGTTAATTGATTAGTAGGATCATGCCAAACTGCTTGCCCATGAAAACCAATAGCATCAACAGTTAGTTGATTATTAATCATGAATTCTTCTATGTATTTTACATGAAAATCAGCAATAGTTTTAGATAGCTCACTATCCATAAAATGAACAGGTGCTTTAAGGTTTATTCGCTCACGCAAAAGATTGCCATACTCAGCCGGAAACGGAATAGTTTCAGATGGGCCAAAAGTTAGCATATCTGCGCCATTGGTTTCCATGTATGCTAAGTCTAGCCCATCACATGATGTGCCAGTCATACAACCAATGGCGCGATATGTAGTCATATTTTTCACTAATAATAATTATTATTAGTTACGATTTGTTATCAGGATCAACAGCAGGAACTGCAGTGTGACCACTCGTTGTGGTTTTATGATCAACTACAGCATCACTACTTCCAAAACACCCACACCAGCTAGACTTTTCATTAAATGCTGCCCCAGCTGCTAAAGCTCCCTTGTATGTTTTATTAAGAAGCTTCGCAAACATTGGAGTAAATACTGTGGCCAGCAATGTTATATCTGCTTGATCTTCCGTAGACACATTCAACTTGGTTAATAAAGTTGGAAGGTCAGTAGTAACAGTTTTCTGCACAAAAGCTGTACACGTTTTCAAATTGGCTAAAACACTTAATTCATGCTGCGTCTTTTCAATAGAGCCTGCAATTTGCAAAAAATTCGTGTATACGGCATCTTTATCAGTAAAATATGGAGCTAGTTTTCCAAAACGTGCTTGCTCTTTTCTTGCTCCAGCAGCAATTCCTTCAAAAGTAAGATATGCAATATCTATAAAATCTAATGTGCTGTTAGTTTTTTCAGATAATAAATAAACGGCAATTCTACCAGAAGAAGCTGCAGTAGTTGTAGTGGACGAAAAATCTAAAACACATTTTTGAATTGTCAAAGTAGCAGCGGCGGGAGCATTCACTATCTCAATAGCAAGCTCATTTAAACTCGACTGTGTTTCAGCAGCTGCATGTACTATCGATAAGTTTGTAAAAGCAAGGGCTAACATCCCTATTTTAGTCAAAAATTTACTCATATACTCTCCATCTTAAAAGGTTGAATAGAAGCAATTAAACTGCCTCACCTTAAAAGTCTACGAGGGTTCCGTTACGCTTGTAAACAGTAGTAGTAAGTTAACGCATGAAAAAACCTGCCCTAGGGCAGGTTTGTAGAGATTTAAAATATTAGCAACCCTTAGCCACCACGTCGCAAGAAAGCAGGAATATCAATAAGATCATCCTTTTTCTGAGACGTTTGTTGAGCAAAATTTGTTTCAATCATTGGGCCTTGTTGTGAAGTTTTTCTGCTAACACCAGTAAAACGCTCAAAAAGGCTAGGGCCTCTTTTTTTCTCATAATGTTGATGCTCTATAGGTTGCATGTGGTCTGCAAAACCCTTTGAAGTAATTTCATCAGAAATATCTTCTTCGGTTTGCATACTAGGGTTTTCAGAAGTTTCTTCAAAATTTTCAAACGTACCTTCTGTTTGTTGTTGATGGTATTCCTGACTCGGCGCTAACTCATGAACAGACTCTGTATAAGTTGTTGGGCTTGGAGTGGCAGACTGATTAAATCCTGAAAATGCTGAGAATACATTACCGTTAGTCACTGGCCTTGTTATTGTTGGTGGAGTCGCTGTGGTTCGCTGTTGCTGTGATGCTGCTGTTACAAGCTCACCAATACCCGTTGCAACAACTGATACGCGCATTCTACCATTTAAGCGTTCATCAAAAGTTGAACCAAAAATAATATTCGCTTCTGAGTCAACATCTTCGCGAATGCGGTTTGCCGCTTCGTCAACTTCATACAATGTCATATCGTAGCCACCAGTGATGTTAATAAGCACACCACGTGCACCTTTCATTGATACATCATCTAGAAGAGGGTTGGAAATTGCTGCTTCTGCTGCATCTAAAGCACGACGCTCACCTTCTGCTTCACCAGTACCCATCATTGCTTTGCCCATTTCTGCCATTACAGCGCGAATATCCGCAAAGTCTAGGTTGATAAGGCCTGGCATAATCATTAGGTCAGTTACTCCACGCACACCGGAATAAAGCACATCATCAGCCATTTTGAATGCATCAGCAAAAGTCGTACGCTCATTAGCAAGACGGAATAAGTTTTGATTAGGAATGATAATTAAGGTGTCAACATACTGTTGAAGCTCATCAATTGCCCCTTCAGCTGTACGTGAACGGTGTGACCCTTCAAAATTAAATGGCCTTGTTACAACACCTACAGTGAGCACGCCCATTTCTCTAGCGGCGCGAGCAATGACAGGAGCTGCACCACTACCAGTACCACCGCCCATACCTGCAGTAATAAACAACATATTACTGCCTTTAATAAGTTCTAAAATTTCTTCAATTGATTCTTCTGCCGAAGCTCTACCTACATCAGGTTTTGAACCAGCGCCAAGCCCTTGAGTTACAGTAAGACCGAGCTGAATACGTCTCTCTTTGGGAACAAGAGACTGCGTAAGCGCCTGAGCATCTGTATTTGCAATTAAAAACTCAACACCTTCAAGCTTTGCCCGAATCATGTTATTAACGGCGTTTCCACCAGCACCACCTACACCAATAACGCTGATGCGAGGACGTAGTTCTAATTCATCATGGACTAAGTTTGTTTTTGGCATAACTAATCAACTTTATTTTTACCTCCTTTTATTGTACCGCGTCTTACCAATTCTACAAGTGGGTTTTTCACTGATTCTTAAGTTTTTTTTGAAAAACTATTCGATGGGGGCTTTTTATATGGCTTTTTTGTAATAAAAAAACACAACACCATGTTGTTTCGTGTGATTTACTTATAATTATAAAGAAAATATTTTTAATATATAAACTTGTAAATACAGATTATACACTCAAATTTTATGAATATAATCCACTATGAATACCATAATTTACAGCGTTTCTTCTTTTTTATACGTTTTAAGTATATCCCCCTTCTAAAATCAACACTTTTTTAATAATTCAGCCTGTATAGTTATTTTAAGCATATATAAAAATTTATTATTAATGATAATACTTTACCGGTTTTTGCTTGGAATTACGTGTTACGCAAGTGTGCTACACGCTACGGATTTATACGATCCAGACCCAGAGCTAGCTAGCGACGACGTGGCTTCTGATAGCAAAGATGGAGAGGATTCTAAATCAGCCATCGATTCCGAACGAGCAGACGATTCAAATACGGAAAATGATGAACCAAAAACAGCTGATACTCCAAATGAAGCTGAACCCGGTGATTCTAGCGACGCAGATCTTGACGGCATAGCAAAATCTGCTGAAGATCTACTAAACGATGAGGGCGGCGATGACGCCAAGAGTGCAGTGAGCTCAACCAAAAAGAAAACTTCTGCTCTTGCAGAAGGAGAAGCAAGTGAAATGCAAGATAAATTGCCAGATCTTGCAAAAATGTTTGGCTAATAGATTGAATACGATTGTTTAGACGTAAAGAAAGTTGGGTTTTATGAAAGTCATTTATTATTTTTTATTGGGGATCTTGTGTTACGGCAGCACTATCTATGCCTCGGACGACGATGATGGCAGCGGAGATGACGCTAGCGCCACATCAGATGATGATAGTGCTGCAACCGCAGATGATGACGCTAGTACGACATCAGATGATGATAGTGCTGCAACCGCCGATGATGACGCTAGTACGACATCAGATGATGATAGTGCTGCAACCGCAGATGATGACAGTGCAGCCGCACCTCCAGAAGATGACGCCGCACAGAAAAAGGCTGAGGCTGATGCAGCAGCAGAGAAAAAGGCTGAAGCTGCAGCCAATAAAATAATAGCTGCTAGTAAAAAACAAACTGCAGAATTAGTTAAAAACACAAAAACAACGAATAAAGCTGCAACTACAGCGAACAAGGCAAAGGGGGCTACAGCAAAAAAATCAGCTGATGCAGCTAACAAAGCAGCGGCAACGCTAAAAAAATCAATCGCAAAAGCAAAAAAATTAGAAGCAAGCATGAAAAAAGCGGCAGCAGCAGCAAAGAAAAAATCCGCACATGAGGCTGAGAAAAAAATAACAGCAGCTGAGAAACCAATGGCAGCAGCAGAGAAAAAAGCAGAAAGTGCAATGAAAAGCGCATTAGCGGCTGCTAAAAAAGCAATTGCAGCTTCAAACAATAAAGCTGGTGGAAAATCTAGCAAGAGTAAAGCTGGTGGAAAATCTAGCAAGAGCAAAGGTAAGAGTAAGTCAGCCAAAAAAAGTAAGTAAAAAGACTTTTTTCGCCAAAATTATATATAAAAAGCCGGGTTTCTTACTCGGCTTTTTTATTTACAATCAGCGTCACGCAAGCATCAGACCAAATGTTAATAGCGCTCTCCAACATATCAAGAAGGGCATAAAAGGGTAAGATCACCCCCATCATCGTAATTGGAACTCCCATAGCAGTAAGCAAGGCGCAGCTTAAGAAAAAACATCCCATAGGGACACCTGCATTACCTATGGCCGCAATACTTGCCATAACGATCCACAAAATTCGTTCAAAGAAAGTAAAGTGAACACCGTAATTTTCAGCAACAAATAATACTGTAATCAATATAAAAGCAGCGCATGCATTCATGTTTATGCTGGTGCACAAAGGAAAGCTAAATTGGCTAACCTTATTACTTACACCGCAACGATGGCTGCACTGCATAGCAAGAGGCATGGCAGCAGCCGATGATTTTGAGAAAAAAGCTAAAGACAGGGCAGGGAGCATAGTTCTTAATGCCTGCAGTGGAGGAATGCCATTTTTCTTAAGCATTAAGGGTAATGTAACGCTGGCTTGAATAAGGTTTGCAGCCACAATAATCCCCAGATAAGAAGCAAGTTCTCCAATTTTCAAGCCTTTTTGCACTTCCTGGGTAAATTCCACAATAAATGCCCATACGGCAAATGGCATCAATGCAGTGATCCACCTGATGATCACCATAATAGCTGAAAATAGACTATCAAATAACTGGTGCAAATAATCACGTTTTTCTGCTGGTAATTGCACTACAGCAAAACTTAAAAAGATTGTAATGAACATAACGCCCATAACGTTGTGTTCTAAAAATGGTTGTAATAAATTGCTAGGGAAAATATTAAGCAGGGCATTTAAATACGATGCATCTTTTATCCCTGCAATATCCTGATTAACAGTTACTTGAATCGCAGCCTCTGGCTCAACAATGATATACAGCGCCCAAGCGGTTACTGCCGATAATAGAGTTGTGATGACTGTATAGCGAATAACATGCTGTCCAAGATTTTTTATTTCAGACCATTTTCCCATGCCAGTTAGCGTAGCAAGCAAAGAAAAACTAATGATAGGAAGGCTAACTAGCTTTAGCAGGCGCATAAAAATATCGCTCAAGATACGAGCAAATTCTAACACTGCTGGTTGATGTGAAATCCCAGCCAGCACGCCCAGAGTAACCATTAGCATCAAGAATTTAAAAGATCTTATAATTTTTATCATGAATATATAGGAAATGTGTTTGTTGTAATTTAGCGAATTAGCAATGCTTTGGCAAAGTACATATTTTGTGCCTGGACAAGGCGCTTATTTCGGGTTATAAACATCTTTATGTTGCCCAGATAGCTCAGTCGGTAGAGCAAGGGATTGAAAATCCCTGTGTCGCTGGTTCGATTCCGGCTCTGGGCACCATTTCTCAAGCTTTTACACAAAAAAGTTTTTTTTTTATTAATTTTTCTATTGAAATTTTTAAAAATCGTCCTACAACTATAATAGTAATTTAATAAACGGAGATTAGTATGTTGGTTTCAGGTGAAGTAGGAAATCTACAGATGCAGCTTCAAAAGCTTAGGAAGCAACAGACCGATCTCGATCATCAGTTAGATAGCGCTGTCCGTAGTAAGTCTGGTGTTTTAAATATGGATTTTTTCAGAATCAAAAAACAAAAAAACGAAGTTCGTGACCAAGTTGTTAAAATTCACGGAATGCTAAGGCCAGATATTATTGCTTAGTCCCGATGATAGGGGTGGTTACTTGTAATTTGCTGAGCGCGATAAAGTTGCTCTACAAGTAGGACACGCGCTAAAAGGTGCGGCCAAGTTAATTTTCCGAATGATACACGAAAACATGCAAGATGCTTGACCTCTTCGGGGATCCCGTCTGCACCACCGATAATGAAACTTAATTGTTTTCCTGTTTGACTGTACGTCTCAAGTTTTTGAGCAAAAGAACGACTTGAAAGATTTTCTCCCCCTTCGTCTAAGATGATAACCATATCTTTTTCAGATAAGGCCTTTAGGTAAGCTGAAGCAGGTATTTGCTTATCTTGTCTGCTATCTATTTCAATAACTTTTAATTTGTAACCTAGACGTTTAGCATATTGATCAAACAAAGCTTTTTCGGGGCCGCTTTTTAGCAACCCCACAGCAATGATTTGGATTTTCATTAATGAACAGCAGAAGAGGGCGCCTCATCATCTTGCTCGGGCGTAATGATTGTGCTCCACATTTTTTCAAGATTATAAAATGCTCTTGCTTCGGGGCGGAATAAATGCACGATAATATCGCCAGCATCAACCACCACCCAATCAGTAGGAGGAGTCCCATCAATAATAGGCATTATGTCTTGTCGTTTTAACTCAATGCCTATGTGTTCTGCAATAGCATATAATTGCCGAGATGATTGAGCTGAAGCTATAAGCAAATAATCAGCAAGAATTGATTTTTTTTGCAAATCAATAATGCTAACTTGCTCAGCCTTCTTATCATCAAGAATCGCTATTAATTGATCTTTCAGGCTTTCCGTAGATTCTACCATGTGGCAAACTTAAAAATAATAATTCCCTATATTACGTGGACAAGCAAATTTTGCAACGTTTTATTTTATTTTTATTATGCATTTACCCTATTAATGCGGCTAAGTTTCCTGGTTTTGTGTCACTTGCCATTGTTGATACCTTCACTGGAAAGAATGAAAATATTTTGCTTGAACCCGGAAAAACGGTGAAAAATGAGCAGAATCTCTTCAAAATTAAGGTGCAGAATATCGAAGCTGATGAAGAAAATCCCAGTGTTGCGTGGGTTGATATAGAAATGCATTATCAATCGTCAAAGTTGGATCTTCCAGTCTGTGTACAGCTTGGAAAATTTTGCACTAATCAAGTTTATCGATTTGAGAATGCACGTTATATTATTGGCTTTGATATATCTAATTATGTAAATGAAAATATATAGCTAGGTAATGAAAAATAAAATTACCCTTTTATAGTTATTCTATGTAGAATAAATTATCTTTCGGATGGGTAAAAAAATGACAAACGATTCTTCTCCTTCAAATTCAAAATCTCGTTACTTTGCAGTAAAGCTTGCAACAATATTCGCCGTTGGTTTAGTTTTTTTATATTCTTCTTTTTGGCTTAATAGCACAGTCCACAATCGAAAGCAGCTTTTAAACAAGGCAGAGCAAGATATTATTTTAGCATGGGCAGGCCCACAAACTATTCTAGGTCCACTTTTGATTGTTCCGTATACAGATGCTCAAAAAAAAGATGTGCAGGGACACATGGTCTTTTTGCCTGAGCAGCTTGAGTCTTCAAGTGATGCCATTCCTGAAATTCGTCATAGAGGAATTTTTGATGTATCTGTCTACCTAGCTGAACTTGAAATCAATTGCCTATTTTCACCTCCTGAGCAATACAAAGATGCCAATAAAGTCTTGCACTGGAGCCAAGCGAAACTAGCAGTTTGTCTAGATGATGTTCGTGGATTAAACAGCATCATGCTAAATGTAAACGGCCACGAAGTGTCTGTTGATTCAGGGAGTGATGCGCTGAACAACAAACACTCAGGAGCACACGCAAAATTAGCCATTACAAATCTGGCTCTGCCACTGAATATAAAGCTGCACATGAACATAAAAGGGGCAGACACGCTAAATGTTACGCCTATAGGTAAATCAAATAAAATTGGAATAAAAGCAAATTGGGCAGACCCAAGCTTTATTGGGCAATTTTTACCTAACACAAAGAATGTTACAAGTAAGGCTTTTCAAGCTCAGTGGCAAATTTCGTCCCTTGCTACTAGTTTTCCTAGTCATTTTGACCTAACTGAAATTAAAAAAGTAAATCACGAAGGGCCAGGGACGTTTAATAAGTCATTAGGTGTGCGCTTCTTAAAAACTGCAGATCATTATCAACAAGCGGAAAGGGCCACTAAATATAGTTTCTTATTTGTGTTTTATACTTTTTTGGTATTTTTCTTATTTGAAGTAGTGAAAAGAACTAAAATTCATATTTTTCAATACTGCATAACGGCTTGTTCATTGCTGTGTTTTTCGCTTTTATTAACTGCTTTTGCTGAACATATGTCGTTTGAATTAGCATATGGCATATCATCATTTGCTATTATCTCTCAAATAGCTTTTTACGCTTTTGGACTTATACACAAAAAATCTGAACGCACGCTGTTCGTAAGCTTGCTTGTAAGTCTGTATGCGTACTTATTTATTGTGCTACGTTTAGAAGATTTTGCACTTCTGGTTGGCGCTTTAGGTACGTTTGCGCTTATTACAGTTGCTATGCTTGTAACAAAGAAAATAAATTGGTTCGAAGAAAAATAATAAGGCTAGCTTTAAAAAAGCAAATACAAGCATTTGGAGCAGTTTAGGCCAAGCTCTCGGTCTTTACTAATAGCCAAATAGGACCAGCTTCTTTTAGATCTTTTTCAAAGGTCCAACGGTCAATCATACGGTTTGTAATAAGGTTGGTGTTATCAATGATTTCACCGGCCTTATTCGTTGTGGTGACAACTTGATCACTGGTAAAGCGAACTAAAATTTGAGCAATTGTTTTTGTTAAGATAATACCCTCAATTTCAACGTCGACGTCTTTTATGTCTATGTTCATTGTTTCTTTTTGTTTAACACGCGCTTTAATAGCAGATTGAAAACCTTTCAGGACCTTTGGGCCGACCAGCTGTTCCAAACGTTCAATGTTTCCCTGGGAAAAAGCCTGCACAACCGCGCGAAAGGCGTTACATGAACCTGCTTCAAAGCGATCAAGGGTAAAATCTTTGATTGATTTTCTAATAGTTTTAAGTTGACCAACAAATGGCTCTGGCGCATTAACGACAATTTCTGAATCAGTTTTTTGAGGTGTGTTTTTTTGAGGCAAAATAATGACATTATCTTCATTAGTTTCTGGGCGTGACCATTGACGTTGCTTTTCATTGCCAGTGCGCGTGCCTAGCACGTTCCACAAACGATAAAACAAATAAACAGATAACACTGCAAACAGAAGAATCTCTACCATACTTTTTTCCTATGCTAAGCTACAGCATTATGCCTTAGCTTTATGAGCCTGTATATATGGAACGCGACCACAACACTGACTATACTGATTTTGGCTTTAAAAGCGTTAAATCTAAGTTAAAAACTGACCTTGTCCACGGACTATTTTCACGTGTTTCAAATCAATACGATTTAATGAACGATATTATGAGTTTTAGTCTGCATCGGTGTTGGAAAAAATCATTTGTTGATAACCTAGCATTAAAGCCAAATATGCGGATTTTAGATGTTGCAGGAGGCACGGGAGACATTGCCATACGAATAGCTAAAGATAAAGCTTATTTAGAGCCTTGCGTAACTGTTTGTGACCTTACCCATGGTATGGTGCTTCAAGGTAAAGACAAAGCAGTGAATGCTGGCTTATTGAGTATTAAGTGGCATATTGGAAATGCAGAGCAACTTCCCTATGCTGATGCTAGTTTTGACCGAGTGACAATTGCATTTGGTCTTAGGAATGTTACTGATAAAAACAAAGCATTAGCAGAAATGGCTCGAGTGTTAAAACCAGGAGGAAGCTTGTGCTGTCTGGAGTTTTTACCACCTGAAGGTCCTTTAAAACCATTATATGATCTATATTCATTTCGCATTATACCTTGGATTGGAGAACATCTTGTTAAGGATAGAGAAGCCTACCAATATTTAGTAGAAAGTATTCGTCAGTTTCCAAAACCCAATGCTTTACGTGAGATGATATTAAAGCAAGATTTTTCAACTTGTGTGTATGAAAAATGGACAGGTGGTATAGTCGCCATGCACCATGCTATGCGTCAGGAGCGGGAGTAGAGGTAGAGTCAATTTGACTTTGGCTAAAATTATTTAGGTCTGAAAGAGCATCGCTTGCAGAGCTTTCTGGTTTCTGCGTGTCGGTAACTGACTGCTGTTGTGATACATCTGCTGGTGTTGTTTGCGCAGCCGCAGCTTGAGGTGTTGGAGTGGTTACGTCAGTAGTTGTAACGACTTGGTTCGCCGAAGATTTTATAAGTACAGAATGATTCGCATCAACGTAGATAACTTTAGTACCATCAAGATTTTCTTGAGAAGACGAAGTCGCATTTGCAAGAGACGATTTAGTATCCGTACCTGAAAGATTAGAATGAACCTTTATTATTCCATCTTCACTAATTGCCGCTCCAGTTGCAGAAGGTGGAATTGCATTCTTGGCATTTTGAGCAGCTATCTCAAGCTCTTCGGCTTTTTGCTGTTTCTTTTCTGCTTCTTGGGTCGTATTGGAAACATGTTGATCTGCATTTTCTAACGCAGTCTCAGCTACCACAGCGGATTCTTCAGCGGATTGTTTTGCCATTTCAAGCACAATCTCAGCTGCTTTAGCTGCTTCTACAGCAAGTTGAGCTGCACTTTGTTCTGCAGCTAGTAATTCCTTATCGGCAACTTTTGTGTCAGTACTACCAGCACCTACAGCACTTCCGCCTAGATTCGCCCCCTGAGAATTCGCAGTACTACCAGCACCTGCAGCGCCTCCGCTTGAATTTACTCCTTGAGAATTTGCAGCATTTGCAGATAAAGCTTGTGCTCCTGTTTGTCCCACACATGGACATTGCGCTGCCGAAGCCAGATTACCAACCTGTGTCGGCGCAATTGGTTGTGAAGAGGAAGTATTTTTTTGATCTACGTTTAGAGCTGATTGTATTCCCAGATGCGAATCTTGAGAAATACCTTTAGGATTACCTAAATTGATACTTTGTTGAGCCTGCGCTACGGAATTTTGCGCACTTTGATCTATGTTTTGCTGATTACCATTTGTTCCTGGCACCACACCAGGTTGCATCGAATATGGCTGCGTTCCAAAACCTACAACTTGCTGACCTCTACCTGGCATCATGCCAGAAGGAGGGTACACACCCTGTTGTGGCCAAGCCATCGGGCGAGTAGCTGTGTTTGGCATCATAGCTCCCCCCATATGTTGCGTACTAATGCCAGGAGCAGGATACACAGAAGGAGTGCCGTAAGCACCCAAAGGCTTTTGGTAATCGCTATGCAATTTTTTTGCAAGACGGAGAGTTTGCTCTGATGTACTCTTAACAACTTTATGTAACTTAGAGTTTTTCACTGATTTTGTTAATTGTTGATAGGTGGAAATTTTAGCCATGTAAGCATCTACATTCTGAATAAATACACGAAGTGCTTTTTCAAAATTAGCAGAGCTAGTCTTCTTTTTACCTTGCTGAACAGCAATCAAGAATGTTACGGGTGCCAATAGCTTTTTCTGAATTTGATTTTTGCTAAAAGCTTGCCTTAGTGGCTTTAGTTTTTTTCCTAATTGACCTGACGGATTATATTTTTGAATATTTAATAAACCGGGAGCAATCTTTTTTGTAATTAATTGCTTCATTGCTGACAATTTTTTTACGTTAAAAACTTTACGTGAGTTTGATCCAGGATTTGCACAACTAGAAGGCATAACTCCGCCACCTGAAGCAGAGCTTAGGGTGCTTAGACACATACTTAATAAGATAATCCATGTAATTTTCATAATATTTGATATTCTTTTACTTAAATACCATTGTGACACCAGAGAGTAAAAAAAGGTTAATAGGAATTCATGACAGTTATGTTGTAATTCGCTATGATGCGATGAAATACAAAATTCTTATGAAAATGCTTGATAAATTTACGCCGCAATTGTTTGAAGACCAGCTCTATAGTGAGTCCGAATCATTTTTCAAAGCTGATTTGAATAATTCAGCAACTCCTTATACGGTAATGATGCCACCACCAAATGTAACTGGTTCGTTGCATTTAGGTCATGCTTTAACTTACACATTGCAAGATATTTTGATTCGTTTTAAACGTGCCATGGGTTTTGATGCCCTTTGGCAGCCAGGAACAGATCATGCTGGTATTGCAACGCAAATGGTAGTTGAGCGCCAGTTGCTTGAACAAGGAATTACACGTCACGACCTGGGTCGCGAAGCTTTTTTAGAAAAAGTTTGGGAATGGAAAGAATATTCAGGCAACACAATTGTGGCGCAACAGCGACGTTTGCGTATTTCAGCTGATTGGGAACGTTCAAGATTTACAATGGACGAGGGGCTTTCAAAAGCTGTCATCGAAGTTTTTGTGCGTCTTCATAAAGAAAAACTTATTTACCGGGATAAACGCTTGGTGAACTGGGATACAAAAATGTTAACCGCAGTTTCTGATTTGGAAGTGGTTGTTAAAGAAGAAAAAAAACCATTTTGGTATATTAAGTATCCGTTGGCAGATAACCCACAAGAACACATTGTTATTGCGACTACACGGCCAGAAACAATGTTCGGCGATACGGCGGTTGCGGTTAACCCAGAAGATGAGCGTTATAAAAAATTAATTGGTCGTAAGGTACTTCAGCCTTTGACAGGTCGTACATTCCCGATTATTGCAGATGATTATTGCGATATGGAAAAAGGAACAGGCGCGGTAAAAATTACACCTGCCCATGATTTCAACGACTTTGAGATTGGGAAGCGTCACAACCTAGAGCGTATTAATGTGCTTGATGAGCGTGCTCATATGAATGACGCCACGCCTGAAGCTTACCGGGGTATGTACTGTATTAAAGCCAGAGCTGCTTTTGTTGCTGATTTAGAAGCTCAAGGATTCATTGAAAAGACTGATGAGATTACCGGACCTACACCATATGGAGAGCGTTCTGGGGTTGAGCTTCAGCCTTATTTAACTGATCAATGGTTTGTTGATGCAGCAGTCTTGGCGAAACCAGCACTTGATGCTGTTAAAACAGGTAAGATCAAGTTCGTGCCACAGCATTGGGAAAATACCTATTTTGAATGGCTAAACAATATTCAGCCTTGGTGTATTTCGCGTCAAATTTGGTGGGGACATCAAATTCCAGCGTGGTTTGGTCCTAATGGAGAAATTTTTGTTGAAAAGACCGAGGAAGAGGCATACGCAGTTGCTCGTCAGCAGTTGGGCAGTGAAGTTATTCTTCGCCGCGAAACTGATGTGCTTGATACATGGTTTTCAAGCGCTTTATGGCCATTTACCACTCTTGGATGGCCAGAAAAAACTCCAGAACTTAGCCGCTATTATCCAACAGATACATTGGTAACCGGGTTTGATATTATCTTTTTCTGGGTAGCCCGCATGATTATGATGGGAATCCACTTTACGAGCGAAGTTCCTTTTAAAACTATTTATATGCATGCCCTTGTCCGAGACGAAAAAGGCCAAAAAATGTCAAAGAGCAAGGGAAACGTTATTGACCCTTTAGTTTTGATGGATAAATACGGTTCTGATGTGGTGCGCTATACACTGGCTGCGCTAGCAGCACCTGGGCGCGACATTAAGCTTGGAGAAAGCCGCATTGAAGGATACCGCAATTTTTGTACTAAAATTTGGAATGCCGCACGCTTTTTAGAAATGAATGATTGCCAATTTGATCAGGGATTCACCCCATCATCAGATGCACACCCCATTGACCAATGGATGGCGAATCATCTTGCTGAGCTTAAGGACACAACAATCAAACATCTGAATGAACATCGGTTTGATCTTGCTGCACAAGGGCTGTATCAAAGTTTTTGGTATGTATTTTGTGATCAGTACCTAGAAGCACTAAAAGTGCTGATACAAGGTGACCAAGCTGACACTACAAAAAAAATGGCGATGCAAGCTTTATTTGAGTATTTAAGTTTGCTGCACCCAATCATGCCAAGCATCACCAGCTATTTAGCAAAATATTTCAAAATGCATGAGTGTTTAACGGCCTACAAATACACTGCGCAGAAAGTTCATTTTGCTTCTAATCACACAAACACCCTGTGGTGCCTGATTGATGAAGTGCGTTCTTTGAAGGGATTATTAAATATTTCGGGCGGTGCCATGCTTAAGGCGTATATAAAGGTTGAGCCTGAGCTTGAAAATAAATTTGACGCCTATTTAAGTGTGCTAGCTTCAATGGCACGTTTTTCTTCAATTGAAACATTGAATTCAGATACGCCGCCTAAAAACAGTTTGCCTTGTGTCGTACAGGGAGCAACTGTTTATGTGGCCTTTGATACGGCACTTGATACCATAAGCGCTAAAAGTATTTTGTCTCAAAAAAAAGAGGCACTTAAAAAAGAAGCGCAGCATTTAGAAAAAAAATTACAAAATGAAGCTTATAAGAATGCTAAGCCTGAGCAATGGCAAGAAGATAGCGATTTGTTGAAATTCAAGCAAGTAGAAAGCGAAAAGCTAACACAATTTATAGGTTTGTTAGAATGATCATTCCAAAGGGCAGGGCATTCTTTAAAATAATGCTGAAAATTGCTTGACAAAAAAACGGCGATTGATTAGTTTCAGATCATTGCCTAGGGTAATAAACCCGGGGGTGTAGCTCAGTTGGTTAGAGCGCCGGCCTGTCACGCCGGAGGTCGCGGGTTCGAGTCCCGTCACTCCCGCCATTCTATATTTTGGTTTATCTGTGAATTATTTTTCCCACGTTATTGATTTAGAACAAGCGCACCTTCGCGGAAGACCAATGTCTTTTAGCGCCTCAAATGAGCAGTGTGAACAAATTATGGAAGTCTTTGACTTGCTTGGTTTGAAGTCATTTACCGTTCAGACTCAGGTTAAGCAGCTAATTAACGGAACCTATGAAGTACATGGCAGCTTAAATGCGGTTGTGGTGCAATCAAGTGTTGTGAGCTGTGAACCTGTGACAACCAGCATTAGTGAGCAATTTACTGTAATGCTTGTGCCTTCTAAAAAGCGCATGCAAGATTATGAAGAATCACACCCTGATGATGATTGTGATGTATTTGTTGATGGCGAATATGACATTGGAAATTTAGCATTAGAATATCTTTCCTTAAGTTTGCCAGAAACCCCAAAGCTTGCTGGGGAAACAGGAGACCACATAGAATTTGATGAAAACGAAAAAGAAGCAACAGTTTCTCCGTTTTCAGCGCTTAGCGATAAATTGAAAGATAAATAGCACTTTTAAGGTTCATTAAATATGCGTGAAGTTGCTCTGGACACAGAAACCACTGGCCTTAGCCATAAAGATGGTCATCGAATTACTGAAATTGGGTGTGTTGAGCTTATCCACCGTATACCAACAGGACGTACGTTCCATTGTTATGTTAACCCTGAACGAGACGTGTCGCCTGGTGCATCAGCGGTTTCAGGTCTCACCTATGATTTTTTAAAAGACTTTCCTACGTTTTCTTCTATTGCTCAGGAATTTCATGAGTTTATTCAAGAATCGACTTTGGTTATCCATAACGCGTCATTTGATATTGGTTTTATTAATGCAGAGTTTTCTCGTGTGAATCTGCCATTTCTTGAAGTAAAAGATGCGATTGATACAGTTATCATGTCACGAAAAAAATTTCCAGGCCAACCTGCCAACCTTGACGCCTTGTGCAAGCGCTTTAATATCGATCTTTCTAAAAGAACAAAACATGGCGCTTTAATTGATGCTCAGCTTCTGTCAGAAGTGTATATTGAACTTATGGGAGGCCGGCAAACTGAGCTATTTAAACCAGAAGCAGCTAATGAGCCTACTGCAATTACATCAAACAGCGTTTATCGCGAACCAAGACTATTTGCGGTTAATGAAAATGAAACCCACGAACACGAAGAATTTTTAAAATTACTTAAAGATCCTTTGTGGAAAAAAATATCCTAATGGCATTAGAAACAATTAGCGTAGATCCACGCATAGAAGCAGATTCAGCATATGTCACAAATTTGAGTTTGTGCCAAGTTCGCCTGTGCAACAATGCGGCATTTCCATGGTTAATGCTTGTTCCCAATACAAATGTTATTGAACTGGTAGATTTAAGCGAAGCTGATCAACAGCTATTGATGAAGGAAATCTGTTTAGCCAGTTCAGTTATGCGTCAGCTGTATAATCCCAAAAAATTGAATGTAGCCAGTATTGGCAATGCTGTACCGCAAATACACGTACATGTGGTGGCAAGGTTTGAAAATGATGGAGCATGGCCACGCCCAGTTTGGTATTGCGGCGTAGAAAGCGCTTATTCAGAGGATGAGCGCGAAAAACAGATTCTCCGCATTCAAAACGCATTTAAATTAGCAGCAATTTGAGGGCAGGACGCCCTTTTGTTTGTTTCCTAGTTAGTATTTTGTTTTCCATACAGCCAAGAAAGGTAAGGCGTAGTTACCCTTCCTATATATTGCATAGCATTGGTAAGACTATAATCTGCTCCCTTTGGCACAAGCGATATTGTTACTTTTGCTGCATCCCAATCATCAGAAGTGTCGCTGTCATTATCTTCTGGATCTTTGTCGTTATCAGGCACAGGCGTACCTTCTGTTGAAGGCAGATTATGTTTATGTTCTGCTAAAGGATCTTCAGACGGAATTGTACAGTCATCAGTTCTAATTGGTGCCGTCTCAACCAAAATAGATACAACTGAGATTGGAGGCTTAATGGCTGATTCAACGTCTTCATCAAGAATTTGAGCGGTTGCGGTTGCCGAACCGGGCTGTTGCTCTTCTGTTGTCTTAACTGAGGACTTAGGATAGGTGTCAAGATCCTCTTGAGCTAATTTATCAATCCGTTGCATATTTTTCACCGTTTGCTCAATAGTTTTGAAAAGCACCCCCCCTGCAAAACACGCAAGTGACCCAATGATAAAAGGCTTGGCATATTTTTCTGCAGCATAATTTAGAAATGCACTTACCACTCCTCCTCCTGCACCCAAATACAGCAACGAATTGCCTGTTACGTGACTAAATTCTTGCAGACTACTATAAAAACACCCGGGACGTGATATTACCTTATCATCACCATTATTTTGATCAATTTCTAAAGGGTCCTCGTCGTCTGCAGCTCTTAAAGACAAAGAAATAAATAGAACAGCTAAAATTGTAAAAATTTCTTTCATAAAATACCAAAAATAAAAGTTCTGTATAATTATGCTATCCATAAATTAAAATGTCATCAAATCAGTATCTGCAAAAAGCAGCTTAAACCATTGATTGTGCGCATTTTTCATGACAATATGTAGATTATAAAAAATAGAAAATTTCAAATGATATTAGTCACCGGATGTGCCGGTTTTATTGGATTTCATGCATCCCTTGCGCTTTTAAAACAAGGCAAGGAAGTTGTTGGCGTTGATAACCTTAACGAATATTATGATCCCATTTTAAAACATGCGCGGTTAAAGCAGCTTCTGGCTTACGATAGCTTTATCTTTTATAAATTGGATATTATCAATAAAGAATCAGTCGTCAACTTAGCTGTTAAGCACCAAAAAATTGAATATATTATTCATTTAGCTGCACAAGCTGGTGTTAGATATTCCATAGAAAATCCTCATGCTTATGTTGATTCTAATGTAACAGGGCACCTGAATATTTTGGAATTAAGCAAGGCATTACCTGGGTTAAAGCACCTAGTATATGCAAGCACGTCGTCGGTTTACGGAGCAAATACAAAAATGCCATTTAGTGTAGATGACCGCACAGACAACCCAATTTCATTATATGCCGCGACCAAAAAATGCTGTGAATTAATGACGCACGCATACGCGCACCTTTTTAAAATTCCTTCTACGGGATTACGATTTTTTACCGTTTATGGCCCATGGGGCAGGCCTGATATGGCTGCATTTATTTTTGCAAACGCTATTTTAAACGATCAACCAATCCCCGTTTATAATAACGGTCAGATGCGCCGGAATTTCACCTATATTGATGATATTGTGAGCGGTATTTTAAGCAGTTTAAGCCATCCTCCAAAAGGTGATGTTCCTTATGGTTTATACAATATTGGTAATGATCAATCAGCGGAATTAATGCATTTCATTGATGTGCTAGAAAAACATTTAGGCAAAAAAGGTGTGCGCAATTTAATGCCTATGCAACCTGGAGATGTTAAAGAAACAATTGCTGATATTACTGCTACCCGTCGTGATTTTGGGTTTGAGCCAAAAACCAATATAGACGAAGGCCTGAAAAATTTTGTTGAATGGTACAAGGAATACTATGGAATCTAAAATTGCAGTTATTGGACTTGGGTACGTAGGCCTACCGTTAGCAGTTGCTTTGGCAAAAAGTTACGTCGTTGTTGGATATGACATTTCAGAGCACCGTGTTCGCGAAATTAAAGAAGGATACGACCGCACCAACGAAATTGAAGAGACTGTTTTAAAGAAAAGCAGCTTGCAGGTCTCAACAGATGCTAATTCTATGCTTGGATGCGATGTATTCATTGTAACTGTGCCAACACCGGTTGACGCGTCTAATACTCCTGATCTTGAGCCATTGCGTAGAGCATCAGCAGCTCTAGGGGAAATTATTACTAAGGGCTGCGTGGTTGTTTATGAGAGCACGGTTTACCCGGGCGTTACCGAAGATTTTTGTGGACCAATTTTAGAAAAAATCTCTGGGCTTAAGGCTGGAGTTGATTTTTACCTGGGCTACTCTCCAGAGCGCATTAACCCCGGTGATAAGGTTCATACCGTTGAAAAAATTACTAAAGTCGTTGCGGCCCAAACACCAGATATTGCGCAAAAAATTGCACAAATTTATGGAAAAATGAATAACAATAATATTTTTATAGCCAAAACTATTAAAGCTGCAGAGGCCGCTAAGGTTATTGAAAACACTCAGCGTGATATTAACATTGCCTTCATGAATGAAATTTCACTAATTTTTTCAAAGATGAACATTTCCATCTATGACGTGTTGGATGCCGCATCTACCAAATGGAATTTCTTAAAGTTCTCACCTGGTCTTGTGGGCGGGCATTGTATCGGTGTTGACCCTTATTACCTAGCGCAAGCATCTAAGTCTCTAGGGCACGACCCACAAATGATTCTTGCAGGTCGTTCAATTAATGAATCAATGGCAAATGAATTGGCTGATCTAATGACCCAAAGGGCAGGGCGCCCATTACGGTTGTTGGTATTAGGCTTAACCTTTAAAGAAAATGTTCCTGATTTGCGTAACACTAAAGTAGTTGATTTGGTTGAGGCGTTGAAAAAGCGTGGACATCAGGTTGATGTGCACGATGCCTGTGCTGACCCTAAAGAAGCAAGTCAGTTCTTCAATTACAATCTAGTGCCCGTTTTAACCGTAGATAACCATTATGATGGTGTTGTGGGAGCCGTGCCTCATGATTTATATTGTCAGTTCACCAGCGCTGATTTTGGACGGTTCTTAAAGCCCCAAGGCCAGGTGTTTGACCTGAAAGCGATTTGGCGCAAATCTCCACCATCAGGATTTAATTACTGGATATTGTAATTATATTGCCTCTAACTATCGATTGATCTACATTGACATACTATTTTAGGTAGACATTCAAATGATTAGATTGTTTTTTTCAGTTTTTATAGCCGGTTTTATAGCCGGCTCAATCTCAATTTCTGCGGGCGATATTGTTTGGGATAATACTCTTGCTGTAGTTCCGCACGCCACTCAAACCTCTCAGGTACAATACGATCCATATGCTGATATGCGCTTGTCTCAATACCCAGGACATCCGAATCCGCCCATATATGAAATAACATTTCCAAAGGGGCAAAAATTATTGATTCTGGGCACTACACACAATGTTCCATTAGGGTGCATGTTGCCATACCAATTGGCTCAAGAACTTATTGAGGCATCGGATTTTGCAATAGGTGAAATTTTTGGAGAGCTTTTGTCTCATATGCCTCGTAAAAAAAATAAGACAAATTCTTTCTCATTTTTATTTCTAAATTCTCTATTAAAAAAATGCTTGAATTTGCTTTCAAGTTTTGTATTTCCGCACACTGAAAATACACCTTATATGACGCAGAAACGCATACAAAAAATGAAAGATAGTTATTCTAAATGGAGTATTCGTCGAAATTTTTGATTCACAAGGTCGATGGTATGAAAAAGCAGGCATAATTGCAGATGATAATGCTGAAGTTGATTTTTCCCTTTCTCGGCATTTTAATGAAATGTGTCCAAAAAATCTAAAAATAAAAGGAAAAATTATAACGGTGCCAACGGAAAATGGTAAAGAACTGCATCCTCTAGTGCTACAAAAAATTTATGAATTTGCATGGAACTCTTGCACATATATAATACCTGCATGTGGTGGCATGGATGATCATTTGGCGAGCATAACATTTGCACTGCAAAAAAAGGCTTTTTCTCTAGAAAATCATAATAATCGCGCCGCAATCGATATTAACACTATTAGTAAAGCAATCGATAAAGAATGCTCTGTTTGGTATGGAATTGCATATTTTTCAAAAGAGAAATTTTTAGAAAAATTTGAAGAAAAAGATAAAAACATATCTAGAGTCTTTTTAGAAAAACTCCTTGGTAAAAATGAGGAATTTTTTCAATCTTCCCTTTGGTTAGATTATGAAAGATGGTGCGAACGCAAAAGACGACGTAAAAATGGAAAAATAGCAAATACTCATACTATCACTCATCTCATGCTAGCATCTTTTTATTCAAAAGAGCTTATCATTGATAATGAGCCCTCTGTTGTTGAAAGAAATTCTCTCTGGGTTCAAAAACTTATTAAACTAAATGAAGAAAAATTTAAGCTTGCTTTTGCACATGTTGGGTTGGGGCATTTACACGATCTTTTTGAAAAACTTAAGGGAGTAGGTTTCATTGTAAGCGACAGACTTGCTTTGGACAAATTAGATGAGATACTACTAGACGACGACTGTGTGCTAGCAGAGCATGCTGCGCGTAAAGCAGCAATGAAAGCTGCCTTTGGGATTACGCATCAACCCAAATATGAAACCAAAGCAGCAGACAAATCTGGATTTGCCCAGTCGGTTGCACCTAAAAATCTTCCTAATAGCTGACCATCGGCTGATATAACAATGGTTGCAGGTATACCGCTAACATCAAATAGCGATGCCAACTTGTTATGAAAATCAGTGCAAACATTAAGACCTCTTATATTGTTTATGCTATAAAAATCCCAAATTTTGTCTGCAGCACCTGTATCACTGTCTTTTAGCTCTGAGGTGATAGTGTAAACATCCATTACATCTTGTGAGCTCACAAACGCTGCAAAATGCGGCAGCTCACGCTTGCATGGACCACACCATGTGGCCCAAAAATGCAGAAGAACCGGTTTTTTTGTTTCTTGGAAATTAATGCCTTGAAAGTGAGAACTGCTGGAATTTTGCACATTAATAATTAAGGTAGGCACACTCACCGAGGGCAATTGAGGCAAAAAACCATGATCAAGCATAATCTCCATTGCTTTGTCTGCAGACATCTCATGTTTTACGTTTTTTTTCTTGCTCTGCGGCTTAACCACCTCTGCATTATCTTTAAAATCTTTGGAGTGAATAGGCGATTGGTTGTTTAACCAAGCCCAAAATAATAACGGCGCGACTACTAACATACATGTGATTGCAAAATATTCTATGTCTAATTAGAGCAAAGGCTTCAGCGCAGCTCAAGCACTATAATTTATCCACAGAAGTTTTCCACAGGCAAAGGCACCCCCTAGAACACAGGCACCGTAGTTATTTTCCATAATCTGCATTATACAATCTTAAGCAAGACTACCACCGACACCTCTAACTTTTGACTTTAATTAAAAGCAAACCCTTCAGGAGCCGCTGCTGCATCTGGGTGCTCATCAGGATGCTCAGCAGCATCTGGGTGTTCAGCATCTGCATTTTGAACATCGTCTCCGTCATGTGTAGCAGCTGCCACATCTGCTTGCGCAGCGTTAGCAACACCCGAAGCAGCAATATTCTTATTCATCCCGCTTGGTACCTGCCCTGCTTGAGGAGCTGCTGCCGCAGCAGGCGCCCCCATAATCGCACCCTGCATTGAAGCCAAAGCTGCTGGATTACCCATAATTTGACTAGGCAAAGCTCCGTTACCAACAAGTGAACATGTTTTATCATTGCAGTAATTTATCGCTGCCGACTTACGGTCAATTATGAAAATTCCACCTTTAGCATCTGAGACCATATCAAATCGATGATGCTCACCAAATTGATAAAGGCCGAGGCCAACCGCACTTAATATACCTAAGACTAATAACAACATAGGACCCATAACTTCTCCAGGACAAATCTTTTTGCTATACTTAAACTCAAGTTATCAGCTAATTATTAATAAATTATCAATTTTATTTCTTTAAAAATTAAACTACGTTCATTTAGAAGGCTTACACTATGCTCAAATATTTTCTTATTCTGTCAATTATTCACAGCTTTGCTCTATCCGCAGCAACTGAACAACGTATCAATCAATTTTTACCTAAGTTTGTGCAGTACATAGAAAAAAACATGGCATCCTGGGCTATTCCCGGTATGGCAGTAGTGATTGTTACCTCAAATAAAATACTATTATGCAAGGGGTTTGGCACCAGAGAAGTAGGAAAAAACAAGCCAGTTACCGAACATACTATTTTCCAAATAGCGTCATTAACAAAGAATTTTACTGCTTCACTTGCTGGAATTCTTGAAGCTAGAAAGATTTTTTCTCTTCAAGATCCTGTGAAAAAATATTTACACGGTTTCAATTTGGCAAACAAAGAATCCGAAGAAAAAGCAACTTTGCAAGACTTGATTAGCCATCGCATGGGATTTGCACCTTTTGCCGGCGATAGTTTAATGAAGTCCGGATATTCGCCTAAAGAAATTGTTGCTAAATTCCACCTTATTCCACAAGATCAGCAATTTCGCGAAGACTACAGCTACAGCAATCAAATGTTTGGCTTTATGGGCCTCGCAATGGAGGAAGCCTCACACAAGAGCTACGAAGATCTTTTGAACGAATGCATTTATCACCCTTTGAATATGACTCGAAGCTCTGTTGGATCCATCCTTATCAAACAAGAAAACTCTTTCTTTAATTCATTAAAGAGAGTTTTTGGAACTGATGAAAACATTGCTCTCTGTCATGACAAAGATTTAGAAGGTAATGCCGTTTGCATAGGACTAGATCCTTTAATTTACACGTTTCCGTCTACGTCTGGTATTAACACTACCGCTCATGATTTTGGTATTTGGCTACAGTGCCAATTAAATAATGGTAAACATGAAAACATTCAAATCATTCCAGAAGAACACATAAAAGCCATGCGTCAGTCTTTGGTTAAACATACAAAAATCAAACCAACCGATATGCAATTCCCTCCCGAATTAATGAAAAATGTAGGATATGGAATGGGTTGGTTTATGTATGACTATGGTGTTGAAGAAAATACAGCTCAGGTATTTGAACATATGGGAGGGTATTCAGGGCAACGGAGTTTTATGTTTATATGCCCATCCGGTGGTTTCGCTGTAGGTATTTTAACTAATCTAGGACATTTCAATGTGAATCTATTTCCAGAGGCTTTACGCAATGTATTTTTAAATTTCTTTTTAAACCTTGAAGAAAAAGACTGGAGCAAAGAATACATAGATAGAAAAAATAGTCATTTCAAGAAAATAAGCACTCAACGTACCAATAAAAAACTTCTAAATCCCACCCCTAAAAAAGCTGATAAGTTTTACGTAGGCACCTACACCAATGAGCTATACGGAGAGATGAAAATTGAAATAAGTGATAAAGGAGGACTATTACTCAGAATAAAGGATAAGTCTTGCAACATTGTGCACTGGAATGCTGATGAATTCAGCATTAATGGTTGGGAATTCAATGGTAATATGTCGCGCACTGATCCACATTTCATCGAATTTGGAGAAAATGAAAAAGGTCAAACACTCGCTTATATTAGCTTTTTGCATGAAGGAAATAATCCTATATTTATGAAAAAAAACTAGCTGATCGGAGATAGCGCCCATTTAAAGGATGCTTGTTGATTGGCATTCAGAGAAAATGAGACACACAAGGCGTGGTGGCCCAGCACATCGATGGTGTGTAGTTGGGTGGAACCTTGACACAAAAATCGCTTTAAGTGCTCGGGCTTTTGTAATTTTTCCCCGCTGGTTTTTTTACATAAAAAAGCACTTTCAGTTTCATTTGTAATACGCCATTCAAGCTCAGGGGCTGCCAAAAAACGTATCCCCTGCCCCAGCTGCGACAAAAGAAGAGTCTCTTCCCCTCTGATATCACCATTTGGAGAAATGTATAAATCACGTTTTGCTTGAAGCACTGCACCGTAAAGATCTGTTTTATTAGGATTACAATTTATCTGATACTCCGCTGAAAAAAAGGCATGACCGTTTTCATGAACAATTTTACTTTCAAAGGGTTATTTTTTTGCTGTTCGTAGCACATAAAATTTTTCGAAGTATGAGCATATATACTTATGTCACATCGCGTAAGTAATCATTGTGCTCTCTCTGACCACTCAAAATCTAAAACATTTGTAGCTTTTGAATGCCAATCATGAAGAACTGTGTGAACTCCCGCGGGCTTTGTGTTAATCAAAAGAAATCCCGGCTTGGTTGAGCATCGCGCATACCCCATAGCCATTGGCTCAGGTAAAGTTGCGCGGCTATCAGCTAACGATAAAGCCATATCTATAAGCCCATCACCTAAAACTGGGTCACAAAAAGCCTCTAAACGTTGGGTTGCATTTCCTGTAAATGAACTCAATACTCCATCCCCATGGCGCAAATGTCGAACAATTGGCGCCAAACGAACAATACAATCATTCAAATAATCGATTTTTCCTGCATAAAAATGACGAAGAAGTAAACGTAAATTAATCAAGTCACGTAGTAGTAAAACTACAGTTCCTGGATGGCGTGATTGCTGATTAAAATTATCATCAAGCTGTTCATGCAGACAATGCTGCAAATTTATAATCCATTTTCCCAATTGATTCTGTTCTCGTGGCAAAGCACAGCCAGCATAAATCAACCCCTTAAGAGCACGAAAACGACAAAGAGGATCTTTAAGACTGAGATATCGTCGCTTTAAAAAACGATACTGCTGACCAATTGACGTGGTAAGTTTTTTACGAAATTGTTCATCTGCACTGTGAGCAAAAAATTCATAAAAACCTAGCCAATTACAAAGCCGGTACCCTAAAATATCGAGATTCCAGCTTGGGCTTCTCCAGGGTTTATTTGACCACTGACCATTCTTCTCTATCCAATGACTGATACACTGCCTAGCTAAACGTCTACTATTGTTGTCACCTAAAGCATGTAGATCACGTAAAAAATCAAATGTATGCAGGCATACAGTTGGTGGATCCATTTTAGGTTCAGATAAATTTTTCAGCACTTCTGCAATTGTCAAAGTCGTGCCACAAGCCTGATAAAGGCCAGCACTTAGACTTCGCGTATTTCCCGCAACAGAAGGCCAGCTATCTTGATGGATGCTTCTTAATTGTCCATGCACAGATTTGCGCAACATAAGCCCATACAGGTGGCTACGAGTACACCAATCGTGCAGTAGGTTCAACATCAAATTACATTTTTCATCGTCAACTGTTTAAGAGTAGCAAAAAGTGCATCTGATTGAAACAAGCTCTAAATTTTATTAATTGATACTAAAATCCCCTTTCTTTTTATTAATAGCTCACAGTAAAAGCGTGAACTCAAACAAAGAAAGGGGATTATCAATACGAATTTATGCGGCTTCTTCATAAACAGACACTGGAATTCCAGGTTCTGATTTGGCGTTACCCATTACAATAGTCGTTTGAACACGCTCAACATTACTTAGATTTAGTAATGTTTTTGAAAGCACGTTTTGATAATGTTCAAAGTCTTGAGCAACGATTTTCAATAAAAAATCATCCTCACCGCTGATACGGTAGCATTCACGAACTAAATCAATACTATGCATAGCTTTTTCAAAAGATCCAAGCTGAGCTTCACTATTTTCCTTTAATCCAACTGAGGCAAAAAGAGTAATGTTATAGCTAAGGGACTTTGGATTAATATTCGCTTGGTACCCTTGAATCACCCCTCCCTCTTCCAAATTCTTCAATCGACGTAAACACGGCGGAGCAGATATGCCCACACGCTTAGCTAAGTCTACATTCGTCATGCGTCCTGACTTCTGTAGAATTTGCAGAATTTTCAAATCAATACTATCAAGCTTCGTAATCAACGACTTCTCCTTAATCAACAAATTTTTCCCATTATAAGGCAATTATTGTAAAAGTTAAGAAATTTTTAATTAAATTTACAGATCATGGTAGTAGAAGCAAAGTGGAAATGCTAATGGCACACGAACCTAAAAACGTTGATGTGACTGGGGATGAGCTGAAAACCCAGACGGATCAGCAGATCCAGAATAGCAAACAAAAGAAAAAAATACCCCCCAGAGTGTTGCTTGTAAACACCATAATATTCGTTATTTTGCTACTTTGTGTTGGTGGGTGGTTCTTTTATGGTCTCTTTATAGAAAATAATGAAACACAACATGAAACCAATTATTACGTTTCGATTCCAGAAGTTGTGGTGAATCTACGTTCCATAAATCCCAAAGGGAATATTTTACGCGCCACCTTTAACTTGCAAATTCATAAAAAAGAAGAAGAGGCAAAGATCAAAGAATACATGCCCGTTATTCTTGATCAACTATTGTCTTATTTACGCGATCAGTCAGTAAGTGATCTCGAGGGACCTGGCCTTGAACGCATGAGGGAAGCACTGCTTCTGCGCATTAACAACATTGTAAGGCCGATTAGAATTAATCGTATAACTATTTACAACTTTCTTATTCAGTAGGCAGATATGAGCGACATGAACGAGAAAACCCAGCAAAACAAACCAGAAACACTTTCTGATGTTCTGGACCAAAATAACATTAATAAGCTTTTCGATAAAGAAAACGAAGAAAAAGGCACCCACCTCAGGAACCTAGCTGAGATTCTTGATAGCGGAAAAATTCATTCTGAACGATTGCCAATTTTAGATGTTGTGTTTGATCGCTTGGTTAGACTTTTAACAACCACTCTTCGCAATTTCACTTCTGACAATGTTGATATCCGTTGCTCTCGCGTTACCTCTATTCGTTTTTCAGATTATCTTAACTCAATTCCTCTGCCCACCTTAATAGGCGTGTTCAAAGCTAAGCAGTGGGACACTCCAGCCCTGATAACTATTGACAGCCAACTGGTCTATTCAATAGTGGACGTACTTCTTGGAGGGCGAAAAAGTGCACAAACGAACAATCGCATTGAAGGTCGCGCTTACACTACCCTTGAAAGAAATTTAGTAGAAAGGCTTGTCGAAGTCATATTATCTGATTTTACTGAAGCTTTTTCTCCAATATGTGATGTTGATTTCCAATATGAAAGATTAGAAACAAATCCTCGCTTTGCAGCAATAGTACATGAAAAAAATGTCACAATGAAAATCGTATTTAAAATAGAAATGGAAGACCGAGGCGGGCAATTTGATCTCGTCATCCCCTACTCCAGCATTGGGCCAATCCGTGATTTACTACTCCAAAATTTCATGGGAGAAAAATTCGGTTGTGACCAAATTTGGGAAGATCACTTAGCTGATCGAATACAAGAAGCAGACATAAAGCTTGAGGCAGCACTGCCTACGGAAGAATTCTCACTTGGAGAGGTTTTAAATTGGAAAATAGGTTCACAAATTGTTCTTTCTTCTACTATGCAAAGCCCAATTCATTTGAGTAGTCAAAACTATCAACTTCTTTTGGGGAAACTAGGACAAAAAAATGGCCATGTCGCCGTTAAGGTCAATGATATTTTATTTGGTAAAGATGGAGAGTTACAATGATGTGGTTGGATGTAGGAATTGTTTTCTTGTTAATGATTGCCGTTGGCTTTTGCTACCGTCTTAGTGATCGATTACGTTCTTTAAAGGGTCTTACAAACGTCCTTTCGCCCTCTATTGAACGATTGAGCCAAGTTTTAAACGGTGCTCACCAAGCCATTGGATTGTTAAAACAAGCGACAGAAACCAGCCAAAAAGGCATAGAAACCTATATTCCCAGTGCTCAAGTTATAAGTGATGACATAGTTTTATTAATTGAGCATGCAGATAGAATGAGCTATCGACTTGATGATTTAATTACAAAAGCCAGCGATATTGAAAAAAATTTACGTCAAACTGTACTTGTAAGTATACGTCAGTCAGAAAAACAAAATGATCTCAAAACTGACATACTATCAAAAACACAATCTCGCCAAATGGATGATCCCCGAGATTTGTTTGTACAAAGAGTTATAGCTCGGTATCCAAAAGAACCTGGTATTACTATTCCAGAACAAGAAAAAATTCAGGAGCAACAATAGGTGATAAGAATTGATCTCATTCTTTTTTGCGCGCTAGTCTTTCCCACTATCTGGGCGGAAAATGGCTCTGTTACAACTGAAAAACCTATTGTGGAAGCCTCTACACAAGAGTCAGAAAAACTTCCGAAAGAAGAGGCAATCAAGTTTGATCCTTTAAACGAAAGTGCCCCAGAAGAAATTCTTCTGTTTCAAGAACTTGCTAAACGTTCGCAAGAAATAAACGCCAGAGAAGACGCCTTAAAAAAGCAAACTTTACTGCTAAAAGCTGCTGAGTCTTCAATGAATGAAAAACTAAAACACTTTGACTTGTTAAAACAAGACTTACTAAAAATGCTAGATAAGCTTAAAGAAAAGGATGAAAGACAGTTTGAAGATTTGGTAAAAATCTACGGAGATATGAAACCAAAGAGAGCCGCCAGTATTCTAAACCTAATGGACATGCCGTTTTTAAAGGAAATTGTAAAACGTATGGGCAAAAAAAAGGCCGCCCTAATTTTGGCGGCCATGGATGCAAAAAAGGCAAAAGAAGTTAGCCAAATGCTGATAAAAGAAAGTCAGAATATTAGCTAGAAGTTAGCTACATAATTATGCAGCTCTCACAACAAGAAGTCTTTTCTTCTTCTACAATATCCGTTCTAGGAAAAGGCAAAGGCTTTGTGTCCGTCCCATAAAGTTGTTGTTTTTTCTTTCCATCCAATAAGCCTACATTCATTCTATCAGGAGACGATTGTACCGAACCACCTTCATCTATACGACCCAAATTAGTTCTAGTTAATCCACCATCAGCAGCTGAAAAACCAGTGTTACTGTTACCTCTACTAAAACTAACAGCCTCTTGTAGATCACGCTGATGTTTATTTTGTTCTTCACGAAAAGCATGATTAACAGCTTTCTCAAAAATTACCATTAAGTTAGGCATAGGTTTTTTGTCCTGACGTGCACTCGCATTAAGGTCAGAAAATGTTTGTGAAAACTTCAATGCCCCTTGTACGAAATAAACGCTAACATTAAAAACTGAATCACCAATACCGTCAGCAACAAGCGTTTCTCTCGATTCAAGAGCCTTCATAGCAGTAGTAAATATTCCGAATTCACCCGTTAAGTACAATCCTTTTTCTTCAAAACCAGGGACACTCACAGAATCAAACAAAGAATGTCCAATAGGAAGAATTTTGTGAGCAAAATAACCTAGTCTAGAACTAATCCATAAGGCAGCCTCACTTTTCGCGTTAAGATCAGCAAGTCCCTGGAAAGTTGTGCCATTGCCATAAACTGCTAGTGTAGTAACCGCAGCAAGAATAGCTTCTTTATTCTCACCTGCGGCCTCATATTCAGCTACCAGTGTATCTATGGACTTGTGTGCTGTAACAGGACCATTCAAAAGCGAAAATGCAAATTGCAAGCCCACTCGTCGATCAATTTTGCTTCTTAATTTTTTACAAACATCTTTTGGTTGTATGTCACCAATGGTGCTAGAACTGTGCCTAGACATTGACTCTTCATCGAGATCAGAAGCTTCAACATTCATGCTACCAATTATTATAACTAAAGACCCTGTCAATAATATCTTTAAACTATTTTTTAACATTTTTCATCTTTCATAATATTTCACGGTTGATAGTTACCAGAATTTGCGCAAATAGTCAATATAATGGCATTTAATGTTTTGAATAATGAGCTCAGTATCGAATAACTAAACTCATATTCGAAATATACAAAAAATTAAACATTTTAAATGACTTGAATTTTCTGTTTTCGTAAAAAAGGTCACCCTAACTTTGACCACTACTTCATTTAAAATATCTCAGAAAAGATGCTTGAGTATCATTTAATGTTTTGTTGTCTCTCAAAAGGAAATAGGTAATACCGAGTCCAAGACCAACAGCTACTACCGGCACCGCCCAAGACGAATAGCCAGGATTTTTTGAAAAACCCTCTTCTTTTGAACTATCCTCAGACTCACGAACACTATCAGATGACTTATCAGCTCCTGATAAATTAGGTCCTGATGGACTAGGCGAGCCAGTACTTGAAGAGCGAAGTGCTCTTTGTAATTTGTCTTGTTTGTCGCGGTATGCAGAATTTATCGCCGTACCAAAAATGCTCACTAAATTGGGCATCACCGTTCCTCTTACTCTAACTTCCTTTCTGATGTCTGCGTAAATTTTTGGGAACTGTTCTGCCCCATCTTTAAAATTGTCAACCATTTCCTCAAAGGAAGTTCCACTTCCTGCCTCTTCTTGCATACCACTTTCATTTTTAAGAGCAGATATAGCAGAAGTAAAAACTCCATACTCACCCGTCAGGTACTCTCTTTTTGTTTCATCAAAATTAGTTATGACCGAATCAAACAATCCATACGCACCAACTGGAAGAACTCTGTCAGAAAAATAGCCTAACCTAGCAACAATCCACGAGGCAGGAGCGGATTTTACATCAAGGTCTCTCAGCCCATTAAAGCCCTTACCATTCCCAAAAACTGCTAATGTCATAACAGCTGCGAGAATAACATCTTTATTCCCCTCTGACGCCTCATATTCTTTTACCAACGCATCCATGGGCTTGTGTACTGCAATAGGACCGCTGAAAAGCGAAAGTGCAAAAGGATAACCCACTTTCATGTTAGCTTTTCTTCTTAAAATTCCACAGACCTTTTCTGGTTGAACGTCACCATTGGTTGTAGTTGAAAACACTGATGCATTCTCATCAAAATCCCCACTTGCAGAATTTATATCGCACGCAACCATTATTAAAAGCCCTATTGATAACTTTTTAAAACTGCTTTTCAACATTATTTATTTCCTAGAATTTTGCACGGTTGATAAATACTAGAATTTATGCAAATAGTCGATATAATCTCATCAATTTCTTTAGTACATGCTCTCAATTTTGAATATTTCGCACGCTTACAAGCAAGGTGATAATACCCTAAGAATTTTAAATGGTTGCTCGTTAAATGTTAACGCCGGAGAAGTGATTGCATTGGTAGGCAATAGTGGTGCTGGAAAAACCACCCTTTTGCAGTTGGTTGGGCTTTTAGAGCAGCCACAGTGCGGAGATATGCAAGTTCAAGGGCAATCAACCAAGTCTTTGAACGACGAAGACCGAACATTGTTAAGGCGCCATACATACGGATTTGTATATCAGTTTCATCATTTACTGCCAGAATTCAGTGCTTTGGAAAATGTCATGTTACCGCAACTTATTGCAGGCGTTACAAGTAGTGCGGCTAAAAAGCGCGCTTGCGAGCTATTGCAAGAACTAGGCTTAGCTCACAGGCTTGAACATCGCCCCAAACAGCTATCAGGTGGTGAACAGCAGCGTGTGGCTATTGCACGAGCTTTGGCAAATAATCCCAAAATATTACTTGCTGATGAACCTACAGGTAATTTGGACCCTTCAACTGCGTCTGAAGTGTTTGGGATGCTTGTAAAATTGATTAAAAATCAAGGAATTGCGGCAATTATTGCAACCCATAACCACATGCTGGCAAAATCAATGGACCGTTTTGTTGAACTTAAAGACGGAAAGCTGCATGAAACAGGTAAATAATAATGCACGCGCAAATATCATTAGCACTGAAACAGATAGCTGAAAGCACGCCAGCTCCACTGGGTACATTTTTCAAAACAGGCCCAGGAGATTACGCTGAGCATGATCAGTTTATTAGCGTGTCTGTGCCAACCCTTAGAAAGCTAGCTAAAGAATTTCAACATATTGGTTTAGATAACTTACGCGTATTGCTGCATTCAAAAATTAATGAAGAACGGTTATTTTCGTTAATAGTTTTAACCAACAGGTACGCTGCTGAGCCGAATGCTATATATCAGTTTTACATGGATAATATTCAACAGGTGAACAACTGGAATTTGGTTGATGCCTCGGCGCATTTAATTGTAGGAAAACACTTGCATAAAGGGGATAAGAATGTTTTGTTTACCCTAGCAAATTCAACAGTTATGTGGGAGCGCAGAGTAGCAATTGTTGCAACGTGGCATTTTATAAAAATGAATGAATTCGAGTGGACGCTAAAATTGGCAAAGGTATTGCTTACTGATTCTCACGATTTAATTCATAAAGCTGTTGGGTGGATGCTACGGGAAGTGGGCAAAAAAGATGTTGAACCACTAAAGACGTTTTTAAACCAACATGCAGCAACCATGCCTCGCACGATGTTACGCTATGCAATTGAAAAATTTCCTGAAACAGAACGGCAACATTTTTTAAAGCGCATTTAACACTTTTCTCATATGTAAGTGAGGGATATTCACCTCCATAAAATACTCACCTTCAGGTATGTATCCTTTCTTTGTATAAAAGGGCACAGCGTACTCACGCGCATGACAATGAATAGATTGGTATCCATTTTCTATTGCATGACTTTCACAAAAATCAACCAACTTAGAACCTATGCCTAGCCCTTGCATACTTGTGCTTACGGCCACTTGTCTCATTTTGCAGGTGGACAATTCTGGCACTAAACTAGCTGTCGCGATCACCTTATCATCACTGAAACCAACCAGGTGAATGTGATTTTTTTCTTTTTCAAGTTCTTCAGTTGAAAAAACTAAGCCCAGCGGCGTACGCAATACTTCCTGCCGCAATGCAACAGATGCTTGGCATTCAGGCGTTCCGTAAGCTATAACCTTAAAAATAATCTTGCTCATTTTTTTACTAGCTTAGTGAGTATTAGATCAACAAAACCAAAAGAAAATTTTTCAGCCATTTAAAACAATCGCAAAAAAATGATCAGATACGTTTTGCATAGATTAATACTCCACCTAGAATTTTGTGATGTAATTGATGCAATATGTGCAGGTACGTCGCTGAAAATTTAGCAATATCTTTTTCTAAAAAGTGTCCTGTTATTTCGTTCTTTTTGTCTTCAAGTTTTTGAAGAAGTTGTTCGTACCAAACAATAAACGTTTCGCTAAGATCTCGTACTTCCAAAACTTCCCAGCCTGATTCGTACAACTGCTGCTTTATTTTTTTTGTTTGAATAGGGCGCATGGGCTTCCCAGTCAAATCAAGCAGTGGCTCAGTGGTTTCTTCGACACTGTAATCAAAAATCATTAAAATAGCGCCTGGTTTAGAAACTCTTGCTAATTGTCGTAGCACGGTAACTTTATCTTCAATTGCATACAAAACATTGAATAAGTATATAAATGAGAAGAAGTCTCGATCAAATTTCAAACTGACAGACGCAGCATCTACGGAAGAAAATTGAACCTCTTTATATTTGCTTTTTGCATAGTTAATCACAGCTGGGTCAATATCTACCCCCCAAACGTGTTTAAACCCATTTTTCACAAAGTAATCAGCAGTTCCACCAAAAACCACATCCGACATCTAGGCAATTGCCTTTTAGAATTTCTGGAGCTTCATGTTTTATTTTGGTTATAACCATATCAACAGCCTTGCCTGGTTGAGTTTGGAAACAATAGGTTTTGATGGCTTCAATAAAAAATACCCTCCTATCAACAAAAAAGGGACTACGTACAAAAGCTTACGCATAAAAAGCTATCCTTTTCGGATAAGAGCCAACTGTACCAATGTATCCATCTGTAGAGCAAATTTGTCAACAATCTTTTGTGCTACCAATTTAATCCATAAGCGCTTCATTATTCCGGTAACAGTTATAGTAGTTGTTAGTTTAAGTGCGTTTCCTTCGAGGTGCATTTCGTGTTTTCCATACATTTTTGCTCCCAAAAATTTCGTACAATCGGTAAACATTTTTTCATGTTCAATTTCGATAAGAGAAATTTGTACTGCTGGCGCACCTTTTGGCTTAAGTGTGAAGACGCTTCCAACCTTAAATGACTGATCAAGTTTGCAGTATTCAAGGTCAGCATTCCAAAGCGGCCATTTATTGATGTCAGTCCATAGTTTCCATATTTGTGAGGCGGTAACGTTTTGATAAACCTTGCTGTATGAACGAATCCACATGTTATAACTCTCCTTTATTGTATGTGTCCTTAAAATAAGCTCAATGAGACGGAGGTAAGCTCTTCCAAAGTTGTAGGTGTACGACAAACCGGGCAAAATTGGTTACGAATTAACCATTCTGTAATTTCAGGACAGTTAAACAAATGTCCACAACGTGTTTGCTTTGGTTCAATAAAGGTGGGACTGAAAGAGTTTCTCTCTTCGTGAACTTGTTGCATCACTTTGAATTCTTGAAGCATTGAATAGGGTACGCCCATCACTTCCCTATCAGTTTGATCCGCTAAAGGAACTAGCATTTCAGATAATATTTCTTGCTTGTCGTAAAAAGATTGATTTTGATCAAAAATCTCTTTTGTCAGCTGGTAGGAATTTTCCAAAAGAGTTTTCTGCTTTTGAAATTTCCCTATCATTTTTCCCTGTTGCCTCATGACTTCTTCTTGTTGATCTATAGTTTGTCTTTTTATTGCTTCTTTAAGACCTTTTCTAAGAGCAGATATATTATTGATAAGAATATCATGCTGCCTTTTCTTCTCTTGCTGTGCTACCTCTGTTTGTTGAATTTTTTGCTTAACTTCTGGTTGTTGATTATATTTTCCATAAATCGTCACACTGGCTTTATTTGAAATATTACTTGCAAAATCCCTAACCCCCACAATGCAGCATTTCCTAACTGAAAATCGGAAACATACGTCGCCTGATATATTCCTTCAGCTGGATTAACTAATTGACGACTAAAATATCCTCTTCCTTCAATTTTTTCTTCAACATGTGTAAAAGGTGTTTTAAGAGGATACTGAAATGTTTTACTTGTTCTTCCCAAAACATCCGAAAAGACTTCCTTCCATAATTCGTAATCTCTCGTGTCATTGATCATTTCTTCTCTCATTTGCTGCAGCCTAAAAATTTCCCTTTCCAAGAAACATCTTTCTTCTTCTTTCCTTTGTAGTAACCTGTGCATTTCTTCTTGTTGTGAAAAATTTGTTGTTTTTAATGCTTGCACAGAACAAGATAAGCTTGCTGTCTGCAACTTAAATCTTTCCATCTCTTCTTCAATATGGCTTGTTTGGGTTGATATCTCTTCTAATGTTTTTTCATAATATTCTAAGCGTAAGAGTAAATTCCTTTTGTGCTGCAGAGCTGTTGTTATTTCATTGGTCATTCCCTTCATTACATCTTTCAAAAGAAAATTCATGCGATCGTTATCAAAAAAATTAATGGCGTGTGTTTCTATTGGTGGCAGTTTTTGTAAGTCATGTAGTAACTTACTTCTACTTTCTCCGTCATCAAGAACATTAACTATCTCCAGATAGTCTTCAAAATTAAGCCGATGACAAAGCAACGCTATCTCCTGTGAAGAAGGTGATAATTCCCTAATAGTTGCTTGGAGCATTTCCAAAATTCTCCCTTCCCTCTCATGAAAGCTTGTCTTATTAACGACAAACATAACAGGTGGATTAAAAGTATATGTTTTAAAAATACTATTCAGCATTGATAATAAGTTTGTAAAAAGAGATCCACGCCCCCAATACATATCTGTATCTCTAAAAATTGCTGCACATTTTATGGAGCGTGCATTACATGCAATCATCTGCATGATTATCGATGTACAAACTGTTGATTCGTCCCCACGTGTATCTGCAAAACCTGGACAGTCACAAAAGGTCAAGGATTGATCACTAAGTGTATATAGTGAAGGATACATTGTGACTGAAAAAGCTCCATGGCCTATTCTAGGTCCAGCTGTGCCTTCATCTGGCTCTATGAGATAACTTCCAAAATTACCTCTATTTTCTCTTAACTTACTTCCTAATAAGTAATGAATGAGCGTACTTTTCCCCGACCCTGTATTGCCTATGATAAAGACTATATTTTTTCCTTTTGCTTGCTCAATTACTGATTGTGATTGAATCAATATTGTTTTGAGGCGCTCCACATCTATTTTTCTCTCAAAAGCAACGCCAAGCATCTCAGCTAGCGCAGCTCCTTGACTATGACCTGTAAAAACTGCGGTTATATGGCTTATATCAGATGTAAAAGACCGAAATGCAGTGTTACTCTTTAATCCGTCAAAGATCCCAGTTATTTCCTTTACTGGTACCTTGCTAGGCACTGCGACAACTGCTTGACTAACTATCTGTTGATGATTGCATAACATGCACTCTATTTTTCCACGCGAACAACTTCGTTGCTTGAAGTATCCCCGATGGCACTCGCGGCAACGTGTACTTTTTTCTTCTATACCCTTATATCGCGTTAAAAACTCTTTAACGGCAATCTTGGGAACTGCCTCAACGATAAACTTCTCGATATCTCTTTTTGCTCCTAAACACTCCCTCATTATACTGAAGTCTGAGGTTAGCATTGTGGCAATTTCTTGAATTTCTTGTGAAAAAAACCTCTCTATATTAATTCTTCCCAAAGTACTTATAATGCTATCAAGTTCTTGTTGTAATTTTTGTTGCTGACAGCTTTCTTCTTTGGTAAGAATTCGATTAATGAAGTGGTTGAAACTTCTTAAGCCCTGATAAATTTCTGCTCCCTGTTGATCTAGAGGTAACATTTCTCCAAGATTCATTAATACTTTTGTGCCAATAGAAATCGGATAGTGCCACTCTTCACTCCCAGCATCTCTTTGCATATCTTCTGTCGAGTAAAGAGAAGAAAGTGCTAAAAATAAAGTCATGAGTATTTGGCAAATCATTTTTATGTCGTTCATAACTCTTCCTTTCTCCCAAGTTAGATTTTATGTGTCTCCGCAATATTTTTAACCGTAAATAATTTAGCTAAAATCACGACGCAAAAAGTGTTTAAGGCATTCAATCGTTTCTGCCGGATATGGCATGTTGTCTAGAGAATAAAAAAAGTCAAAAAGTTGGCACCACATATACAATTTAACCCGTTGAGAAGCATCCTCTAATCTACCAATATCTTCACCTTTGCATTGCATATAGAATTTGATAAGAGTGTTTCTTGTGCGTACTGCGAGATATCGTATAACTGCTCTGGTAGCATCCCATCAACTGCTGCAAGCTTTAGCCATACTGATTCTAAAAAACAACCTATCTCTTTTAATGGATCGGCATCATGTTTAAAGGATTCCATTGCGGTACTATAGTCAATAAAAGTTACACTATCTGTTTCACCGTCATAAAAAACATTCCCAGTATGAGCATCACCATGAATCAGGGAGGTATTTCTTAAAAATGCTGTTTTTAAATCGTTGTCTTTTTGCATAATGTGCTTACTAAAATTATCGATATTCATTAGAAATTCATAAAACAGTGTTGTTATTCCTATTTCATTTGTAATCACTTGTTGATGAAAATTAAAAAGATGTCTTTTAATTCTTTCTGTTGTTGCTTCGTACGAACGTGCAACAGCAAGCAAAATCAAATTTTGTTCTAAAACTCTCTCGGTGTGCTTATGCAATTGCGCAAATGCCATGGCCGTACGGCTAATAACCCATAAAAATTTCTCTAAACCGCTCTCTTCTGCAGTGGTGATAATTGCAACATAGTTATCGATGCTATGCCCAGGTGCGCATTCAGAAACCATAAACATGCGTCGTTGCTGAGCATCTTCTTGATGATATAAAGCTACTTTTTCTAAAGGAGTAAACTTGAAAATAACTGAACCGGGCAAAGTACTAACAAGATGCTGCACATAGATAACACTGGCACTCTCATTAAAAGAATCTAGCAATAGCTCATCTGTGTGATTAATCTTAAAAGCTTTTTTCCCAACACTACCATTAACCAATCTAACAAGTGTCCCTTGCTGGGGAGGAGATTCTGGTTCCTGTTCTTCTAAGTCTCCTCTGCCATAAACGCACTGATAAAGCTCACATCCAATGGGCGCTGTCCCCTGCACAGAAAAATCGTCGAAATTACTAAGTTCAACATCATTAGCAACTTTATCTAGAATGCGTTGATAATCCTTTTCTTTTCTTTCTTGAATGATTCCTTTCATAGAATTTATAATCCGAACCTGAATATTTGCTGGCTGTACAAAGCTATCTTTTTGTTCAGTTGCAGCAATTAATAAAGAAGAAAAAAAAATACAATATATAAGCAATATCCACAGTTTTATGGTTCTCATGTTTTTCCATATTATTAAGAAAGATTGCATATTATCGTATAATGCAAGCTGAGCATTCAGTCTATGCCTATCTTTTTTGAATGGTGTTGAATTTTAATGAATGATAAAATGGCGGAGAGGAAGGGATTCGAACCCTCGATACGTTTAACCGTATACACGAATTCCAATCGTGCGCCTTCAACCGCTCGGCCACCTCTCCAAAGGATTATTGAAGGATACTTGATTTCCTTTTATGCATCAAGGGGATGTGCACAGCTTTTGCTATACGTTTACTAAGAAAAACAGCACCAGCTATTGTTACGAATTCCAAGGTGTGACTTTACTATTCTTAGGTTCGCAGTAGCTTCGTTAAGTTTTCCTCTATTGGCAGGAGAGCAACAATAGTAAAAAGCTCTCATCCTGCGTAATTCCTGATTGCTTTGTGCACATAATTCAACAATAAGTTCGTGTTTTCCTGTCAATAAGTCATCATCCAACAATTCAAGAGATTGCCCTAATGTATTAATCACAAAAACATTTTCTTCTCTTAATGCATCATCACCAGCTGTTACAAGGCTTCTTAAAGATTCTAGCCTTAGGGCTTTTTCACCAATCACAGATGTTGCTTCATCTCTTGATAGATACTGAGTCAAAGAACCAATAATACGATCATGAAGCAATACAGACGAATTAAAAGTGTCTTCTGTTTTAGTAACAAAAACTCCAGCATCATTAGTAAATGTAACAGAACACCCTTTTTTGTAAGGAAGACGCTCAACAACAAAAGGGAAATAAACTTCTACGCGGTCTCCAAATAAACGACCAACTTTGTATCCGCAATTTATAATGTTGTATTTTAATGATGCTTTATTTCTTAAGCTTATAAGACCATCAAAGCCTAAAAACAGCGAATTTTCGCCTTCGATAGTAGGAATTATTCCAAGATTTTGATAGCGTTGTAAGAGTGCTTTTTTAACTTCTGAAGCGTAACCTTTGCCTTGATGTTCTCGATGATATTTTCCGTCCGTACCTAAGTAGCATTTAGTATTTGGATTTTCATGGAAGAATTTAATATGAATAAGGCCAACAAGAGTGTCAGAACCTTTTAAAAATGCTCCGTAATAAATGTTACTGAGCTCCTGATTTTTCCTTAATGTTCTAATCTCTGTCGAGCGCACAAGAATACGTTCCTGTGTTACAAGTGAATCACATGCGTTATGCTTTATAATATCCACAAAGCTAGAATCAGAAGCATCAACTGCTTTTGCTGCTTCGTAATCACGGGGAGCCAGCGGACGAACAAACATTCTTTCTGTTTCAAAGCTAAGTAGAAGATCTAGTGATTGCCCAGCAGCATTCAAATTTAAAAAATTAACAAAAGTGAATATATAAAATAGTTTGTTCATTAGGAATCAAATCTTTACATCTTTTCATCACATAAAATTACTTTATGTTTCAAATATAAGCAATAAATTTATAGCTCTAGAACAATGTTTTCTGTTCTTTAACCGGCTGTATTTTAACCTTACCGTCAGCAAAGTGAATGTTCGCTTCTTTCATTGTTTTTAGGGTCTGCGCAGATCTAACAACCCCCTTATCACCTTCAACTAAACAGAAGCCTTTTTCTAAGGTTCGTTGGTAAGAATTTTGACTCAGTAACATTGATTGCCACTTCAGGGCTTGTTCTTTTTCAAAAAAAGAGTTTGCAAAGGCCGTTGTTAATGGCTGAATAGCTTTTTCTAGTTGCTGTTCTGCCTGTTCAACATTTTTAAGGGCCGATGGAATTTTTATAGCGTTTAAAAGGTGCTGTTGGCGTTCTAAAAACACCACGCTGGAACGCACATAACGTTCAAACCATTCATCTAGCCGTTGGTTTTTTTCAAGCACAATTGATGGCAAATCAGGAATTCTGCGGCTTAGGTTTTCCAGCATTAGCTTGTAGCGTTCTTGGGTTTGCAATGTTATTCGCTGCAACCTAGTTTCTGATTCCCTAATGAATAGTTTCAAGCTTTGTTGGTCAGGCGTTGCAAATTCAGCAGCAGCTGTAGGCGTTGGTGCGCGTTTATCTGATGCAAAATCAATTAAGGTTGTATCGGTTTCGTGACCAACTGCAGAAATAATAGGAATTTCACTGAATGCAGCGGCACGTACAACGTTTTCTTCGTTAAATGCCCACAAATCTTCAAGGCTGCCACCACCACGGGCCACAATTAACACATCTGGTCGGTGCGCTAGATTATTAAAGCCTTTGATTGCTGCAGTTATTTGATCAGATGATCCTGAACCTTGCACCAACACTGGCCAAACCAGCACGTGACAAGGAAAGCGATCACCAATTCTGTGTAAAATATCGCGAATGACGGCCCCAGTTGGCGAAGTGATTACGCCAATAGTGCTGGGGAATTTGGGCAGCTCTCGTTTGCGGTCAAACAAGCCTTCTTTTTGCAATTTAATTTTTCGATCTTGCAAAATTTTAAGTAGGGCACCCTGCCCCGCAGCTTCGACGTGGGTAATAACCATTTGGTATTTTGAACGTCCGCCATAGGTGGTTAGCTTACCAGTGGCTATAACCTCTAACCCATCTTGAAGAGGGGCTGTGGTTTTTGTTCCACGCCACATCACAGCATCAAGAACACATTCTGCATCACGCAAGGCAAAGTACGCGTGACCTGAGCTGTGTAACTTGTATCCTGAAATTTCACCACGAACGCAAACTTGTGCGAATTGCGATTCAACCGCTCGCTTTAAAAGCTGGGAAAGCTCTGAAACAGAAAAAACTGCGACATTTTCAGCTTGTGCGTACACATCCACCAAACAATTTGAAACTTTTGTCATAGTAATAGCATAAATTCTTCTTTATGTTTCCATTAAAAACCTGCAAACTACCCCAATGCCTTACGATAATTTTTTTGAGCAAGAGCTTAACGTTTTAAAGTCAGAAGGACGCTACCGTGTCTTTGCTGATCTAGAGCGGTACGCAAATAATTCCCCAATCGGCCATATGGCATTCTGCTAATGGACCCAAGCCTGTTGTTGTTTGGTGCAGCAATGATTATTTAGGTATGAGCCACCACCCCAGCGTTATTGAAGCCGCAATACAAGCAACTAAAACTTATGGAGCAGGCTCAGGTGGCACCCGCAATATTTCAGGCACGGCACATTTGCATGTGGAGCTTGAACGTACAATTGCCAATCTTCATGAAAAAGAAGCTGGGTTAGTTTTCACATCAGGCTATGTAGCCAACGAAGCAGCATTATGCACCTTGGCAAAAGGCTTGCCTAATTGCGTTGCATTTTGTGACGAGAAAATTCATGCCTCTATGATTCAAGGAATAAACCATAGTCGTGTCCCCAAACATGTGTTTTCTCACAATAATTTGGACCAGCTTCGTCAACAGCTTAGCAAGTATGACAAAAAGCAACCTAAGCTTATTGCTTTTGTTTCTGTGTATTCGATGGAGGGTGATTTCGCCCCTATTGAGGTGATATGTGATTTAGCAAAAGAATATAACGCCCTTACTTATTTAGATGAAGTACACGCCGTTGGCATATACGGTAAAGGTGGTGCTGGTTTAGCGAATGCTCTTAATCAGCAGCACCGCATTGATGTTATTCAAGGAAATTTTGCAAAAGCTTATGGCGTGATTGGTGGTTACATTACTGGGTCAAAATCGCTAGTTGATTACGTGCGCAGTATGGCTTCAGGTTTTATATTTACAACGTCGCTTCCGCCAATGATAGCAAGTGCTGCGACAACTTCAATTAAAGTATTGCAAGAAGCAGATGATTTACGCGAAAAACTTTGGGATAATGTTAACTTGTTAAAAAGCCTTTTGGCCAAAACACAAGTGAATTACCACAATACACCAAGCCATATTGTGCCAGTTGTTATTGGGGACGCCAAAGCCTGTAAGGACTTTACCGATGCACTTTTACATGATTTTGGAATTTACGTACAACCGATCAATTACCCAACTGTCCCTCGCGGGGAAGAGCGTATGCGACTTACTGTAACGCCATTTCATACCAAAGAAATGATTCATGAGATGGCTGATGCGCTTAGTTTCCTGTGGGGGAAATTCTTTATGAAAATGGCTGGATGAATTACTTCGCCAATTCAACAACCAAGCTGTTTCCAGAAACTTCCACAACCTTAACTTTTGAACCTGTTGGTAGATCTGGCCCTGTTACTGTCCAGTGACCATCACCAATTTTCACACGTGCCTGTCCGTTTGTTATAGGTTCTTGAAGAGTGATAGTTGTATTAATCATCGCTTTTTTCATGTTGTTGACTAAAAATTTAGGCGCTTTGTTTTGGAATTTGTAACCAATCATACTCACTGCCACACCAAGCACTAAGAAAATGGCAATAGCAAGAGCACCTGAAATACCCAATAAGTAAACAAGCCCTGCAGTAAGTAGTCCGCTAATACCAAACCACAACATGAATATGCCAGGAAACATTAATTCAAATGCTAAGAAAGCCACACCTAGGCTCATCCACTGCCAAGCAGCCATATTCATACAAAAAGCAAATAGTGCATCCATAAATTTATCTCCGTTAGGCTTTCTTTGATTTTGAATCGGTAGCGTCTAAAAGCTCACGGATTCCTTGAATTGAACTCAACATATTCGTAGCTTCGTAAGGCAACATAATCACCTTCTGGTTTGGAGAACAAGCGAGTTCCTTGAATGCCTGCACATAGCGTTCAGCAATAAAATATTGCAACGGCATAGGTCCGCTAGTTTTTATAGCATTTGACATTGCTATGGTAGCATTTGCTTCCGCTTCTGCTAAACGTTCACGGCCATCAGCTTCACGACGTGCAGCTTCTAGCTTACCTTCCGCTTGCAGAACAGCAGCTTGTTTTTCGCCTTCTGCTTTTAGAATTTCTGATTGGCGTTGACCTTCAGCTTCTAAAATAGAAGCGCGTTTTTCTCGTTCTGCCTTCATTTGGCGCCCCATAGAATCAACTAGATCTTTAGGAGGCTTAATGTCTTTAATTTCAATACGAGTAACTTTTGTACCCCAAGGGTTTGTAGCACCATCAATTACAGATAATAGACGCGCGTTGATTTTTTCACGGCAAGACAGTAATTCATCTAAATCCATTGAACCCATGACAGTACGAATATTGGTCATGGTTAAATTTAAAATGGCGACTTGAAGGTTAGTAACTTCGTACGCTGCTTTAGCTGCATCAAGAATTTGATAAAAAATGACCCCGTCGACATTCACGACTGCGTTGTCTTTGGTGATAATGTCTTGCGATGGAACTTGTAAGACTGATTCCATCATGTTGATTTTTGATCCAACAGCATCAACAAAAGGGATAATTAAGTTTAAGCCGGGTTTTAGGGTTTGGATATAACGACCAAAACGCTCAACTGTGTGCTCATACCCTTGTGGTACAATGCGTACTGAACGTATTAAATAGATACCGACCAGCGCTGCAAAACCGTATATTGCATATTCCATTGAAATGACCCCTACTTTTTTACCAAGGGTACCATAACCATGATTTTTTGGCACCTGTTACCTTTAGAGTTTCAAGTGTTGCATTGTAGCGCCCTATACAGCCGCCATCATATTCAACGTCTTCTTTTAATTTTTTCATATAAAGGTAAACTGGTTCAGTTGTAGCTTTGTAATAGGGTTCTCCGCGAGTTCTGTCGCCACTAAACATAGAGATAAGCTGACGCTTCGCTAAAAATATTCCGCAATATTTTAGGCACCTTTCTATTTGAGCATTGGGGTTTCCCTCAACAGCGTCTTCTGAGGTGAAAAATTCTTCTTGAAATACGTCTATGTCAGGAAAGGTTTTGAGTTGAGAGCTTAGGGCAAGCCCTTCGTCGCGTTTAAGTTTGAAATTGGCGTAGCGGTCCAATATGGAATTCATATTTTTCATATGTTCAATAAGACGCTCACGACCTGCAAATTCAGCAGCTTGTGGTAGAGAATCCATTTCTTGTTGTGTATAGATTTTGCATACTGACCACTCCCTTAGGCAATATTCTATATCACCCAGATAAGATTCAATTTCAGACAGTTCGCTACAGGCCCATATGCAAGGCCATAAGGTGAGAAGTATAAAAACCTTATCAATCATTACCAAATTACCTATTTGAGTAACTATATTTAGTGTAATGACTTATAAATGAACAAATCGTAAAGATTGTAAAAAATATTTAACCTCATTAACTTGCCATCACTTTTGCATAGATTAAAAAAACAAAAAGACTTAACATGCGAAGTTATGAATCCAAGTCCACATTAGTGTTTTATGCGCAATCAAACCCCGCCAATTATTACTCAAGCAACCGGAAGGGCTTTACGCCTAAAGGAGAATTGTTTTGCGGAAATAATAAGTAGTAGTGGTGATACGGAGCTGCCGTTTTGTCTTCCTGGTGAAGAAATTGAATTTGAGAGGGTGCAATACACAAAGCGAACTAATACGTATTTTAAGCAGGTTATTAAGCCATCGAGTGAACGACAACCTGCAGCATGTAAACATTTCACAGCTTGCGGAGGATGCATACTGCAACATGCTAGTGAAGGATTTTATAAAGAATTCAAAACGGCATTGTTGACTCAGGCATTTTTAGATAACGGTTTGAACCCGTATGTTATTGAACCTATTAAAGTAGTGCCACCAGCTCAACGACGCAGGGCGAACCTTGAAGCTGTTAAAAAAGGTGACAAGCTTTTCATGGGCTTTCACCGACTGCAAAGCCACCAAATTATTGATATGGAAGAATGCCCAGTTTTAACGCAACCGTTGCAAGACGCCCTGCCCTTTTTGCGAACAGCGTTAGAAAATTTGCTTGAGCCCTTTCAAAAATCAACAATTTTTATTTTAGAGCTAGAAGGGTTAGTTGATATTGCCATTGAAGTTCAAGGAATGAATCAGCTAACTGAAGATCAACGCACACAACTAAGCGCTATTGCTGAGCAAGCTAAATGGAATAGGCTGCAATTCAGGCATCGCAAGGTGTATGATGTGCTATGGCAAGTAGCGCCTATGACAACTAAATTTGGTCAATTAACAGTACCGGTTGACCCTTGGGCGTTTTTACAAGCAAGCAGTCTGGCGCAAGGGTGGATGCAGGACATTGTAATTCAGACCTTGGATAAAGCAGGTCAGCAAACGAAGCTTTTGGATTTATTTTGCGGACGCGGCACGTTCAGCGGCATGTTGTTGAATTATGGCCCGGTAGATGCGTTTGAAGGTGCCCCCAAAGCTATAGAGGTGCTTACAGAAGCTAGTAAAGGCTTTCCATTGTCTGCGTTCGTGCAAGACTTGTTCGAAAATCCTTTGAATACAAAAGCATTAAATGACTATAGCACTGTGGTGATTGACCCTCCGCGTGCTGGTGCCGAAAAACAAATAGAGCAGCTGGCCCTAAGCAAGGTGCCGCTGATTATTTATATTTCATGTAACCCACACACTTTTGCCAGAGATGCTAAAACCTTAGAAAACGGTGGCTACACCTTGGAAGTTGTACATCCTGTGGACCAGTTTTTGTGGGCTGCCCATTTGGAAGTAGTTGGAATTTTTCGAAAGTAAAATGGAAAAACTAACTGGTGATACACCCGTATTTGCTTCGTTTAAAATTCCACTTTAATTTAGTATGAGCCGGCGAAAATTTACTAGAGCTTAATGAGTTTTCTGGTATATTGTTGCAAGCATTTGATTTTTTTAGGTAGAAATATAATGAACAAGTATTTCATAAAATTTTTAATTCTATTCAATGTCATAGCCCTTCACTGTGCTGAGCCTATTCTTCCTGCAACAAACAGCCAGGTTCGTGCGTTTCGTACAGCGTTTGCTGCAGAAATAGCAGAACAAGGTTGCCAATTTGAAGCGATTGGCATTTTTGTTTTCATTTATAACTTATTTGTTAAGGGTGAAAGAATAAATACCAACGCAGCTGAAACCATACGTGAAAGGCTTGATGAAATAAAAACCTCTCCACTGCAAATAGCTGAAGCGGTGCGCCTTGGCTATGGGTTTGACCGTGGCGTATGTTCTGACCTTGTCGTTAGCCCTGCAGAAATGAATAAGTATAAAACAGCCCTTACTGGAATTGGCAAAGCTGTTGCTAAAGACTCTCAGAAAGCCGAAATTAGGCATGTGTTCACTAAAAATGCTACTCCTGCTGCAATTACTACACATTTAAACCTTTCAAATACTTTGATGTATGGCGCAGACGCTGGAACAAACAGTGATGACCGTGATGACCGTGATGACCGTGATGACCGTGATGACCGTGATGACCCTGTAAAGTTTATGTATGCAGAAGCTAAATATGCAAGTAATGCAGCTCTTGAAGAAAGCATGAAATTTAGTGAAACAACATTACAAAAAGGAAAAAGCCTTGTGATGAAGCTAGCAGAGGAAGTGAACTTTGGTAAGCAAGGTGATCTTCTCACATACAGTAGAATCGGGGAGTTCACTGAGGATGAAATACAGGATTTCAAGAGGCATTATGCCAGTAACACAGCACGTACTCCAGAAACCAGTAACACAGCAAGTACTCCAGAAAATAGAATACAAGAAGCTATATTAATGTTGTCTGGTTGGCAGCCTGGCACTGCACCATCAATAGACCAAGAAAAGACCTTACTGCCAAGTAATATTAAAAAATTCCATGAAGTCACTGAAAATTTAGGGTATCCGTTTTTTGGTGCTCATGTTGATAGGTGTTTATTTTATCCTACTTTTGAATCATTCCTAAGCCTTTGTGCATACGCAGATGTTCCAGAAAATCAAAAAGAAAAATATTTCAGACTAGTAAAAACTCTTGCGAAAAAGAAGCTATGGGACATACCTCTTTCTATGTTTTCAGAAAGTTCAGCAATCTCAGCAATTCCTGATGATATTTTTGAGACTTATTTATTAGCTATTGAAGGGCTTGAGTCAGACTCGGGGTGGGATTATAGCGAATATCTAAGTGTATTAAAAAAAAGGAATGCACTATTAATACCTGGGCAATTTGAAGAACTTGTCGAACTATCCAAGCTATCCAGGCTATCGAGGCTACGCCCTAAGCATACACTTTCTCAGTTAAGTAGTTTAGCACCAACAGAATTAGAAATTGTAAAAGAAACAATTACACGTGCAAATTTAAACCAGAAGGCATCATAGTGCTGGATCCCGACGCCCTCTATTGAGGGCTCTGGATGACGAGAGAAAGCATCAAGAACCGTCATAACGAGGCCACAACGTGGACGTGGTTATCCAGTGAGTAATTTCCGAATGTATAGGACTGGACCCTCCAATCAAGTCGGAGGGAAACTAAGGAAATGAGTTATTTCCGATATTATCCACTGGGTCCCTACGCCTGCCTTGCAGGCTCTGGATGACGGTTTCTCTTTCTTTCCTCTTTCCTCTTTCCTCTTTCTTCCTTCTTCTCATCTTTGTTTCGTTCGCTCTGTTTTTCGTCTCGCTTTAGTAGTGCCGTACTATCAACATATTGATTGTCCCCGAGGGGATGTCCAGAAGAATGGACTTACCTAACATAGGTTATCCAAGGCAGGTAATCAGATAAATTCTGAGAACTGCACATCAGACTAGCGGGAACATCCAGTATCCAGATCAGGCATACTTAGCACGGTATGCTGAGCTTAGATAATAATTGGCACAAATATCAAACGTGGAACAATTTGCTATTTGGCAGGTAGAAGTATTTTACGTACGGCACCACTAAAGCGGAAGGCGAAAGAGAAGACAAAGCAAAAACGTAGATGCTATGGATCAGGTGCTAATGAATAATTACATTGAATGACCGGATCTTCCTTTAAGGCAAACAATGACTGAGATTTTGAGGAGTGTGCATTAGGAGTTTGAAATAAGAAAAGGTGCGAAGATGCAGATTGTACTGTTTGTCCAAACAATTCTTTTATCAGATTCAATAGATAGATCAAAACAATAATCTCTCATACCTGTTATGTGATCTAATCATGCCATGAAGTAAGAAATTAATCAAATTTTAAAAAAATGTCCCATTGCTTTTTACTAAAATTTTAACAAACGTGGACAAAACTAAAAACATTGACTATATTTCTTTTTTTCGTTACATTGCGCGGTAAAATGGCACATAATTACCGTTTGTTAATCAGTAGGATAGTCATGATAGTTTCTAAAAATAGAGTGAAAAGTACGGCTATAAAATCAATTTTGTTATTTCTCTGTATTAGTATTAACAATACGTACTCAGCAGAAATAGATGAACAACATCAAAAATCTCGCTCTGTAGTAGTAGTGGCTAGCACGTATTGCTGTTTTTGGCCTTGGTCAGCCAAAATAGAGGTTGCTGAAAAGCCTGTTCTTACACGTGCTTCAGTATTTGATTTAATGCTAGCCTCGCTACCAGGAAAAGAATGCATCAGATTCGATAAGAAAGAAGTAGCAACGTTGTTTGCTAAGCAAAAAAAGATTTATGCTACCCCAATTGAAAATGGCACCTCAGTATCTGCGAGTGAAACTGGTAAAAGTAACGAAGGGCGTACCTTCTCAGGATTACAGAAAGCTCCCTTCTTTACTAACACATTTTCTGAAGTTTGCATGACAAACGAACGCCTCGGAGGCTTATTTACCGTGTCCGGACCTGAGTATCAATCAAGGCCTGAGAGCATTGGCAGCGGAAGTCGTGACGGCCAAGCACTCACTGGCGATGATTTATTTGATAACATTCCAATGATGGTGGAGAGCTCTATTAGTGGAAACGACTGTAAATCGTATATTTCTTACTCAGGTTCTTACTAAGAAAGACAATAATTTTCTTAGTGCTTAACCCACTTTGCACCCATAAGCAGTGGCGCATAAATATCATCTTCCATAGAAATAATGACACTTTTTTCTTCTTCAGGAGTTGGTGGGTGTTTCACAAAAGAAATCTTGGGAGCCTTAATGATGATAGCTAGTGGGGTTTGCTCATCGCCCTCGCCCATCACTAAGGTGGCTGATGTTGCCAGAGCATCAAGCAAGTTGATTTTGGTAACGCGCATGGGTTGGCCAAAAATATCTGGCTTATCGATATAAGAATATAAAGGCTCAAAGCCACACCAGCCAAGGGTTATACCTGTAACCCCCCAACGCATGGGGGTTGTATGGCTATCAGTGATAATAACACCTAGGTCGGTTATGGAAAATTTAGTCGTCAAATACTTCCACACCGTATGGGCAACAGTCTGCACATTTTGGGGATACAAAATATAGACGCCATTACTGTTCGATTCATCAATACCAGCTGAAGAAATAAGGATATTATCTTTGATAGTTAGATAGAGATCATATGGATTGTGATCTGTATGTAAAACACTATCTGCTTCACGAGCGATCAGATTGCGTTTGGAAATTGAGGATTTTTCGACTACTTGCCCTTGGCAAAGACTGACAATTTTAGAGGTGATGGCCAGAATATCGCCATCATTAAGGTTAGTAACGTATTGGTCGAGAATATTTTCTAGAGATTCTCCCAATGTCACCTTGTGTGTTTTGATTGGGCTAGTCTGCATGCTGAAGCGCTGCTAAAACCGTGTTGCTTAATAACTTTGTAATGGTCATTGGGCCTACGCCAAAAGGAACTGGGGTTAACCACCCTGCTACGCTAGCTACTGATGGATGAACATCCCCCAGCAGTTTATTTTCATAGCGAGTCATACCTACGTCAATAACGACTGCTCCTGGTTTTATATAATCTGCTGTTATGAAATGAGGCTTACCAATTGCGGCAACAATAATATCTGCTTCACGGCAAATAGTTTTCACATCAGTAGAATGGGAATGAACCATGGTAACTGTAGCGTTTGCGGCCTCAAGTAAAAGGGCCATGGGTCGTCCTACTAAAAGAGAGCGTCCGAATACTACTGCGTTTTTGCCTGCTGGATTTATAACTTGATTGATCAAATCCATACAACCAAGCGGTGTACAAGGAATAAATGCAGGACGTTGGCTCATTAAAAGCCCAAGATTATGTGGGGTAAGGCCATCAACATCTTTTGCAGGATTTAAAGCATCTAGTAATAAATTGGCATTTAAGCCTTTTGGTAATGGCAATTGAATAAGGATACCATCGACAGATGGGTCGTTATTAAGTTCTTCAAGAGCTTCGTGAAGTTTAGTCTGCGTTATATCGTGCGCAAACTTCAATACCCTTGATTCTATGCCAACTTTCTTACAGGCCTTTTGCTTTGCGGCCACATAGACAAGACTAGATGGGTGCTCTCCCACCAAGATAACGGCAAGGCACGGCGCTCTGTCCCTGGTTGATTGAAACTGTTTTACAGTTTGTCCAACGAGTACCTGCTGAGAAGCCGCCAGAGTTGTTCCACAAAGAATTTTGGCTGTTTGATTGGTATTGAAGTCTATCACCTATAAATTTTTAAGCTGCTGATTTAGTAGTTGTTCGTGCAGGCTTAAAGCTTACCGTTTTTACGCCAGAAACTTGTTGATATGTTTGTGCATCAATCCGTTTGAAAGCATTCATTACTTTTGTAAAGTACATGTTTTGATATTTAGCAGCTGGTGAATGATAGAATTTCACAGCTTTTTCCCAAGAACCATGAATGCGCCTTAAAGAAGCCAAATACTTAGCCGCATAAGGTACATTGTTGTAAGGATCTAAAAGATCTTCGGCTTTGAAGCGCTTTTGATGGTATGCGTAATTGATTTGCAAAACACCAATATTAATATCAATAATTCCTTGGTTACGAAGCTCACGCACATATTGTTTTGCCATATCATGGTTGGTAAACAACTGGGACTTTCCGTTGCAATTTACCGCGTATGGGGTATGTTCCGACTCGACAGCACCAATAGCCGCCAGCAAACCTGCGGGAATTCCATGTTCTTGCTCAAGCTGTTTAATCAAATCTTTGCAATCTTTTTTTGAAAAAGCTGACCTCTTTGGGGTTTTGATTTTTGGAGCAATCATTGCACTTACTGGCTGCAAGTTGCTTAAAGTAACAAGCAATGGGAGAAAAAAACGACTCAATTTATTCTGCATACTGACAAACCTCCTGAACTTCCGGAACATAATATTTTAGCATATTTTCAATGCCTGATTTTAATGTCTCTGTTGAACTAGGGCAGCCACTGCATGCCCCGCGAAGCTTTAAATAAACGACTCCATCTTTGAAAGATTCAAAAGTTATATCTCCACCATCCATAGCCACTGAGGGGCGAACGCGTGTGTCAATAATCTCTCGAATTTGCTTAATAAGTGGGTCCGATTCATCTACAGCTTCTTCGGTATTTCCCGTGTAGATTGGAAGTCCGTTAATGAAGTGTTCCATTAAAAGCCCAAGAATAACTGGCTTTAAAACATACCAGTCAAAAGACTCATGCTTTGTAATAGACACATAATCAACGCTAAAAAAAACGCCTTCAATACCTTCAACAAAAAGTAACCTTTTAGCGAGCGGAGATGCCGACGCGTCTTGATTTCTTTTAAATTCAAGTGATCGTATACCCAAATCCTCAGTCAATACCGGATTTTCCGGTATAAATTTTAAAGTCTGTGGATTTGGAGTTTCTTCGGTTTGAATAAACATCAACCTCTTCCAAATATTGACCTTAACTTCCTAACTAGGCGTGAAGTTAAAGAATCACTACCATTCTCTTGTAGCGCACTTTTACTGTCTTTGGCAAGAGTATCGTCTAAAGCGCCTTCTTTTGTTGGCTTCTCATCAATATCAACATCTTGAAATTCGTGCACTTCTTCATGTTCGTGATCTTCTTCAGCTGGGTGTTCTGGCGCAGCCAAAACAGATACATGAGTACGTTCAGGTTTTTTTGAATTTGGCCTTACTGGATCTGCTGATTTCTCAACTTTTTTAATTTCTTCTTTTTTAGGTTCTTCTGGTTTTTTCTCTTCTGACTTAGCTTCTTCTTTAGGAGTTTCTGCTGGTTTTGCAGGCGCTTCTTCGTCTATGCGTAATGGCAAGTATGCTGGCTTACCATCACGTGAAATAAGCAATAAAATATTTTTACGCTTCTCTTTTTTAGCTTGTTTGACAATTAACTCAAAATCAGTCGGTGATTCAAGCGCTTTATGATTTGCTTCTTCAATTATGTCACCCTTCATCAGCAAGCCTTGATCGCCAGCCGTGCTGTTTGGATCAACGCGAATAATCATCACGCCTTTTGATTCTTTATTTGCTTCTTTCAAGCGCTCTTTAAATTCTTCTGGAATTTTACTGATTTCAAGGCCGGCAATTTTGACGGTTCCAGAAATTTCACCTGATGCTATTTTTTCTTTTTGATCATCTTTTTTTGCATCTGGCATTTCTTCAACTTTAATTTTGACTTCAACGACCTTACCTTTTTCTGTATTTTTGTCTTTGCGCCAAATTTTCAAGTTTATAAATTTACCAATTTCTGTTTCTCCAACCATTCTTGAAAGGATATATGATTCGGTAACTTTTTTGCCTTCAAATTCAAGGATGATATCTCCGCTTTCAAGCTTACCTTCTGAAGGACCACCTTCTATAACACTGCCTATAATAACGCCCGTATCCTTTAGGCCTTGGCTTTCTGCCATATCCTCATTCAAACCTTGAATGCGAATACCTAAATGACCACGCCGAGTTTTTCCATACTTCACTAGCTGATCGACAGTTTGACGAGCAACATTCGTTGGGATGGCAAACCCAATACCGATATTTCCACCAGTATTTGTTATAATGGCGTTGTTGATACCAATAACTTTGCCGTTAATATCAAACAATGCTCCACCCGAGCTACCCACATTGATTTGGGCGCTGTGCTGGATAAATTCAAAGTCTTGCTGCATACCAGATGGAACATAACGCCCTTTGTGGGAAACCACGCCAACTGTAACGGTTCCACCAAAATTAAATGGATTTCCAATGGCAATAACCCAGTCACCTGTCTTAACTTTATCGGAATCAGCCCAATCAACCGTTGGAAGATTACGCTTCTCCGCAGGTAGACTACTTAAATCAAGTTTTATAACAGCTACATCGTTGCGCTCGTCTGACGCTAGCAATGTTCCTGGAATTTCGGTTTTATCTTCTAGTACAACTGTTAAAGTTTTAGCTTCTGAAACCACGTGGTGATTAGTAACCACGTATGCAATTTTACTATCGCAATGAACGATAAAACCTGCACCTACTGCTTGCATTTTTCGTGGGCGTTCCATTTGCCCCATAAACTCACGGAATAATTCTTCTAAAGGATTACCTGGACCCATGCGACCCATAGGTGGCAGGCCTGGCATTGCCATTACGCCACCATCATTCTGGCGTTGCTCAACCACTTGAGTTGCTTGAACGCTTACCACTGCAGGTAAAAGTTTATCAACCACACTTGAAAAACCTTTACTGGCATCAAAAACAACATTAGGGGCATCATTTTTTTTAGATGCCTCAGCGTTTTCCGCCAATAATGATGTACAAAAGAAAAATAATGGTAAAGCTAAAAAGCGCATAGTTCCTCTAGTCCCTGAAAATTTAGTTTTTATTTTAATAAAATCATTCACTTCTTTGGCAAACAATTCGTTAAGTGTTTAGTATATTCATTATTTGTCGAAAGTAAAAAGGATGATCCAGGCTTTATACTTTGACGATATGATTCAATAGTACGATAGAATTCATAGAATTCTGGATCAACTCCAAATGCTTCAGCCGCAATTTCTATTGCTTTGGCATCGCCACCACCGCGAATTTCTTCTGATTTTTTATTAGCTTCAGCCAAAATAATGGTTTTGTCTTTATCAGCCTTGGCCCGAATCCCAATAGCTGCTTCTTCACCCTTTGCACGACTTTCTTTAGCAAATCGCACAAGTTCTGAGTTCATTCTGGCGAATACAGCATTCCTGTTTTCGGTAGGTAGTTCAGCACGAATAATTCGCACATCAATAATTTTTATTCCCAAAGGTTCAGCAATGGTGCGAACCTCTTCCAAAATTTGATGCATATTATCAGAGCGTTCTTTACGAAGCATCGTCCCAAGCTCAACTTTACCAAGAACGTTACGGACCGAGCTGCTAATAATTGCTTCTAAACGCACATGTAGACCCGATTCTGATGCAGGAGTTACTGATTGGAAAAACTTCAGCGGATCAGAAATTCTATAGCGAGTATACGTGTTTACCCACAAACGCTTTTTATCTTGGGTCAGCAATTCAATTGGAGGCAAGTCATGATCTAAAATTCTGGTTTCATAAAATAAAACCTCTTCAATAAATGGAATTTTAATTTTTAGACCGGGCTCAGTATGAATACGGCGATATTCTCCAAAGCGAAGAACAATCGCTTGAGTTGTTTGGTTTACTATAAATAATGAGTCCCCTAGCAAGATTAAAACAAGCACAGGCAGATAGCGCAACCAAATTGGAATATGTCTTAACATTTACGCGTCCTCCTTTTTATTCAACAAAGGAATCGGCGTTAACTGATTGTAGTTTTGCAACGACTTAGACAAATCATGATCCACTATTGTTACGGTTGCTTGTTTCATTAACTGATCCATGACTTCTCTGTGCATGCGAATACGCGTAATTGTTGGATTTTTTCGATTGGATTTTAGGACTTGAGTAAATCTTGATGTTTCACCTTCAGCACGTGCCACAACTTCTGCCGCATATGCCTCAGCACCACGCAAAATACTTTCAGACTGACCACGGGCTTTTGGCAAAATGTCATTGCTATAACTTTGCGCCTCGTTACTTAAACGATCTGCATCAACTCGTGATGCTTGCATGTCATTATAGGCATCAACCACTTGTGGTGGCGGAGATACTTTCTGCAATCTGAAACTAGTAATTTGCACACCCGTATTGTACATATCAAGAATTTTTTGCAAAAGCTCTTGTATTTGGTTGCCAATAAGGTCTCGATCATCTGTTAAAGCTTTTACAGCAGTTGTTTGACCAACGATTTCACGTAACGCACTCTCAGCAGCAGCTTTTATGGTTGCTTCTGGGTTACGCACGACAAACAAATAATTGGTAATTTCTTTGATTTTCCACATGATTGTATAATTTGTAAGCACCATATTTTCATCGCCAGTCAAAATAAGACTTTGCTCTGGGTCGCCTTCATGGGCGTTGCTATCAATTTGGTTAACAACAGCAACTTTTTTAACAATTTCGTGCTCAATAGGCGCCGGCAATCTATAACGTAATCCAGGCAATGCAGTTCGCACCATTTTACCAAATCGTAAAACAACCGCAATAGCACCCTCTTCGACTTTATAAAAGCCAGAAGCAAGCCAAACTAAAAGTATTAGAGCAAAAATTCCGGCAAAAACTTTTCCTTGATTTTGAGGGGGTAATCCGCTTCCTCCACCACTTCCACCATTGCGAGTTTCCTTAAACCGTCGTTGAAATTCATTAATAACTTTGGAAAACTCAGGTGGCTGATTGCTAGATGGCCCACGACCAAATGGCCCAGAATCATCGCTTTTCTTTGGCTTTTTGCTTGAGTTGGCATTGTCGCCTTTTACATCCCAAGGGTTTTCGTTGTCGTCGTCTGCTGGGCTCATTGTTGCCACAGATCCTTATAGTACTCATGCCTTCCATGATAGGGAAGGATTGGCAAAAAGCAAGGGGGAATAAAATGAAAAATTAAGGTTTTGTGTTCTACAACTCAGATCACTTGCTTAAAATCCATTTTATTATAAGGAAATATGCAATATTCTAGTTAATTTAGGCGAGTCGAGAGCCAAATGTCATCCATTGCCTTAATAAATTAGCCAAACGGTACACGATTCTATTTTTTCGGCCAGGCACGCATCCGCCCCCGGTGAATTGATTTTCATATAATTGGCCATAAAAGTTAGATTCCAAATTATATGGCGTCATATCAATGCCGGTATTCAAGCAAAAAGTATCAAGCTTTTGCGAAAAATCAAAAATCATTGAGAGAATTTCTACCCATTCTGCTTCTGTGACCTTATCACCACCACTTTGTGACGCGAGTGCCGTTGTAAATCCGGTAGAATAACCATTTAACACATATCCCAAGTGCGTCATAATTTCTATTTTAGTAAGAATACGTCCATCATAATGGGCAGTTAGTCCATTTCCCAACGTTGTTAAGCGTGTATCAATAGCAGCAAGCAACTCTGTTTTCGTGCGACTCGCCACATAATGACCAGCAAAATATTTGCGTCCTAATTCCAACATTTTTTTGTATTAGCGATTTGAAAAACATCAAGACGGTGAACACCCTGCCCACCAAAACCACCTGTCTTTATTATGGGTTCCATTTGATCAAGCAATACCAATGTTGCTGCAAAATCATTTGAAAACTCCGGCAGTAAAGCTTTGTCATTCCAGTGAAATGTCGCGGACTCTACCATTAAGTTACCTATGAAAAATCCTGTATCACTAAATCCATCTTGAGGTAGAGAATCTCTAAAGTTCTTAGGGTTAAGTAATATGAACAATGGAATTAGCTTAGTGATTTTTAAAGGCGAAAAACCTCGTTCAACCCCTGCTGACATGGGATCACAGGGAAATTGCAAATCGCCGGAAACAACGTCACCTAGACGCCTTAATTCGTTATATGCATTCCTTATATCAGCAAGTGTAGGCAAACCGTGGCGAACAGGCTGCCACGAAGAATTATGAGCATGTATCAACCCATCTACAATAAGCAATCTTTCTTTTGCATCTTCAGTTATCACCCAAGTATCTGGACCACCTAGCGTTTTCCAATCAGTTACTGCTTCACCAGCAAGATTTTCAAGTACTGCATTAGGAGTAAAAAACTCAATGATATTTTCTGGCTTTACAGTTTCTAGAGGATCAATTAAAAAATTTCTTATTCCTGGCATTCGCGCCCAGGTTACAGCCCCCTCTTGTGTTAGAAACGGCACCCTTGCACCTATGTATCTACCGGCCACCGCTGATTTTTTCAAGTAATCATAATGTGAAGATTTTGCTCTTCCTCTAGCACCAGGCAACCCATCCCATAATACTTCTTCATCATCTGAACTAGTCAATGCAATAGAGATACTGATTGATGCTATGCACGCATCTTCTTTACTTGTTAGGGCACGGTCCTGCCACTCAAAACCCGTTGCATCATTTAAGATTTTTCGCGCTAATGAACCATATTTCGCTTGATCTGCTTCGATAACAGTAGACCTAGCCTTTCGTGAAGCCCATTCTGCCATTGCGAAAGAAAGTGGGAAGGGAAGAATTTTCCCTGCTCTGTCAGGTGGCAAAACTCCCATTTTTGTGCGCACGGTTTCAATTTCTGCTCTTGAAGCAGCTAGCTCTAATTGAACTTCTTCATCTGTCCAAGCAGAGAAAAGCGAAGAGAGACAAAAAGTCCCGCAGAACGCAACACACCAGAAGAGCATAAAAAAAACATATTAACGTTATAATACATTATATTAGTAAGTTTATATTAATAATTGATGAACTTTTATTTTATAATATTATTTTTATTAAATATCTTGTTAAGAGCCTAGAGAAAGGCATTGGATAATCTAAAAATTGCACTTAGCTCACTAAAGTTATTATTACTGCATAAACCGAAATAAATTTTTTGGTCACAAAACTCTGCTTTTTATCAAAATACTTTTCTGGAGAATTCGTCTCCTTTACTTTTAAAGAAGTAATTGAAGATATTGAGGAATCAGCAAAAACATATTCTTCGTCTATATTCAATAGAGTTACCTCACTGGCTGCTTTATCATCAGTTTCATCAAAACTTGCTGCCGTAGATTGTTCTTCGTCTCGTACTAAATTTGTAGTTTTATTGGCAAAACTTCTTTCTAGAAAATCTTCTTCCACAATGACATAAGCATCTTGTATTTCATCTAAATGCGCTGCTGCCTGCCTTTCAGCTTGAGCTTCTTCTTTTGTACAACGTGACATTCTAATAACGTCATCAATTGATAAATCAGAAGTTCCTATAATTCCTACTTGTTCAATAGCATAAGGCAAGTAAAGCATGTGATCATAGAATGCCCATCTATCAGCTTCAACCGCACTTAAACCAAGGGTAAA
>CAITNM010000045.1 GCA_903893805.1 uncultured Alphaproteobacteria bacterium | reverse complement strand
TATTAACAATATAGATTATACAATTATATAATAATATAATATGGTAGTTATGATGAAAATTTTAACAGTTCTCATGTTTTTATTCACTTTGTTTGCAAGCGATATAACTGCCGATCATTTGTATTTAGGTCAAGATGAAAAAGTTGAGGGTGTTGGCCTACGAATTTGTCTCGGAACGCATAGCGACCTCTTTCGCCCTGTTCTTCTGGCACATTACCGTCAGGGAATAAGAATTTTTGAAATCATTGATGATCATGTGCCACCAAGTAACCAAGATAAAGTCAGAAATGAAATTGAAAAATTTTACGACCTAGTTAACGACAGTTGTTCTATATACATATCCTCCAAAGGAGACTATAGGCTACCTACCATACAGTGGATATTAGAAATAACCAACAGACAATTTTTATGTTTACATAGGCCTTTACTTGAAATTTTAAGCTCTGACACTGAGAATACCACTTTTAGTTTTTCAACATGTAGCTATGAGGGCTTTAACCCGGATGCACCAGAACAACCTTGGCCTCAAACAGATACAAAACTAATTTATCGTACACAAATTAATAATTCTTCAACAATTTTGTTAAGGGCCGTAAACGAAGAACAAATTAAACATTCAAATGATGCACACATAGCAACATTCATAACTCTCAGCGAAGCCAGACCTTTTAGCTCGGAATTGATAAAAGACCAACTTCCTATCACCAAAATTATTATTGATGCGATTCAACACGCATGTCTAAAAGGGGAAGATTTTTGGCACCAAGAACCAGACACTTATACCACCAAAGGCATAGATGATCCATTGGCATCTCAATTAGCTCCTTTATTTGAATTGGCTCAACAAACTGGATTTACATCAGCAAACATTCGTTATGGAAGAAATTATGATTTTGATTATCTTTATGTGCCAACACCAAAATGTGGATGGTCTACTATGTCAAGAGCTACAGCATCTCTTGAAGCAGGAAGATTAATAGACCCAGAGGTTCAGACCTTTAGAGGATTTACAAAATTTTCTAGTCATCCCTTCCATGATTTATTAAATCCCACTACCTTTAAATTTGCATGCGTTCGAAATCCTTATGATAAAGCATTGTCTGGTTATTTAGATAAATTTTTTGAAGAAAAAAGAGATGAATATAAAACAAAATTAGGCTTTGAAGCAGGTCAAGAAGTTAGCTTTCACGACTTTTTACAGAGATTAATAGAAACACCTCTCAGGGACATAGATATACACTTTTTGCCTTCTTGGTGCACATTATTGATGCCTCACGTAGAATACGATAAAATTGTCCATTTAGAAAATTTTGATGAAGACTTCCAGGACATTATGCAACGCCTTAACCTTCCAGGAAAACCTGGGGATTATAAAACTGATGGTCATGCAACAAGATCTTCCTCAAAACTAACTAAGCATTACACAAAAGAATGCATAAAATTAGTACAAGAATTATATAAAAGTGATTTTGAATATTTCCGTTACCCGCTAGATCCAGCATTTCCTGTAAATGACTAAATCTACCACTTAAATACCTTATTCTCTACCGTTTCAGATGCATTCCTTCTGCGGTGGTGGTTATAATCAAAAACCTCATCTCTCGTGAGTAAAGAACAGTCTTCTTGATTATTGTAATATAACAAAGTGAGTAAAGCTTGATCATGTCTGTGGTCTTTAAATTCTCCATGTTCTACGACGGAAGTTCTTAGATCTGTTAATATACTTTCAATGCCACATGCTTCGAGCCATTTATTCACAAAATCTCGAGCTTTCTGAGTATTTTTCAAAACCATAATTGCAGCTTCGAGCTGATGGGATTCATTTCTAAATTCTTCTGTATCAAGCCCAAAATGTAATAAAGCAGCTCTTTTTGTATAATGCCCATTAAGCTGATTCCCAGCCTTTAAGAAAATATCTTTTTCAGAAGCTCTAATATACTTTATAAAATTAGTAACTGTATTATCTGTACCTCTGATTAAGGAAATACCTGAATCTATATACATTACAATGTCACCCTCTTGGGCTTTTTCCAAAAGACGACTTAATAAATATGGCTTCCAGAGCCAATATCCATCTCCCCTTTTCTGATCAAAAATTGACCGGTGTTCTTCCAAAAATTCTACCGCAATATCTCTCTGAGTTAAGATTTCAATATTGTTAATCCCTTGATTCATCGCTGTTTGAACTAAAACTTCCCTATTTCTATGATGAATTTCTGCCCCCCCCCCGCATACGTCAAAAGATGTACTTTAGGCTGTGATATTCCTTCAATAATATCAGGGATAGGTAAACTCAGTTTCAATAAGCATTGTTTCCTTTCTGATTCTCCAATCCCCTTAAAGAATTCTGTCCGTATTAAATTATAAATTTGGTACTTTTCTTGCATTTGATCCCAACGCTTCTTGTTTTCCATTACAAATGGAAGCATTTGAGAGTAAATTTCAGGAGTTAAACTGTTGCAAATCTTAATAGCATGTTCTGGCGAAGAAGCACAGAATATGCCACGTAAGTCAAAATATTCCCCAATATTAGGAGCGCCAATGTATATAGGCACAGTAAGAGTTTCAAAACACTGAAAAATTTTTTCTGTTATATAATTTTCTTCACAAGCATTTTCAAAGGCAATATGGAACATTGATTTAAAACAATGCATCTTGTCCCCATCAGGAGGCATACGATACCTATCCAATTCTTCTTGCCTTCTCAAATCATCAGAATTTGTTCTTCCTGAATAAAACCTTTGAGGGATTTCAGACTTAATTCCTTCCTTTAAATCCCAAAGCTGCATCCTCAGTCGATACAAACGTTGATTTTTAGCTTGCTCACTAAATTTATACCAGCCCAGACTGAGCAAATAAGAAACAGAAAATTCCTTAGAAACCTCCTGCGCAACAAGAGTATGCAGCGAAACGTAGCCAGGAGAGAAAATAATATTATCACGAACAAGATGCCTTTTATTTGTAATAATTAGATCAAATTCTGCACTTTTACTTCTATAATACTCATCACTTTTTAAAAGGAGCGATGGCTCAGAGCAGGCCCACAATACATTAAAATTACCTGGACTGATAAACTGGCCAGGGTCACCTCTTTCTTGTAACCAATGCACTGTACATGGAAATGGTAATTTTCCTTCACAACTTTGGCTACCATCATCTTTGTAAAGTGTTTGACATGGAAATAAGTTCGAATCTACGCTACAAAAACCTAATTGAATTAGGCACATAAATAAAACTACTCTAAAAATATACATATAATTTTACATGGTTTTGATGATTATAATAAAACCTTATATAAAAAATATTAATT
>CAITNM010000044.1 GCA_903893805.1 uncultured Alphaproteobacteria bacterium | reverse complement strand
TATTTTTTTTAAACTATTTTCCTTCATGTTGTTCCATGGTTTAGGGGGAAGCACACAAACATATTATGAATTTTTTGATCCTCCATTTTCACACATAAATGGAAGTCACGAAAAAGTTGGAATCGTATTTTTACATGGCTTAGGCGGAAGTGCACAAAGTTGCAATGAATGGATTGATTTTGCTAAAGAAGAAGGTATTCGTCCTTCTTCTTCGCAATGCGCAGTATATATTCCCGAAGCAAAAGACAGATCTTGGTTTGATGTTAGTGCATTGTTGCCTGATTTAATGCATATATCCCATCCAGAAAATCAAACACCTGCCAATATTAAAGCGCTTTTAGAAAAAATAAAAACTATTGCACCTCAGCTTAAAAGTTTAAAAGCAGGAATTCAGGAATTTATAGAAAGAGAAGGAATTGCAATGAAAAATTTGCACTTCGTTGGATATTCTCAAGGTGGAATATTGGCGCAAATGCTTGCCTATTCTTTGCCAGATTCTTGCGGAAGCGTCTGTTTTGCTGGCTGTCCGTGGGTTTGGGTTCCTGGTGAAGACATTAAGCTTCCTCATTCTATTTTGATGGCAATCAATAATGATGATCCAATCTTTGGAAATATCTATCACTTTTCTCGCGATCTTTTTAAACAAAAAGTAGGCGTAGCAAAGTTTAATACAGCAGTAAAAGAAGTAATTAAAGAAGTAGGAGGACATGATATTTCTACAGAAGCAAAAACTTTATGTGCCAAGCATTTCAAAGAGGTCCTTGGCTTACTTTCTTAAGAAGGGTAGTTTTAGACAAACATCGTAGTTATTCTCTTATTTTTAGCCATTAATTTTCCCACCGCCTTTTCCATATCTGCAACGAAAAATTTCATCATCTGTAAATTTCAAAGAGCTATTTGATTCCCATAACCAATGCCAAAAAAAGCCCAATAAACTACGATTACAACTTTTTATATTTTCATTTACTATAACTTCTTGCTGCTTAGTGCCTTTTTCGTTTCTGAAAAAATAGCTAAGCATAATAAAAAATAGCGACACGATAGTAAACATGATGAGTATCCAGTAGAAATTCATTACTTATATAATAATTCTGAAAGCTTTTTTCAATATCTCTTTTATTAACACCGCATTGCATAAGAAAAACTATCGAACCACATCTCGCATTTTCCCCTAACATGCTGCTATACTGTTCATTGTAAAAGCGCATCATCAAAAGTAACATGCACGTTCAAAGTGTTCAACTTCGGGTCAGCTTAACAGGACGTTATGCAACTGCCCTATATAAGGAAGCTTCCTCTACAAAGAGTATTGAAGTCATTTTGAACAATATTGATGCTTTTAAGAAACTTCTTGAAAGCAATCATGAGTTAGAACAAATCTTTAAAAGTCGGCTTTTGCACGGAAATTACGCTATTCTTATAATTGAAGAAATTGGGAAGCTTATGAACTTTTCTGAATTATTTGTTAATTTTTTAAAAGTTATTCTAACAAATCGCCGTGGTGCATTTTTGCAAAATATTTTTAAAGACTTTTTAGCCCTTGTTGATATAAAAACAAATACATTGCCCATTCGCATAGAAGTTGCAAAAACTAATAAAAATCATCTTGTCGCTATAGAAAATATACTAAAAAAAATGCACCCGAACCAATCTCATCGGTTTGAACATTACCAAAATTCTGAACTTTTAGGAGGCTTCAGAGCCTTTATTCATGAACGGTGTTTAGACTATAGTTTAAAAAGTCGTCTAAATCGTCTGTCTTACCAACTTAAAGAGGCCTAATTTTTATGCAGCATCGCGCTAACGAAATCAGCGATATTATCAGAAAAAATCTGCACCATGCTGATAAAGCTTTTGACTCTTATGAAGTTGGCACCGTTCTTTCAGTTGGTGACGGCATTGCACGTATCTATGGTCTTGATAATATCCAAGCAGGTGAATGGGTTGATATTATTACCAGCGATGGCACACCAGTGCGCGGTATTGCAGAAAATCTTGAAGTTGATCACGTAGGCGTGGTGATTGTAGGTAATGATCAACTAGTTAAAGAAGGTGACCAAGCACGCAGAACCCACCAAATTGTCAATGTAAACGTAGGCAAAGGGCTGCTAGGACGCGTAGTCGACGCCTTAGGAAATCCTATTGATGATCTGGGTCCTTTAGAGGATGTGACACCCACCCCTATTGAACGCAAAGCTCCCGGCATTATTGCCAGAAAATCTGTGCATGAACCAATGCTAACCGGAATTACCGCTATTGACGCTTTAGTTCCAATTGGACGTGGACAACGAGAATTAATTATCGGTGACCGTCAAACTGGGAAAACCACTATTGCTGTGGATACGATTTTAAACCAACGGGAAATTAACAAAGGTCCTGATCCTAAAAAGCATCTGTATTGCATTTATGTAGCCATTGGTCAAAAACGCTCATCCGTCGCACAACTGGTCAAAACTCTACAAGACCAAGGTGCTATGGACTACACTATTGTTGTTGCAGCAACTGCCTCGGATCCTGCTCCATTGCAATACCTTGCTCCATACACTGCTTGTGCCATGGGTGAATATTTTCGCGATAATGGCATGCATGCCCTTATTATTTACGATGATCTTTCTAAGCATGCAGTAGCTTATCGCCAAATGTCGCTGTTGCTGCGCCGTCCACCGGGACGTGAAGCTTACCCTGGCGATGTTTTCTACTTGCATTCACGCCTTTTAGAACGAGCTTCAAAATTAAATAATGAACTAGGTGGCGGATCGCTGACAGCCTTGCCAATTATTGAAACGCAAGCTGGTGACGTATCTGCATACATCCCTACAAATGTGATTTCAATCACTGATGGACAAATATTTTTAGAAACCGAACTGTTTTATCAAGGCATACGCCCAGCAATTAACGTTGGACTTTCTGTTAGCCGTGTTGGATCAGCAGCTCAAACTAAAGCTATGAAAAGTGTTGCAGGCAAGATCAAATTAGAACTTGCTCAATACCGTGAAATGCTTGCATTTTCTCAATTCGCCAGCGACCTTGATGCTAACACTCAAGCACTTTTGTCCCGTGGAGCCAAGCTCACCGAATTGCTAAAGCAAGACCAAAGAAAACCACGTTCTCTAGCGCAAGAAGTTGTTGTGCTTTTTGCTGCAGTGCGTGGATTTCTTGATAAGGTTCCAGTTGAACGCATTAAAGAATTTGAAAAAGACTACCTACATCTTCTTGAAACTCAAGAACCAGAATTGATTTACGCCATAAACCATACAGGCGTCTTAAGTGCCGAACATGAAGAAAAATTAAAAACCTTCCTAGATGAATTTTTAAGCCGTTTTGTCCATGAGTCTAAAAGAACTACGTAGAAGAATTTCAAGCGTTAAATCAACGCAAAAAATTACAGCTGCCATGAAAATGGTGGCATCGGCAAAACTACGCCGTTTACAGGAACGTGTTCATTTTGGCCATGATTACATCGAACGCCTAAACCTCATTGGTAGCCATTTAGGAAAAGTAAGCCAAGACCTTGAAGCAAAGTCCCCTTGGTTAAGCGCAGAAGGCACTCGAGATTTAATGATTATTTTTGGCGCAGAAAAAGGCCTGTGCGGAAGCTTTCACAGCAATCTTATTCGTAAAATAAACCAAGAGTTAGAAAAAGATTTCAACGTCCAAATACTTGTTTTTGGACCAAAAGTAATCGATGCTTTAAAAGATCGTCATAACTTTCACCCACTGCTTAATATGGATTTCAAAAAACCTGATATGCAAGTATTTTTGAATCTTGCTAAAGCAATTGAGCCATTAAAAAAGTCTAAAGAAATCGGACGTATTCATATTATAGGATCAACTTTTAAAAACATTTTGACCCAACAAGTGTACTCAAAAATTCTTTGTCCATTTACGTTTGAATCTCCAAAAATTACTTGCGACACCAATATTTTTGAACCATCTCCAGATGTTTTTTTACCTCATTTTTTTACTCAATACTTATGCGCCAACCTTCACCATGCATGGCTTGAAACATTGACAGGAGAAATGGCCTCACGCATGACAGCCATGGATAATGCCACCAGAAATGCAAAAGATATGCTTGATAATCTAAGTCTTGAATACAATCGCACCCGCCAAGCCCAAATAACCACAGAATTAACTGAAATTATCGCAGGATCAGAAGGGGCACAACAATGACCACCCAACACAAGGGATATATCTCACAAATCATGGGTGCCGTTATTGACGTGTATTTTGAACATCACCTCCCACCCATTTTAAATGCTCTAGAAATACCCCGAGAAGACAGCGCAACTAAAGGAAAATTAATACTAGAAGTCGCTCAGCACCTTGGCGAGGGAACTGTGCGCACTATCGCAATGGATGCCACTGCAGGGTTACATCGCGGTCAAGAAGTTATCGATACAGGTTCTCCTATTTGCGTACCTGTTGGCCCAGAAACCCTGGGGCGAATTATGAACGTTATCGGTGAACCAATTGATGAGCGCGGCCCTATAAAAACCAAGCAAGTATCGTCAATCCACCGCAGCGCCCCAGAATTTATTGAGCAATCACCCGCCACAGAAATTCTGACGACTGGCATTAAGGTTATTGATCTTTTAACTCCTTACCCTAAAGGCGGAAAAATTGGTCTTTTCGGGGGGGCCGGCGTCGGAAAAACTGTTTTAATTATGGAACTTATTAATAACGTTGCAAAAGCCCACGGCGGATATTCTGTATTTGCAGGAGTGGGAGAGCGCACTCGTGAAGGTAATGACCTCTATCATGAAATGATTGATTCTGGCGTTGTTAAACTTGATGAAGAAGGATCAAAAGCTGCCCTTATTTATGGACAGATGAATGAACCACCAGGAGCTCGTGCTCGCGTAGCTTTGTCAGGCCTTACAGTTGCTGAATATTTTCGTGATGTTGAAGGAAAAGACGTCTTGTTTTTTATTGATAACATCTTCCGTTTTACTCAAGCAGGTGCTGAAGTTTCAGCACTATTGGGACGCATGCCATCTGCGGTTGGGTACCAACCAACTCTGTCTTCCGAAATGGGAAATCTACAAGAACGAATTACTTCAACGACCAAAGGGTCAATAACCTCAGTGCAGGCTATCTATGTTCCTGCCGATGACTTAACTGATCCAGCCCCTGCTGCCTCTTTCGCTCACCTAGATGCAACAACAGTCTTAAGCCGAGGCATCGCTGAATTAGGTATCTACCCAGCAGTTGATCCCCTTGACTCAACATCACGCATTCTATCAGCTGACGTTGTTGGCGAAGAACACTATCAAGTGGCACGTCATGTGCAAAAAATATTACAAACGTATAAATCGTTGCAAGATATCATCGCCATTTTAGGTATGGATGAATTATCTCCCGAAGACAAATTAACCGTTTCCAGAGCCAGAAAAATTCAACGTTTCCTTTCTCAGCCATTTTTTGTGGCAGAAGTGTTTACAGGTTCTCCTGGAAAACTTGTATCATTGGCTGATACCATAAAAGGCTTCAAAGGAATTTGCGATGGAGATTATGACCATATTCCTGAAAGCAATTTTTACATGATCGGCAGTATTGATGAGGCATTAGAAAAAGCAAAAGCTGCTTAATTAGGAAGATAAACATTATGCTAACACCTGAGACGCAATTATTTTTAGAAGGTTTGAAAAATTTAAACCGTCCTCCTATCGATCAAATTCCCGTTGAACTTATGCGTGATCAGCTTGAAACAATGATAACACTGTATGGTGGTAGCCGACTTCAAAATGTTCCACATGAAGACAGTACACTTGCATTACAAAAAGCTGATAAACCAATTAAGATTCGTTCTTTTCAAGTTGAAGCACCTAAAGGAGTGATTTTATATGCACATGGAGGTGGCTGGACCAAAGGCAGCTTAGATACTCATCATGTTATGTGCCAAAACCTAGCACAGGCTACACACAGCCACGTTATAGCAATTGCATACTCCTTATCTCCTGAGCATGTATATCCAGTAGCATTAAATGAAATTGAAGCAGTATATGAGTGGGCTGTTACTAAGCAATCTCTTCCTGTAAGTGTAGCAGGTGACAGTGCTGGCGCAAATTTAATAGCCGGGCTTATAGTACGCTTGAATAATAAGCAATCTACCTTGCCCAAAGGCTGTATTTTTTTCTATCCCGCTTTTGATTTAACATGCCAATTGGAATCATTACAAGAGTTTGCTGAAGGATACATGCTATCCAGGCATTCCGTTATGTACTATATAAATAACTATTTAGGAGGTGACTTAACATCAGCAGAATCGCCAGAAGTCTCACCCTTATGGAGCATGAAGGATATTAATTTTCCTCAAACGTTAATTATTGCTGCAGAATATGATCCTCTTCGTGATGATTCAAGAATCGCTAAAGATATATTGAAACAAAAAGGTGCGTTGAAAGGCTATTTAGAAGTACCAGGAGTGATCCATGGATTTGTGCAAATTCCTAGTTTCTTCCCAGAATCAGCTAAAGTTTTTGAATGGATTAGCAAGTTTTACAGCTCAGAAAACTGCTAATATCTTGTACTATTAGTCTTAAAAACTTGAATATTTTTCAAAAACATCCTATACCCTATCTATGGATTGATGACCTACGGCCATGAATAAATTTTTAGATTTTGAAAAGCCAATTGCAGAACTTGTTGGTAAGATTGAAGAGCTAAGACACTTAGCTAACAACAAAGACCTTAACATCGCTGATGAGGTTTCTAAGCTGCAATTAAAAGCAGATAAAATGATGCGCCAAACCTATACTCAGCTAACACCTTGGCAAAAGGTTCAAGTAGCTAGGCATCCTGATAGGCCAAAGTTTTCTGCATACATTGACGCAATATTTACTGATTTTGTGCCTCTTGCAGGTGACCGTTTGTTTGCTGATGATCAAAGTATTGTCGGCGGTTTGGCAACTTTAAATGGTAAATCTGTCATGGTCATTGGTCAGGAAAAAGGTAGCGACACTGATTCTCGCGTAAAGCATAATTTCGGCATGCCAAAACCTGAAGGCTACCGTAAAGCCCAGCGTTTAATGGATATAGCAAATCGCTTCAAATTACCAGTTATCACGTTTATTGATACTCCTGGTGCCTACCCTGGCATTGATGCAGAAGAACGTGGTCAAGCTGAAGCGATAGCAAAAAGTATTGAAAAATGCCTGAGCATTGAGGTTCCTTTGATTACCATCATCATTGGTGAAGGTAGTTCTGGTGGTGCCATTGCTATTGCAACTGCAAATTCAGTATTAATGCTTGAACATGCAATTTATGCAGTAATTTCTCCTGAAGGATGTGCTTCAATTTTGTGGCGCAGCTCAACAAAAGCTGCTGAAGCTGCTGAAGCCCAAAAATTAACAGCTCAAGATTTACTAACACTTGGTGTAATTGATGCAATTATTCCTGAACCTATTGGCGGAGCACAACGCTTTCCTACACAAGTTGTTGAATCTGTAAGACGTCAGATAGAAATAGTTATGAATGACCTAATGCTCAATAGCGGACCACAGCTAAAACAAATGCGTCGTGAAAAATTCCTGCATATGGGCAAAAAAGGTTTAAATTGATGATAAGCTTAGAAATAATAAAATCAAATTTATTGTCTCCAGTAGTATTGTCTTTTTATCTAGGAGTATTTGCAAAACTACTGAAAAGTGATTTGAAATTTCCAGATAGTTTTTTTTCGGGTTTATCAGCGTATCTTTTGCTAGCTATAGGATTAAAGGGAGGAGTAGCACTAACAACTATCCCTTTTCATATGCTCATTTCTCCAATATTAGCCACAATCACAATAAGCCTATGCATTCCTTCTGCGGCATTTTTGATTTGTAAATACATCGCACACCTAAAAAAAGAAGATGCTGCAGCAATGGCTGCCCATTATGGGTCAGTTTCAATCGTGACATTTATTGCCACCAAAGTTTTTTTAGAAAATGCTGGATTAAAAATAGATGAGTACATGACTGGGTTGGTCGCACTTCTAGAACTACCTGGAATTATATTTGCGTTACTTTTAGCTCAAAATTTATTTGAAAGAAAAGCACCAAGTAGCGTCTCTTTTTTTGATAAATTCACAGGCATATTTCTAAGTAAAAGTATTTACCTTCTTTGGGGAGGACTGTTAATAGGCATTTTAACAGGACCAGAAGGCTTTAAAAAAGTCGCTCCTTTCTTCGTAGACCCCTTCTATGGAATGCTTGTTTTTTTCATGTTGGAAATGGGACTTGTTGCTGGCGAACACATTGAAGACTTAAAGAAAATAAAAGGATTTTTAGCAATGTTTGCAGTTGGTATGCCAATACTTTCTGGATCTTTTGCTATTTTTCTAGCGAAAATAGCTGGTTTTTCTCTGGCAAATGCAACAATTTTTGCTGCAATGGCAGCTAGCTCTTCATATATTGCCGCACCTGCTGCTGTAAGAATCACCCTTCCATCAGCAAATCCTTCTTACTATTTAACTTCGTCTTTAGTTATTACATTTCCATTTAACTTAAGTTTAGGAATTCCTCTGTATTACATGCTAACAAAATGGTGGTACCAAGTATGATGCTAAATTTAAATATTCCAAAACATGTGGCAATCATCATGGACGGTAATGGACGCTGGGCTAAAGCGAGGTCATTACCAACTATTGCAGGTCACAGAGCTGGAGCAAAAGCTGTTGAAGAGATAATAGGTCGTGCAGCTGAAATTGGAATAGAGTATGTTACCCTTTGGGCATTTTCTTCTGAAAATTGGAGACGTGAACAAGAATGGGTAGAAGAACTCATGGGGTTACTTCGTTGGTACTTGCAACACTCAATTGATAAGCTTGTAAAAAATAATGTACGCGTACAGGTTATCGGTGACCGATCAGCCTTTGCAAAGGATTTGCAAGATATGATTGGTAACGTTGAAGCAAGAACTCAAGAAAATACAGGGATAACAGTTATTTTGGCTTTAAGTTATGGAGGTCGAGATGATATCCGAAGGGCCACTCAAAAAATTGCAATAGATATTAAAAATGGCACTCTGCAACCAGAAGACATTACAGAAGACTTAATCAGCCAAAATCTTGATACCAAATTTTGTCCTGATCCTGATTTACTCATTCGTACCAGTGGTGAATTACGGATCAGTAACTACCTGCTGTGGCAAATGGCTTACACTGAATATGTTTTTGTTGATTGCTTTTGGCCTGATTTTGGGGCAAAACAGTTAGATCTAGCAATTGAACAGTACTCAAAAAGGCATCGACGATATGGCTTATACAGTGTTGCTGCCTAAGGGCGATTTGTTACCAAGGATCCTGACCGGATTGGTAACAGTCCCCGCAGTTATTTTTCTAATTTTCCAAGACCCTATTTATTTCAAAATGCTTGGCGTTTTTGCAACCTTTGGGTTGCTCAGGGAATGGTCACGTTTAAGTTTTGGTGAGAGTTATCATTGGATGAATAGCATCTGTTTATTAGCTATTCTCGTAGCTTTTGTCCCAGTGCTACATATGGGCTCTATAGCAATTATATTAGCGGGGTGCAGTTGGTTATATTATCTAAATATTTTCAGAATGAAAAAATTTACAATTGTTAGCGCCGGCTATGTATATATCAGTTTTGCGATGAGCATCATTATTCATATAATGCCTAAAATTGGCGGCTCTTATTTTATATTATTAGTTCTTGCGCTTGTTTGGTGTGTAGATACAGGTGCTTTTCTAATAGGTAAAACTATAGGCGGGCCAAAATTGGCACCAAGAATTAGCCCCGGTAAAACATGGGCAGGTTTTTTTGGTGGTATTTTTTTTGGTTTAACTGGTGTGTGGCTTTCAACAAAAGTAATGGGCCTGAAAGTTAGCAATTCATTTTGGATTTTTTGCACTGCTGCTGTTTTTCTTGCTCACGGTGGTGATCTTCTAGAATCATGGTGCAAGCGGTATTTTAAGGTGAAAGATTCAGGTAGTTTTCTTCCAGGACACGGGGGGCTTCTAGACAGGTTAGATAGTCTTTTAGCAGTTAGTTTTGCTGCTGCTTTACTTTGGTATTTTTGTGGGTAATGCAATGCCCTATTACAACTGCTAAATAGTATGCGATTAGTCTCTTCAGCTCTTAATGTTGCCTTTTTCACAATCCTAAGTCGTTTAACTGGGTTCTTTCGTGATATTTTGATGGCCCAATACATTGGCACAAGCTTTGTGATGGATGCCCTTGTCATTGCTATTAAGATTCCTAGTTTTTTAAGGAGAATTTTCGCAGAAGGCGCTCTCAACTCTTCATTCGTTCCTATTTATTCAGCAATGCATGTTTCGCAAGAAAGCGAAGCCAAAGAATTTATCAAAGACGTCTTTTCATTAATGACTGGGATTTTAGCATTACTGATTGTGGTGTTTGAATTAATCATGCCTTTCATTGTTACTCTTATGGTTCCAGGTGTTGGAGAAGACGTTTTTTCTTTAGCCGTTTCTTTTTCAAGGATTACATTTCCTTTCATTTTACTTATATCATTAACCGCATTATTCAGCGGTGTTTTAAATACTCATGATCGTTTTGGCGCTGCCGCATCTTCACAAATTGCAGGAAATATTTTTATTGTTTTTATTATGAAAATTGTCGACCCTTCCATGCTTGGCGATGGAGGAATCGTTGCAACAGCAATTATGGGATCAGGATTTATTCAATTGCTGTGGGTATATGTTCCTTGTTATTTTATGGGAATAAGACCGTCTCTTAGAAGGCCTCGAAAAAATCAAGCTATGCAGAGTTTTGGAAAACGGATGATTCCTGCTGCCATTGGCTCAGCAGTTCTGCAAATCAATTTATTTATTGATACAATCATAGCGTCATTATTACCCATGGGCACTATATCATACCTCTATTATGCAGATAGGCTTTACAATTTACCTATTAGTGTTACCGGCACAGCTCTAGGCACAGTTTTACTACCAATGTTATCGAAACAATGGAGAGAAAATAATGTCGAGGGTGCCATGCATAATCAAAATCGCGCCATTGAATTTGCAATGCTGATTACATTACCCGCAATGGTAGGGTTAATTTATTTATCTTATCCGCTTGTTATGGTTATTTTTGAACGTGGTGCTTTTGATCACGCCTCAAGCATCGCAACCGCAGAAACCCTTGCAGGCTTTGCTAGTGGTCTACCTGCCTATATTTTAATAAAAATATTTAACACCAGTTTTTTTGCTCGTCAAGATACAGTCACTCCTATAAAAGTAGCTCTTTCAGGAATGGTTGTGAACGTCATTTTAAACTTCGCCCTAATATACAAATACAAACATTTGGGAATTGCTATAGCAACGTCAAGCGCTTCTTGGTTTAATGCTGCCGTGTTAGTTTACCTTTTGAAAAAACGTAATTTTATTAGTTTTGATACAGCACTTTGGAAATTCTTGGCAAAAATTTTGATACCATGTGCCTTAATATTTTTGGTGCTTATAACATTGAAACCGATTGTTGCTCCGTATCTACATTCAACAGAAGGTATTCATGTTCGTGCCATTGCCCTTGGTGTATTAGTTTGTTCAGGATTATTAGCGTATTTTGTTGCAGCTTGGGCAGCTGGTTTATTACGATTCAAAGAATACATGTCATCGTAGATGGAAACTCTATCTCAGGTTATTAAAAGTTATCGTGCTTTTGCCGTAGCGGGGCTTCTTGAAAAAACAAAATCCGCACTTATTGTACTAAGCCGCGATAATGACATTTCCCAGTTTACAGCTCAGCTTGAACGATTGTTAAAGCGTGAAATACTAGCATTTCCCGCTTGGGACTGCTTACCCTATGACCGAGTCTCTCCGTCGCTAGACTGCATTAGTCAACGAGTTCAAGCACTGACCACCTTAGCTGAAGAACCGAAACAAATTTTAGTAACATCCGTTACTGCATTAACTCAATATCTGCCTCCGCGCTTAAGCTTTTTAGGAGAATCATTAACTTTAAAAAAAGGTCAGACTTATTCATTTTCAAAACTTAATTCGTATTTAGTTGAAAAAGGGTTTAATCGCGTTGGTGTTGTATATGAACCTGGTGATTATGCAGTACGTGGCGATATTATCGATTTTTTCCCAATAGGTCATGAAAATCCGTACCGGATAGATTTTTTTGGAGATGATGTTGAACGCATCCGTCAGTTTGATGCAGCGAACCAATCAACATTGAATGAACTAAATGAAATTCTTATTAAGCCAGCACGAGAAATTACATTAACAGCACAAGCCATTCAATTTTTCAAAGAAAAATACAGATTACAGTTTCCTGAAAACTATAGTCAAAATTCCTTATATCAACACATTAGCCAAGGCCATTTGTACGCAGGTTATGAACATTGGCTTCCTTTGTATTTTGAAAATACAGAAACATTAATTGATTACATAACTCCTGAAAAAACCATTTTAGAATTTGATGCATCTCAAACTTTTTCAGAGCATCACACCTTAATTCATGAATATTATCAGGCGCGCGTATCACCTGTTTTTGGAGATCACACATACCAGCCAATGCCACCTGAAATAGTCTATTGGAATAAAAACACTTGGAATACTTTCACACAAAAAAATCATGTGATAATTTCCCCGTTTCATACGGAAGGCGCAACACAATTACCGATTAACCCTGCCCCTAGTTTTGAACAATCAAGGCAGCAAGGACAATTGTTTGAGCATGTGTTCGCTTTAAAAAATACGCACCCTGATAAGCAATTGATCGTTGTTGCCCAAACTGATGGTGCACGTTCTCGCCTTGAGGCAATGTTAAAAGAACATGGAAGCATGCAGATTCTGCCACTGACAGAATGGCCGCCAGTAAATGCTTCAAAAAAACCTATTTATTCTTTAACTTTTCCCTTAGATGAAGGGTTTGTAACCCATGACCAAATAATTCTTACCGAACAAGATATTTTGGGCGAACGTATTTCACGTAAAATTCAAAAAGCGCGCAAAAATGCAAACATATTTAAAGACCTAAGTGAATTAAATTTAGGTGATTATGTCGTGCATCGTGAACATGGTGTCGCAAAGTATCAAGGGTTACAAACTGTAGATGTCGCAGACCACCCCCATGATTGTTTGCTGTTAGAATATGCAGATAAGAACAAGCTGTTCCTGCCAGTTGAAAACCTTGAGCTTTTAAGCCGCTATGGTTCCGATGATATGGTGGTTGAACTAGACCGTTTAGGCACTGCGAATTGGCAAAACAGGAAAGCACGAGTCAAAAAACGTTTATTGATCATTGCTGACTACTTAATTAAATTAGCAGCTGAAAGATCACTGCAAGAAGGAGAAACCTTCTTAACTCCCAAAGTTTACGATGAATTTTGCTCACGCTTCCCCTACCCTGAAACTGATGATCAGCTTCGAGCCATTGAAGAAGTGCTTGGTGATTTAGCATCGGGTAAACCTATGGATAGGTTGGTATGCGGAGATGTTGGTTTTGGCAAAACTGAAATTGCTCTACGCGCTGCTTTTGCTGTTGCAGCATCTGGAAAACAAGTCGTGATTGTTGCGCCAACTACATTATTGTGTCGTCAGCACTTTCAGAATTTTTCCAGTCGCTTTCATGGCTTTGGTATTCGTGTTGTTCAACTGTCACGTCTAGTTAAAGCAGCCGATGCGAAACGCACCCATGCTGAAATTACCAATGGTGATGCAAAAATTGTAATTGCCACCCATGCGGTGTTATCTGACAAGACAAAATTTCATGACTTAGGACTACTTATTATTGATGAAGAACAACATTTCGGTGTTAAGCAAAAAGAAAAATTAAAAAAGCTAAAACCAAATGTTCATATTCTCACCCTAACAGCAACACCAATTCCCCGCACATTGCAGTTAGCACTAACTGGTGTTCGTGAACTCAGTCTAATTGCCACCCCGCCGATTGACCGTTTGAGTATTCGCACCTTTACCATGCCATTTGATGGAGTGGTCATAAAAGAAGCATTGATGCGTGAATATCATCGTGGTGGACAGAGTTTCTTCGTGGTACCCCGCATTGAAGATCTTAAAAAATCAAAAGAAATTCTTGAAACGTTACTACCTGATTTTCGTGTTGCCACTGCCCATGGTCAATTACCAGCAACAGAACTAGAAGACATTATTTCTGATTTTTGCGATAGAAAATACGAAGTACTATTGGCCACCAATATCATAGAATCTGGCATTGATATGCCTTGGGTAAATACCATTATTATTCACCGCGCCGATCGCTTTGGGTTAGCGCAACTTTACCAATTACGTGGGCGTGTGGGCCGTACAAAAATTCAGTCTTACGCTTATCTCACCCTGCCCCCTGATATAATCATCAGTGACACAGCAAAAAAACGATTAGAGGTTATGCAAAGCCTTGATCAACTAGGTGCAGGGTTTAAACTGGCAAGCTATGATATGGACATTCGTGGTGCCGGCAATCTTGTTGGCGAAGAACAATCGGGCCACATAAAAGAAGTTGGCGTTGAACTGTACCAAACTCTATTACACGAAGCCATTTTACAAGTTCGTGCAGAACAGGAACACACAGTTGTGCAAACAACTGATTGGATTCCTCAGCTGAACTTGGGGCTTTCTTTGCTTATACCCGAGACATATGTTGCTGATCTAGGCTTGCGTTTAAGCTTATATAGACGACTAGCAACATTAGAATCAGTCAATGAAGTGCACGCATTCGCTGGCGAACTGATAGACCGTTTTGGCAAAATTCCTAATGAATGTGAAAACCTGCTAAAAGTTATAGAACTTAAAATTGCATGCAAACATTTAAACATTGAAAAAATTGATGCTGGACCAAAAGGCATTGTTATTGCTTTTTACAAAAATGAATTTGCAAAACCAGAGGCGTTGTTAGCGTATATTGGTTCACATGAAGCGCGTAAATTAGCTGATGTTAAGTTACGCCCAGATCAGAAAATTAGCTTTCTACGAGATGGCCTAAACACTGATCTTCGTTTGAAATTTTGCTTTGCAGTATTGAAGCAAATTCAGGGGATTTTACATTTAGGTTAGATTCATTTACTCTCTCAACAAGTTTATATTAGGTTATATCCATGTTTTTATGTACATTTTTCTTCATGATTGGATCTTTAATGGCCACTGAAATTTCAACAATTTCTAGCGAAACGATAACTAGTAAAATTCAACAGTTTCAAAAATCACATATGTTAAATGGAGCAATTGCTGTTGCAAAAAACAATACCACAATTTATGCCAATGGCTTTGGAATAGCAGATCATACAAATAATCAGCCATGCACAAAAGATACGCAATTTTTCATTGCATCTATCACCAAGCAATTCACAGCTGCCGCACTTTTACACGTTTTATGGCAGCAAAATCCGTCTATTGAATCATTAAAAAGTGCCCTACATGCACCACTTGCGCACTATCTACCAGCATCTGACCCCATATGGGGTGGACTAATGCCTCAATGGGCAAAGGAAGTCACGCTACATCATATGTTAACTCATACATCGGGCCTTCCTGCACCTAATTTTCAACCAAATGAAGAAATAACTTTAACCCCTGCCGAAGTCGCTGCCTCTTTTAAAAGTAAGCCTCTTCTTTTTGCACCTGGAACAAATTATCAATACTGCTTTTCTAGCTATTTCTTACTAAGCCAAATAATTACCCGACTATCTGGAAAAAGTTTAAGCGCTTACTTGAATGAGTATTTCTTTATACCTTTCGGTATGAAAAACACCCTCTTACCAGAAAGTGGCACGTGCAGAACAATGAAAGCCTCGGGGCAATACCCAAACATTTCCAGAGGTTATACCTATATCAAGCAACCGCTTGTTGAAACAAAAAATTATGCAAGAAATGCACTTTTATGTGGAGCAGGAGGTATGGTCTCAACAGTGTCAGATTTGCTTATATGGAACCACCATCTTCACAACAATCAAGTTCTACCTGCCGAAGCTACAGCTCTCATGCTGACTGAACACGTACAAATAGATCCTGAAGATCCATCAACATACTATTGTTACGGAATACAAAAAATAAAAACTCCAAATGGTGATATCTTTAAGCATGATGGAAGTATCGCTGGATTTATTTCAACCCTACAGTATATACCTTGCGATCAAGTATCGTTTGCAACACTTGCAAACTACAACATTTATTACGCTGACGAATTCAAACAAGCATGTAATGAAGGTTCTGCAACACTCTATCATATTAAAAATCAAGAACTTTATAAAAAACTTCTAGATCAAGCGATAGAAAAAAGGGTGCCTGGCTTTTTGGATATCAAGAAACGCCACATACTTCTTCAATTAAAGGATATTGCTTAAACAAAGCTAAAAGTGCTACCTTGCCGAGTTTTTCAACAGGCTATAGGATGATCACACGTTTAATAGCTATATAACCCATGATTCAACGTTTGCAATTGCAGTCTTTTAGAAGCTATAACCAGTTGATTATTGATATCAACAAACCTTTTGTGGTTTTTTCAGGACCTAATGGCGCAGGCAAGACAAACGTTTTAGAAGCCATTTCCCTATTTACACCGGGGCGTGGCTTACGCAAAGCCGAACTGTTGGAATTGCAACAACTAGAATCCACCTCCCCTTGGGCTGCATCAATTACTGTGAATGGGTATTCCCTTGGAACTGGTGTTAGTGATGTTGGTTTGAAAAAACGTCTTTGGCACCTGAATCAAGAACCACTGAAAAGCCAGAAAATACTCAATGATATTCTTCGACTGTTTTGGCTAACGCCTGAAACAGATCGTTTGTTTTTAGATACTCCATCGATTCGTCGTCATTTTATTGACCGAATGATCTTTGTGTTGTGGCCAGAACACGCTGCCGTTTTAAAGGCATATGAACATTCAACCAAAGAGCGATTACGATTATTAGAGATGAATGCTGATGCCGCATGGATTAGCAACGTTGAAGAACATATTGTAAGTGCCGGCATTCAAATGCAGAAAAACCGCGGCAGTTTCTTAAAGCTTTTACCGCTTGATGAATCACTAAAAGCAGCAATGCGTGGTGCAGCAGAGCTTTTAGAAACAGAAGACGATGTCAAAGACTATTATTTAAAACAGCTTTTACAAAATCGCTCACGAGATGGCGCAGCTGGAATGACAACATTTGGCCCCCATAGAAGCGACTTGGAAGTATTTTACACTCCAAAAAATCAGCTGGCAGAAAAATGTTCAACGGGTGAGCAAAAAATGCTGCTCTCCAAATTTCTAATGGGATTTTTGAAGTATCTTCTAGAAAATATAGACACTCCCGTGATTTTATTATTCGATGATGTTATTTCACATTTAGATTTTGCTAATCGTGTGCTATTGTTTGAACAACTTATAGGGTTACAGCAACAAACAAGTAACAAAGGCAAGTTACAGGTATTTTTCACTGGAACACATCTAAATGCGTTTGAAGCTATACTTCCCTATGCACAAAGTTTTGAAGTTGATCATAGTCAGGTAAGGACCGTTTAATGACCGCACCAAATACGATACCAAACGAAGAATACACCGCTGATTCTATTAAGGTTTTAAAAGGATTAGACGCTGTTCGTAAACGACCAGGTATGTACATCGGTGACACAGATGATGGCACTGGCCTGCACCACATGGTTTATGAAGTCGTCGATAATGCCGTTGATGAAGCGTTAGCTGGCCATTGTGATCGCATTACAATAACTATCGAAGCCGATGGATCAGTCAGCGTTACTGACAATGGTCGTGGTATTCCTGTTGATATCCATGAAGAAATGGGTGTTTCTGCTGCAGAAGTAATTATGACGCAACTCCATGCCGGTGGTAAATTTGACCAGAATTCTTATAAAATTTCTGGTGGTCTGCACGGTGTTGGTGTTTCTGTTGTGAATGCTTTGTCCGAATTTTTGGACTTAACAATTTATCGCAATGACAATAAGTATTTTTTGCGTTTTAAACATGGTGTTCCAGAAGGATCATTGGAACTTGTTGGTTCTGCAGAAGGCAAAAAAGGTACAAAGGTTCGTTTCCTTCCGTCTTTAGAAACCTTTTCAGCCATTGTGTTCGATAGACCTACTATTGAACATCGCCTACGTGAATTAGCATTTTTAAATTCTGGAGTGCACATTACGTTACGTGATGAACGTCCTGATCATTTTTATGAAATCGTTCTTCACTACGAAGGTGGTTTAATTGAGTTCGTGAAATATCTTGATAAAGCTAAAAACACACTCCATGACAAACCATTGTATTGCAGCCAAGTAGTTGATGCAATGACTGTTGAAGTCGCTATGGAATGGACTGATAGCTATCATGAAAACACCCTTTGCTTTACAAACAATATCCCGCAACGCGACGGTGGAACGCATTTAGCTGGTTTTCGTGGTGCTCTTACTCGTGTTGTAGGTAATTATATTGCCGCCACTCCTCAAGGAAAAAAAGATTCAAAGCTATCAATTACGGGTGACGACATTCGTGAAGGTTTAAGCGCTGTTTTGTCAGTGAAAGTTCCTGACCCTAAATTTTCATCACAAACAAAAGATAAACTGATTTCATCAGAAGTTCGTACAGTTGTTGAATCTGTTGTTGGTCAAGCGCTAGAGCAATGGTTTGAAGAAAATCCAGCTCATGCGAAGAACATTGTCGGCAAAGTTATTGAAGCGTCTGCAGCACGCGAAGCTGCTCGTAAAGCACGTGAGCTTACGCGTCGTAAGGGAGCACTTGATATTGCATCACTTCCTGGGAAGCTAGCAGATTGCCAAGAACGTGACCCATCAAAATGCGAATTGTTCATTGTTGAGGGAGACTCAGCGGGTGGTACAGCAAAAGGTGGACGTAATAGAAAATATCAAGCTATTTTGCCAATTCGTGGAAAAATTTTAAATGTAGAGCGTGCACGTTTTGATAAAATCATTGGCTACGACCAAATCGGTAATATTATCACAGCTTTGGGTACCAGTATTGGTCAGGAAGATTTTAACCCTGATAAATTGCGCTACCACAAAATTGTTATCATGACCGACGCAGACGTCGATGGTAGTCACATTCGCACTCTATTATTGACATTCTTCTACAGACAAATGCCTGAGCTTCTAAAAAGAGGCCATTTGTACATTGCACAACCACCTCTTTATACAGTAAAGCGTGGACAATCTGTAGTGTACTTAAAAGACCAACCTGCTCTTGATAATTATTTACTCGATGCAGCCTGCAAAGATTCATTCCTTGCACTGCCTACAGGTGAACAAATTGTTGGCGCTGATTGGAGACAATTATCAAGTGTAATTCTAAAAACAGACAGTACTTTTAAACCCTTAGCTAGACGAATTTCAAATCGTTTCCTTTTGGAAGGCCTTTTAGTATTCAACTACTTCGAAGAAACATTGCCTGATCAAGACACAGTTTTTGTTGCGCATTTAAATGCTAACGATAACCCAAATGCTACTTGGCGGGCAGAACGTGGCGCAGAAAATACAGTTGTTTTTGTACGCAGTTGGGGCGGTGTAGATGAAAAGTGGGTACTAGATGAATCTTTACGAGCAACACCTGAAGCAAAAGCATTATTAACTCTACGTCTTCAATTGGTTGATATACTAGGTAAGTCATTAACTCTTCACATTACTGCACGTGAAGGTAAACAAGAAACTTTTTCTGACATTGGATCACTTACAAAAATTTTGATGGAACAAGGCGGCAAGGGTGTTACATATCGCCGAAACAAAGGTCTTGGCGAAATGGGTGACGAAGAATTATGGCAAACAACAATGGATCCAGAGTCTCGTACATTATTGCAAGTTAGAATGCACCATGCGGAAGAAGCTGAAGAAATCTTCTCAACTCTAATGGGTGATGTTGTTGAGCCACGTCGTGAATTCATTACAACAAATGCTTTGAAAGTCATTAATTTGGATATATAGGTTCATGTCGTGGCTATTAAGAAGCACCAAAAACCAAAAGTTAAATCAAGCAAAACAAAAAGATCACTATTAGGTCTTCTTGGACGTTTTTGCTTGCTAGCGAGTATTTGGGGATCAATTCTACTTGGATTGATCCTTTTGTGGTTTGTGCAAGACCTGCCCGATCTAAATCGCCTTCAAACTAACGTACGCACTCCAAGCATCACTATTCAGACCCTTGATGGCACAGTGATTAATACCTATGGCGATGTGTTTGATGAAATGGTTCGCGTACAAGATTTGCCAAAACATGTTCCACAAGCACTTATGGCTGTGGAAGACCGACGCTTCTACTATCACTTTGGTGTTGATATTATCGGCCTTGCACGAGCAGCTTACGAAAATTATCGTGCGAATCGTGTGGTTCAAGGTGGATCCACTTTAACTCAACAGCTAGCAAAGAATTTACTATTTACTGAAGGCTCTTTTTCCGTAAATGACCGTTCATTTAAACGGAAGATTCTCGAAGTTTTCCTGTCAGTTTGGCTTGAATGGAAGTTCACAAAAGACGATATTTTGACAATGTACCTAAACCGTGTTTATCTCGGTGCTGGAACTTTTGGCATTGAAGCAGCTGCTCAGCGGTACTTTAATAAATCATCACGCGAACTTACTGTGTTCGAAGCAGCGGTGATTGCTGGGTTACTTAAAGCCCCTTCTCGTTATTCTCCATCGTCCAATCCTGAAAAGGCTAAAGAGCGCGCAAAAACAGTATTGCAGCTTATGCAAGAAGCAGGATTTATTAAGGATGCGCAAACATACTTTGATGAAGGCATACACGTTCTGACAAGCAATAAGCAAGAAAGCAGCTTTAAGTATTTTTGCGATTGGGTAATGGAACTTATTCCTAATTTTGTTAATGGGATGGACCGTGATTTAATTGTGGTCACCACCCTAGACCCAGCTATGCAACGTCATGCCGACCATGTTTGCATTGACTACATAAATGACATGGGTGCAAAACTTAAGACATCACAACTTGCTTTACTAGCGATGAGTCCAGACGGAGCAGTACGCGCTATGATTGGCGGGGTAGATTATAAAAAAAGCCAATTCAATCGCACCCAAGCTTCTCGTCAACCAGGCTCTGCCTTTAAAATGTTCATTTTCCTAGCAGCAATGGAATACGGCATGAGCCCAGATGACATGATTGATGATAGCCCGTATATAAACGGCACATGGCGTCCAAGCAATTTTACTTGGAAAACCAGAGGGGAAGTTAGCATCATCGAGGCATTCTCTCGTTCTATTAACAGTGTGCCAATTCGGTTAATGGAAAAGGTTACGCCTCGAAAAGTTATTGAAGCAGCGCATCGTTTAGGTATTACTAGCCCCATGGAAGAGCATCTTTCCTTATCATTAGGTGCAATTGAAACTACATTGCTTGATTTGACTTCGGCATTTGCAACTTATGCAAATCAGGGACGTGCTGTTTGGCCTTATGGAATTTTAGAAATTCGAGATAAAGAAGGTAATATTCTTTACAGGCGGGAAGAGCAGCAAACTCAAACAATTATTAAACCAGAGCCGCTTGCTAAAATGCGCGCATTGCTTAGAGCAGTGGTTGACGGTCGCAGTGGCTATAGAGCCAATGTTTCACCGACTGTAATGGGTAAAACTGGTACTAATGGCGACCGTAGTGGAAACATTGACGCTTGGTTTTTTAGTATGCGTGAACCTTTGGAAAACGATATTGGCTTTCAGAATTTAGTGGTTGGAGTTTGGACAGGAAATGACAAAAACAAACGTATGGCAAACGAATCCTCTGGTGCAAATTTACCCGCACTAGTAACAGCAGCTTTTTACCGCGGTCCTGAAATTTACAATGGACCTAATCAACCGCCTAAGAAAATACCTGGGCTAAAAACTAAAATAGAAGCTCCTGCAAAAGGTCAAAAAGAATCTCTTAAAAAAGATGCTGTAGATGAATTAATGAATGACTTCGGTTAGGCGTATAATTCAAGTGTTTTTTTGCAACAGCGCTTTTCTTATATCTAAGGCAAACAATAAAAAATAGAAAAATTTTAAAAAAAGTTGTTAGAATAAACGAAAATCTGAACTCGGAGTTATTCATTATGAAATTAAAATTTTTGTTAATCAACCTAGCCCTATCCCTTACAACAGTGAGTGCTGAGCACACTACTGACAGTAACAAAGCAGCATCTCCAGCTTTGGCAGTAAATGCTACACAAGCAAGTGACATGGATAAAATTGTCGATGGACTAGTAAGTGCTAAAGTAAGTGGACCAGAAGAGCTATTTAAAATAATAAGTGGAGAAACACAAACAACTGACCGTGAATTGCCTTTGCAAGCCACAGTTAGAGAAGCTGCAGCACAAAAAATGCGCATCATGTGCTATGAAGAAGGAAGCGACACAGTTGTTGCTTCAACTGATCCTACTTTACTTGGCAAACCTGTAGCAGACTTTAAAACAAATACAGGTGAGATTGTTAGAGACAAAGCTATTGCAGAAATTAGAAAGAGTGGCGGAGAAACAGCCACTTTTACCTATACAGACCAACCAAAAGCTGATGGTCCGATTGTTGATGGAAAAAGTATTTCAGAAGGCAGAATTGTAGCAGCAGCTGGAAGAAATGCATTTACTAACTTTCAAGCAAAAAAGAAATTCCTATGTACAGTCGGAGCAAAAATCGCTGTAGCTGGATAATTACTTCTTTATAGCTTGAATTGCACCATACAAGGTGCGAATCTCTTGCTCTGTGGGCTGCATTCTTAAAAATGCAGCCCTAATATTTTGCCACATCTTTTCTTTTTTATGGGGAACCCTCCAGAAATTTACCAAATCAAGTTCTGTTTCTAAAGACTGAAAAAAATGATGAAGCTCTTTTTGATTAACTGGTTTTGTATTGCCCATATGTAGCCATGATTCTTGTGCTGTGTGAGACTGATACCATTCATATAAAATAACCACAACAGCCTGGGCAATGTTTAATGATGAAAAATCAGGGTCAACAGGAATAGTAATAATGTGCGTTGCTACAGACAAATCTTCATTACTAAGGCCAGTACGTTCAGGCCCAAATAGTAACCCAACCTTTTTTCCATTCATTAATGGCACTGCCGTTTTTGGAGTATGATATTCTTTAATTAATTCACGCTCCGCTGCTGTGGTTGCAAAAACTATCTCTAAGTCCCCAACGGCATGCTCTAAGCTTTGATAAATGCTTGCTTCTTCCAATACACGTTCATTGCCAACTGCCATAGCAATTGCTTTACTATCATCTGGGTCACATTTTGGCTGAATAAGCCGCAACTGCTTTATTCCAAAGTTTCCCATTGCTCGCGCAACAGCGCCTAAGTTTTCAGCAAGCTGCACTTGATGCAAAAGAATAATTGGTTTGATCATTAAGTTCGACGCCAGATGGTTCCATTTGGGCCGTCTTCAAGGGTAATACCTTGATTAATAAGCAATGCACGAATTCTGTCTGCTTCTACAAAATTCTTTGCTTGCTTAGCTTCATGACGAGCAGTCACCAGTTGGTCTATGTCTTGATTATCAGATTGGCCTTGAAACCAAATTTGAGAATCTTGAGCAAGTAACCCTAAAAATTGTCCGCTAGCTTTTAATGTATTAGCAACCACAATTTGTTCGTCGCCAGTTAATTTAAACACTGCATTTGCAAGTTCGTGTAAATAACTAATCACGAGCGGTGTGTTTAAGTCATCTTCCAGTGCTGCAATAACATCTGAAGAAATTTCTCCTTCACCCTTTGCGTATTCAATAGCTTTGTAAAATCTATCCAGGGTTGCTTTTGCATTTTTTGGGCTTTCGTCAGTCCAATCAAGTGGTTGTCTGTAATGCGTACTTAAAAAAGCAAAGCGAATAACTTCGCCTGGATAATTTTTCAAAACATCACGCACAGTAAAAAAATTCCCAAGAGATTTCGACATTTTCTCACCATTAACAAGCAAGTGCCCGTTATGCATCCACACCATTGCCATGCGATCAGTACTATGGGCGCAACAGCTTTGAGCAATTTCATTTTCATGATGAGGGAAAACAAGGTCAATACCACCACCGTGGATATCAAATGTATTACCAAGAAAAGCTTTACTCATTGCAGAGCATTCGATATGCCAACCAGGCCTTCCACGACCCCATGGGCTTTCCCAACCAGGTAATTCTGGCGTTGATGGCTTCCATAGCACGAAGTCACCCGCATTCTCTTTATACGGAGCAATTTCAACGCGTGCGCCTGCTAGTAGCTCATCTTGATTGCGTCTTGAAAGGTGCCCGTAATCCTTGTACTTCTGGACTCGAAATAACACATGTCCTTCATTAACGTAAGCATAATCACCATTTATTAATGATTCGATGATTGAAATCATGTCATCAATATGGTCAGTAGCCCTAGGTTCATGAGTTGGAGACAGCGTATTCAACGCGCTCATGTCTTCATGATATGCTTTTGCCGTACGCGTTGTTAATTCACGGATATCTTCGCCATTAGCTTGTGCTGCGGCATTTATTTTATCGTCAACATCTGTAATGTTTCGTACATACGTTACCTTGATATATTGCTTTTGCAACACTCTAAGCAGCATGTCAAACACAACAACCGGCCTAGCATTGCCTAAATGAGCAAAGTCATAGACCGTAGGACCGCACACATACATGCCAATATTACTAACATCAAGCGGTTTGAAAACTTCTTTTTGTTTGCTTAGAGTGTTGAACAGTTGCAACATTAGGCAGCTTCTGCTTCAACTTGCATACCTAAAGCATGAGTATACACATCAAGAAGCTCTTGCTGTTCAATAAGCTCTTCCTTTTTCATTTTGCGCATGCGAATAACCTGGCGCATGATTTTTGTATCAAAACCCTGAGCCTTTGCTTCTGAAAGCACGTCTTTAATGTGATTTTGAATTTCTGCTTTGTCTTCATCTAGACGCTCAACTTTTTCAATAAATTGGCGTAATTCAGCGGCGCTTACAGAGGAATTAATAGACATATTTAAGTATCCTTATTAAATTTCTAATGTTAAGTATTGAAACAAATGTGTTTTCAAAATATCTTGAATACTTACAAACTGCAATCATCAATCGGAGAATCGTATGCAAATTTGGCAAGTTAATGCTTTTACAAACGAACCTTTTAAGGGAAATCCGGCCGGGGTATGCAATGTTTCAGAATTCCCGAGTGATACTTTAGCTCAAAAAATTGCAGCTGAGATGAATTATTCAGAAACAACTTTTTTAAAAAAGATAGCGGCTAACCATTACCATATCCGCTGGTTTTCTCCAAAAGATGAGTGTGGACTGTGCGGTCATGCCACTCTTGCAGCAGCTCATTTACTGTGGGAACAAAACCTTGTTCAAGACGATATGATTACTTTTGACTCAACGGGTGGTCCGTTGACAGCACAACGTAATGGCAGTTGGATAACTCTTAATTTTCCAAGCCTAGCTATTGAACCTGCACCCATGCCGGAATTATTAAACAAAGCGTTAGGTTTTATGCCCGTTACCTCTGTTTACAAAGACGAAGTCATGTACGTTGTGATTTTACCTTCTGTTCAGGCTGTCCGTGAATTGAAACCTAATTTTGCAAAAATTGCAAAACTACCCTGCCGTTCTGTAACTGTCACCGCCTTAAACGAAGGTGAAATTGATCCAAATATTGATTTTGTTTCTAGGTATTTTGCTCCTAAAGTAGGCATCCCTGAAGACCCCGTTTGTGGTTCTGCACATTGTCGTCTCACACCCTTATGGGCCGGAAAACTCAATAAATTATCAATGAATGCTCTACAAATTTCTGATCGCACAGGGTTCATCAAAGTAGCACTTGAAAACAATAGAGTTACCCTTACAGCACAAGCTATTACAGTTATGGAAGGTAATTTACTGGCAGCTGCTTAAAAGTTTTTACGCATTTTGCTTGCAAAACCCTGCTCAAATGGTTAGATATAGTCATGGTCCCCATCGTCTAGAGGCCTAGGACATCGCCCTCTCAAGGCGGCAACACGGGTTCGAATCCCGTTGGGGACGCCAATTTTATCGCGTTTTTAAATAACACCTCCTCATAAAATATGACATATTGTAAAAAATTGTTGATTTTTGCTTAAAAATTGTGCATTATAAAAGCTATGATTATGATGCACTAACATATTGCTCGATGGCGACACGGATAATTTCTAGATTATTCCGAACTGTTCTTTATTAGCCATTCAATGTTGGAGTTCTTATGTATACTAAAATTGCATTATTCGTCACAGCCATCATAGTTATTACATTTTCTAGCAACCTTTATCAGCCAAAAATTACCGGTAAAGTCGTTGCAATCACACAAATTGCCCCTCACCCATCTTTAGATCGAATTCGAAAAGGCATTGAAGACGAAATAATTTCAACCTTTGGCGATAAAATAAAAATTGAATTCCAATCTGCCCAAGGTAATCCTGCTTTGGCTACGCAAATAGCACAGAATTTTATAGGAAAAAAAGTAGACGTACTTGTTGCCATTACCACGCCATCAGCACAAGCAATGTTTTCTGCAAATACTCAAAAAATCCCTATAGTCTTTGCAGGTGTAACCGACCCGCTCGCGGCAAAACTGACAAAAGATTCTGGTGGCAATAAAGAGAATGTAACTGGTGTTTCAGATGCACCAGATATTGAAAAGCAAGTGTCTCTTATTCAAGAATTTCTACCTAAAGGATCCATAATCGGCATTATTTACAACCCTGGAGAAACAAATTCGCATGTTCACACAGAGCGTCTAGAAGTGAAATTAAAAGCGGCAGGATTTCGTGTAGTTAAAACCCCGGCTTATTCAACTGGAGATGTGTTGCAAGCCGCTCAAGGTACCGTACCTAATGTTGACGCCTTAATGCTAACCAATGACAATACAGTTATCTCTGCTTTAGATGCTGTATTACAAACAGCAAAACAAAAAGGTATCCCTACATTTTGTTCCGACCCTGAATCAGTTAAACGTGGCTGTAAGGGTGCAATAGCACCTGACCAATATGAGATGGGTCGTCATGCTGGTGAAATGGTTGTACGAATTCTTAAGGGTGAAAAGGGTCACCATATTCCGGTGCTTCAAGCACCCTCAAACCGTTTTCTTTCTCTCTAATTTGTAAACATTTTAAGTTGTAGGATATAAATCATGAACAAAAATATATTTATAATCGCTGTTATTCTTACCGGTGTAGGCCTTTGGTGGAAAAATTCGTCCAACAAACCGGTGTTGCCAATTATTGGTGTCATTCAGGTTATTGAGCACCCAGCTCTAGACCAAACTCGCAAAGGAATTTTAGACGAACTGCAAGCTCAGGGCTTTCAGGATGAGAAAAAAATTGATTGGCGATATGAATCTGCTCAGGGAAATCCAGCACTTGCCACACAAATTGCTCAAAAGTTTATCGGAGAAAATGCAGCTGTCATTGTAACAATCCCCACGACTGTTTCTCAATCAGCCTTACAAGCAATTCAACAATCAGGAAGCAACACGCCCTTGGTATTTGCCTCAGTAACAAGCCCTGTTACAGCAAAACTTATTAAATCCGATAAGCAAGCAGAAAAATTTGTAACAGGCGTTTCAAACTATGTCTCTGTCCAAAAACAGTTTGATTATTTTAAAAAGATTCTACCAAATATGAAGCGTATTGGAGTTGTATATAATCCAGGTGAAGTGAACTCGATTACTCTAAATGAAGAAATGATAAAAACTGGAAAAAACATAGGGCTTGAAATCATTTTTGCTGCAGCAAGTAGAACCGTTGATGTCGGCACAGCAACCCAGTCATTGGTTGACAAGGTTGATGCCATATTTATCAATAATGACAACACGGCTTTAGCTAGCTTTGATAGCGTTGTTGCTGCGGCAAAATTACAAAACATCCCAGTATTTGTAAGTGATTTAGATTGTTTGCCAAAAGGAGCATTGGCTGCATTAGGCGCAGATCAATATGCTTTGGGTCGACAAGTTGGCAAAATGGTTGCAAATATTTTAAGAAATCCTGAAGCAGCATCTTCAACAGTTATGGAATATCCAAATGTTGTACGTGGTGAAGGCAATGAAAAAGTAGCAGCTGAGCTGAAAATTGTTTTGCCAAGTAATGTATAAAAATCTTGCTTGTTCGAATATTTAACGGCATTGTACCTATAAATTGGTGAATCATTTAGTATTGTGATTAAGAATACATACGTTATTTTAGGTTATGGGCGCAGCGGGAGAGAAAGTGAAAAACACCTTCTCTCTCTTGGTCATAACACGATTGTATATGACGATGGTCAAAATAAAACTCCCAATATTGATTGGTCAGCAATCGTAACACTGGTACAAAGCCCTGGCATTCCGATGTCACACCCTGTTAGTGAAGCAGCAAGAGCAGCTGGAATTTCTATTTGCACAGATATTGATCTGTTACAAAAACGTAGCCCCAACGCAAAGTACATTGGCATTACTGGCACCAATGGAAAATCAACAACAACTGCACTTATTGGCCACATTTTAAAACAAGCGAAGTTAAATGTTGAAGTTGGTGGAAATATAGGCATTCCTGCCCTTTCTCTTGAAGATTTAGACGCAAATGGCTGGTATGTACTAGAGCTTTCATCGTATCAGCTAGAACTTTCAAATGCTTTACATTTAGACATAGCGGTATGGATAAATTTGTCGCCAGATCATCTTGATAGACATGACTCTATGGAAAATTACGTTAATGCAAAAAAACGTATATTCAGTCATGCAAAATCGGCATGTATTGCAATTGATGATAATTATTCAAAACAAGCCTATCACCAACTTCATATTCCCCACACTACCATTGCAAGCGAATTTAAAAATTGCCCTGCTGATATTTGGATTGACGCTAGCGGTCTGCTACACAGTAATGGAGCGCTATTTAACTGCAATGAATTGGAAACTTTAAAAGGTACGCACAATTGGCAAAATGTTGCACTAGCATTTGCCGCAACACTTTGCATATTGAATGCTCCTCATAAAATATGGGAATACATTCAAACATTTCCAGGCCTTGCTCATCGTCAACAATTGGTGACCAAAATTGGACAAGTTGAGTTTATTAATGACAGCAAAGCAACAAATGCAGACGCTTGCGAAAAAGCCCTTAAAACCTATATGGACAGGAATATTTTTTGGATTCTGGGCGGGGTAGCAAAAACTGATGGCATTGATTTGCTAAAACCTTATTTTTCGTACATCAAAAAAGCATATTTAATTGGAGAAGCCCAAGATCGTTTCGCAGATATATTAAATGGCTCTGTAGCATTTGAAAAATGTTCATCTCTAGAGTCTGCGATTGCTAAATCAAGTGCCGATGCAAAGTTTGAGAATGACGCAGTTGTGCTATTATCACCGGCATGTGCTAGTTTTGATCAATTCCGAGATTATGAACATCGCGGCGAAGAATTTATTCAAATTGTCAGGAAAATAAACTCATGATTCCAACCACATTTTCGCGTCGTGATAATAGCGTTTTAGGACGGTGGTGGTGGACTGTTGATCGTTTAGCACTTTCGTTATTGTTAATCTTGATTGCCATTGGTATATTTTTAAGTTTTGCAGCCAGTCCTTCTGTAGCAGAACGCTTGAATTTAGGCACATTTTATTTTGTAAAACGCCACATGATTATGTTGATTCCAGCTTTAGCAACAATGATTGGTGTGTCTTTGCTTTCCCCCGTAGGCGTGCGTAGACTTAGTTTGCTTATTTACTTGCTAGGAATAATACTCCTCATTCTAACCTACTTTTCTGGCCTTGAAATTAAAGGCGCTCGTCGTTGGATTCTTATTTGTGGAAATTCAATACAGGCTTCAGAGTTTGTAAAACCGGCTCTTACAGTGATCACCGCATGGCTAATTGCTGAAAAAATGCATGACGAAAAATTTCCTGGCATCACATTATCAATGGCTGCAGTGGGCATTATTGTCGGACTACTTCTACTTCAGCCAGATCTTGGAATGACTGTGGTAATTATTGCAACTTGGGTAGGACAATTGTTCATTGCTGGCATGCCAATTTTTTGGATGACAGGCCTCGCAGGAATTAGTGTTGCAGGATTAGTTGGCGCTTACTACTTCTTGCCCCACGTAACAAAGCGTATTGACCAATTTTTAGACCCATCTGCTGGGAATCCAGTACATGACCTTTATCAAATTACAAAATCTTTGGCTGCATTCGCTAATGGAGGTTTCTTTGGCAAAGGTCCAGGTGAAGGCGTTGTAAAAAAACACGTACCGGATGCTCATGCAGATTTTGTATTCGCTGTTGCTGGTGAGGAATTTGGTTTGTGGATGTGCATTCTGATCGTAGGAATTTTTATGGCAATTGTGATTCGTTTTATGATGCGTGCCGCACGAGGATCTAGCTTATTCATATTGCTTGGAGCAACAGGTCTCGCTGTGCAGTTTGGCTTGCAAGCATTTATTAATATGGCATCGGCACTACACTTAATTCCAACTAAAGGTATGACAATGCCGTTCATTAGTTACGGTGGCTCATCGATGGTAGCGTTAGCTATTTGTGCAGGAATGTTATTAGCATTTACGCGTAAACGACATGGTTTTCATGATTGGGGAGAATAAAATGGATAGATCAAAGTTAAAAATTGCTGTTGTAGGTGCTACCGGCAACGTTGGAAGAATGATGCTTAACATTCTAGCTGAACGTGGCTTCAGCGCTTCACAGGTTCGAGCAATCGCCTCAGCAAACTCTGTTGGGAAAAAAGTATCCTTCGGTGACGATGATATTTTATCAGTTGAAGGCCTAATCGATTTTAATTTTTCAACCGTTGATGTTGCGCTATTTTCACCAGGTGGGAAAGTTTCTGCAGAATATGCACCAAAAGCAGCTGCCGTAGGATGCGTAGTCATTGATAACACATCTTATTTTAGAGATGATCCAAAAATTCCACTAATTATTCCAGAAATAAATGCAGAAGATATATCTGATTATAAAAACAAAAATATTATAGCAAACCCTAACTGTGCAATAGCACCAATAGCCCTAGCTTTGAAACCACTCCATGATGAAATTGCTATAAAAAGGGTTGTTGTATCAACGTATCAATCAGTATCGGGCGCAGGTAAAGCTGCAATGCAAGAACTTGATCAACAAACCAGATCATTATTTACAGGCACCCCAACCCCCGCTGAAAACTTACCCAGACCCATTGCATATAACCTCATACCGCACATAGGTATTTTCTTGGAGTCTGGATATACTGATGAAGAAGCAAAAATGCGCGCTGAACTTAAAAAAATCTTAGATTCTACTATTGAGCTTTCGGCAACTTGTGTACGCGTCCCTGTGTTTGTTGGGCATTGTTCTTCTGTTCATGTTGAATTTCAAGAGCCCTTTTTTGTTAGTGAGGCTTTGAAAATTTTAAAAAAAGCTCCAGGAATTCAAGTTATGGATGCTGATGACCCTATGGATTACGCGACTCCATTAGATGCAGCAGGCCAAGATGATGTGTTTATAAGTCGTTTACGTCAAGACACGTCACACCCAAATGGACTGGTTTTCTGGACAGCATCTGACAATTTGCGCAAAGGCGCTGCCTTAAATGCAGTGCAAATTTTAGAGCTATTGTTTGAATATCAGAGCAAGCAAAAAGCTGCTTAGAATTAGGTGCATTTTAAATGTAAGTGATTTTGACTGCTGCTTTCACCAAAAATCCTTATGACCTACTCCTCGGATAAAACGGCTTTCGCGTAGCCCTTTTAAAAGAGTCAACGATTCTTGTAGTCTTGCTTTTTCTTCTTCTATAGCCTCTTCAGCAGAAATAACACCACGCGTATCACTAAATCCTAGACCAAGAGCATTTGCAAACACATAAGACCCCTTTCCAGAACTATAAAATGGAATGTTTGAAAAAACTACTCTAGCTTCTTCAAGAGATGGATAATGCCTAGCAAGTAACACAAAATTATGAAAATCATTCAGCACGTCAAAATAAGTATCTTTTAGCATTAATATTTTTTGAAAAACATAATCTCTTCTCATGAAACTTCTAACTAATTCAAACAAAGGCCTATTATCTTCATTTGTTTTTCCAAGAAAAATTTTTCTGCATTTTTGTTTTAAATTAAAAAGCTCTATTTCATCTGGAAAAAAGCTAAGAATCTCTGAAAGTGTAGTTGCTGTTTGAAATTTTGTTTTATGCTCATGAGACATCGTATGACAAAAATATACACGCGACCGCGGAGATTCTCGATGAAATTCATTAGTTGAAGAAAGAGAAAACGAAGAAACAAGTTGCCCTGCATTCAATAAAACGCTAAAAAAAAAATTTCATGAAACCAACTCATGATTTGTTCACTAGCAGCAGTATAGAAAACAATCATTAACAAATGATTTTTTGTTAGTCTCTACCAAGATACATTACACCTAAACAGGTTAGTTTTCTGGACAGCATCTGACAATTTGCGCAAAGGCGCTGCCTTAAATGCAGTGCAAATTTTAGAGCTATTGTTTGAATATCAGAGCAAGCAAAAAGCTGCTTAACATAAAAGCATTTTCACAAAGGTTTTCCGTGATATACTCTAGGTACATCGCTGTAATTATATTTAAATTTGAACGATTCTTTAGAAGAACTACTTTCGTCTTTAGGGCCTGATCTACAAAAGGTTGATAAGACAACTCACCCTACAAGCATAGTGGTGTTCCCCGCTAGTATTGTTCGCGTGTTAATGTTACTTCGCGATCATCCAAAGATGAAATTTTTGCAATTGATTGATTTGACAGGTGTTGATTATTCGGATCAGCCAATTCGTTACCAGCTCGTTTATCATTTACTGAGTCATTCTGCAAACAAAAGGCTGATGGTAAAACTGTGGACTGATGGATCAACTGCCATACCTTCCGTGATCAATGTTTTCCCTAATGCCAATTGGTATGAACGTGAAGTTTGGGATATGTTTGGTATCCCTTTTGATAATCATCCTGATTTAAGGCGTATTCTTAGCGATTACAATTTCACAGGACACCCGTTACGTAAGGATTTTTCTCTTTCTGGCTACAATGAAGTAACGTTCAATCAAGAATCCGGAAAAGTTGAATACAAAGATTTGGATTTAGAGCAGCCATTTCGTAAATTTGATTTTTTAAGCCCCTGGGAAGGTCAGTGGGAAGACCTTTTAAAAAAAGAAAAAGAGGCCCACCAAGGATGAACGATAAGTACACAATCAACTTTGGTCCACAGCATCCGGCAGCCCATGGTGTGCTTCGTTTGGTGCTTGATCTAGATGGTGAAATTGTCGAACGGGCTGATCCACACATTGGCTTTTTACACCGCGGCACTGAAAAGTTAATTGAACATAAAACATATCTGCAAGCAATTCCGTATTTTGATCGCCTAGATTACGTTTCACCAATGAATCAAGAACATGCGTTCGTTATGGCAGTTGAAAAATTGCTAGGAATAAGTTCACCCATTCGTGCGCAATATATTCGAGTACTATTTAGTGAATTAACACGCATTACAAACCATCTGCTTAATATTGCCACATTTGTGTTAGATGTTGGAGGAATGACTCCATTTTTATGGGCATTTGAAGGACGTGAAGTCATTATGGGGTTTTATGAAAAGGCTAGCGGTGCTAGGTTGCACGCTAACTATTTTAGACCCGGTGGTGTTCATCAAGACTTAACACAAAATTTGTTAGATGAAATTCATCAATTCGCCACTCGATTTCCAACTGTTATTGATGACATTGAAAACCTTGTAACTAACAATCGCATATTCAAACAAAGAACCGTAGATATTGGCATAATAAGTGCTAAAGATGCTGTAGCATGGGGATTATCAGGACCAATGCTTAGAGCTTCTGGAGTACCATGGGATTTGCGAAAGTCTCAACCTTATGAAATATACGAAGAATTAAATTTTGATATACCTATTGGCAAACATGGTGATTGCTATGACCGTTACTTGGTACGCGTTGCTGAAATGCGTGAATCAGTTAAGTTAATTTTTCAGTGTTTAGAAAAAATGCCACAAGGTCCAGTGCACCATGAAAATAGAAAATTCACACCACCTATGCGCACTGAAATGAAAACATCTATGGAAGCTTTGATTCATCATTTCAAGTTATTCACCGAAGGGTTTCATGTTCCAGCGGGTGAAGTCTACGTAGCTGTTGAAGCCCCCAAAGGAGAATTTGGGGTGCACTTAATAGCTGACGGGTCAAATAAACCTTATCGGTGTAAGATCCGCGCCCCTGGGTTTGCATTTTTACAAGCACTTGATTACATGAGCCGTGGGCATTTATTATCAGATATTGTGGCGATTTTAGGCTCAATGGATATTGTTTTTGGGGAGATTGATCGTTAATGGCATTTACGTTCTCAAATGAAAATCTTTCAAAAATTGAAGATATTTTAAAAAAATATCCAAGAGAAAAACAAGCCAGTGCTGTGCTGCCTCTCCTTGACTTAGCACAGCGTCAGAATGAAAACTGGCTAAGCCCACAAGCTATTGAAGCAGTTGCAGCGTTTTTAGACATGCCCGAAATTCGTGTGTATGAAGTGGCAAGCTTTTACAGCATGTACAATTTAAAACCCGTAGGAAAATACCATGTTCAAGTGTGCAGAACTACCCCATGCATGCTTTGCGGTGCAGAAGAAATTCTAAAAACTTGCCAAGATGAATTGAAAATTTCAAAGGGACAAACCACAGCAGACGGTATGTTTACGTTGTCGGAAGTAGAATGCCTAGGTGCGTGCGTAAATGCCCCAATGATTCAAATTAACGATAACACCTATGAAGATTTATCATCTGATTCTGTAAAACGTATTTTGAAAGATTTAAAAGCTGGCAAGGAACCAAAAACAGGTTCACAAACCGGACGTCAATGTTCAAAGGCTGCTTCATGTTAAAACAGCAAGATCTTATTTTTTCAAATCTTTACGGTGAAGAATCATGGAGTTTAAAATCAGCAAAATTACGCGGTGATTGGAATGGTACCAAAGACTTTATTTCAAAAGGCCAAGAGTGGCTTATTGAACAGGTTAAAGCAAGTGGCTTACGTGGTCGTGGAGGAGCTGGTTTCTCCACTGGCACGAAATGGTCTTTTATGCCCAAAAATAGCTCAAAACCTCATTACCTAATAGTAAATGCAGATGAAAGTGAACCAGGCACCTGCAAAGACCGCGATATACTACGTAACGAACCTCATAAACTACTAGAAGGCACAGCCTTAGCTAGTTGCGCTATTGGAGCGCATGTAGCCTATATTTACATCCGTGGTGAATATTTTCGTGAAGCTGAAATATTACAAGCAGCTATTGATGAAGCCTATGATGCAGGCTTTTTTGGAAAAAAATCAGAGAAAACTATCGGTTGGAATTTAGATGTATACTTGCATCGCGGTGCTGGTGCTTACATATGTGGTGAAGAATCGGCATTAATGGAAAGTCTTGAGGGCAAAAAAGGCTTCCCAAGATTAAAACCCCCCTTCCCTGCACAATCAGGATTGTATAATTCACCAACCACTATCAATAATGTTGAATCTATAGCAGTTGTGCCAGCTATTTTAAGACGTAGTACTTCTTGGTTTTCAAGCCTTGGCAGGCCTAATAATTCAGGTACAAAAATCTTTTGTATATCAGGTCATGTCAATAAACCATGCAATGTCGAAGAAGAAATGGGCATTCCCTTACGTGAATTAATCGATAAACATGCGGGCGGAGTTCGCGGTGGTTGGGATAATTTAAAAGCAGTCATCCCTGGAGGATCATCAGTTCCCCTACTTCCTAAGTCAATTTGCGATGAAGTGTTAATGGATTTTGATTCACTAGCTACAGCACAAAGTGGTTTAGGAACTGCTGCAGTAATTGTTATGGATAAATCCACAGATGTCATTAAAGCTATTGCAAGATTATCAAAATTTTATATGCATGAAAGCTGTGGTCAGTGCTCTCCTTGTCGTGAAGGCACTGGGTGGATGTGGAGAATGATGGAAAGACTTGTAAAAGGTCAGGCTGAAATTACAGATATTGATTTGCTACAGCAAGTTTCAAAACAAATTGAAGGTCACACAATTTGTGCATTCGGTGATGCAGCAGCATGGCCTGTTCAAGGTTTGATTCGGCATTTTCGACATGAAATAGAAGCACGCATCTTGAAAGCAGTAGCATAAATCATGGTAAAACTAGTTATTGATGATCAAGAAATTGAAGTAGAAGCAGGCACAAGCATCCTGAAAGCTTGTGAAGCACTTAAAAAAGAAATTCCCGTATTTTGTTACCATCCTAAGTTAAAAGTCGCAGGAAACTGCCGCATGTGTTTAGTTGAAGTAGATAAATCATCTAAACCAATTGCCAGTTGCGTAACGCCAGTTGCAGAAGGCATGGTTGTTCATACAAAAACTCCTATGGTAGATGACGCCAGAAAAGGCGTTTTAGAACTGCTTTTAATTAATCATCCGCTTGATTGTCCTATATGTGATCAAGGTGGTGAATGCGATCTACAAGACCTGACCCTCAACTATGGTTCAGGAAATAGTAGGTATAAATTCTATAAGCGTGCTGTCTCTAATAAATACATGGGTCCATTTATAAAAACGGTAATGAACCGCTGCATTCATTGCACCCGCTGTGTACGGTTTGCAACCGAAATTGCCGGTGTGCAAGAAATAGGCACTCATGGACGCGGTGAGCATACAGAAATCATTAGTTATTTAGATAAAGCCGTCAGTTCTGAACTTTCAGGAAATATGATTGATATTTGCCCGGTCGGTGCACTTACAAATAAGCCTTACGCATTTCATGGACGACCCTGGGAATTGCAGCACACAGATTCTATTGATGTCCTTGATGCAGTAGGTAGCAACATTCGTATTGATGTACGTGATAGTGAAGTGTTACGAATTTTACCTCGAATAAATGAAGATATTAACGAAGAATGGATTAGCGACAAAACACGTTTTGCCTATGATGGCTTATCTTGTCAACGTCTTGATAAGCCTTATATTCGCAAAAATGGAAAATTGATTGCCTGTTCTTGGGATGAAGCATTTGATGCAATTAGCAAAAAAATAGCCAAGACTAATCCTTCAGAAATTGCAGCACTTGCCGGTGATTTAGTTGACCAAGAAAGCCAACTGGCTTTAAGGATGCTGTTAGATGCAATGGGTGTAAAAAACCGAGATTGCCGAACTGATGGTGCCATGATTCCCTATGACCACAGAAGCAATTATCTATTTAATTCCACAATCAAGAATATAGAAAATGCCGATGTTATTTTATTAATAGGGTGCAATCCACGACACGAAGCGACAATGGTTAATGCGCGTTTACGCAAAGCTGTTACACAAAATAATTGCACGATTGGATTAATTGGTGAGCAGGTTGATTTAACATATCCGTATCAATTTTTAAACGATGATCCATCGGTATTAGGTGAAATTGCAAAAGGATCACATCCATTTTCTAAGCTTTTAAAATCTGCAAAAAACCCAGTGTTAATACTAGGAACCAGCTGCTTTTTGAACGCTAGCTCGACATCGATTTTATATCAAACAAATGAACTACATAAAAAATTTGGTGCCCAAGTCAATGTATTACACACAGCAGCGGGTCGTGTTGGTGGACTAGATGTCGGATTTGTACCAGTATCCGACGGCAAGGATTTTCACCAAATTCTTGAAAGCACAATAACCTCAGATATTAAAATTTTGTATTTATTAAATGTTGATATTGATACAGATTTTGCAGATGCATTTGTTATTTATCAAGGACACCATGGAGATAAAGGAGCACATAGAGCAGACGTAATTTTACCAGGAGCTGCATATACTGAAAAAGTCGCCACCTATGTAAACATGGAAGGCAAAAGCCAGCAAACCAACCAAGCATTGCTCCCACCTGTGGAGATGCAAAAGAAGATTGGAAAATCATCAGAGCCCTATCTGAAGCGTTAAAAAAGACACTTCCGTTTAATACCCTCACTCAACTCCAAAATTTATTACCAAAATTTAGTCATTCAACAATATTTGAACCATTTAAAGCACCACCTTCAAAAGACATTTCTAAACGTTTTGAATTAGCTGTTACAAATTACTATATGCATGACGTAATTAGTCGTCACTCGGCCAATATGGCTAGTGCAATTCATGAAATTCAGGAGGGCCAACGTGGAATTATTTAATATTTCACTTGCAGAGGTGTTCTTTTATGTATGGTCTCTACTTCCAAATATTATTTGGATTGCAGTGAAGTGCTTCTCTATCATCCTACCTTTAATTTTAACTGTCGCGTATCTCACATATGCAGAACGAAAAATTATTGGTGCAATGCAACTGCGTATTGGGCCAAATATGGTGGGGCCATTTGGTCTGTTACAGCCCATTGCAGACGCTATCAAGCTTTTACATAAAGAAATAACTATACCTTTTGCTTCTAACAAAGCGCTGTTTATTTTAGCTCCTATGCTAACTTTTGGCTTTAGCCTTGCAGCTTGGGCAGTGATTCCATTTGATGAAGGAGTAGTAATTGCAGACATTAATGTTGGAATTCTTTACATATTTGCTGTTTCATCACTCGCTGTATATGGAATAATTCTGGCTGGTTGGGCTAGTAACTCAAAGTATGCATTTCTTGGATCTCTGCGTTCTGCCGCACAAATGATATCTTACGAAGTTTCAATAGGCTTAATTATTATCACTGTATTAATTAAAGTTGGGTCACTAAATATTTCAGCGATTGTGAAAGCTCAGCAAGATACATGGTTCATCGTATATTTGTTCCCTATGTGGGTAATATTTTTCATCTCATCCTTAGCTGAAGCAAACAGAACACCTTTTGATCTGCCTGAAGCTGAAGCTGAATTAGTTGCGGGGTATCATGTTGAATATTCATCATTTCCTTTTGCGCTATTTTTCTTAGGCGAATATGCGAACATGATCTTGCTAAGTGCCATGAATGCGATTCTATTTTTTGGTGGGTGGCAACCACCTTTCAACATACCTCTATTCACGATGATTCCCGGGTATATTTGGTTTGCTTTGAAAATTTCATTCTTTTTATTTTTATTCATTTGGGTACGAGCTAGCTTACCCCGGTATCGTTACGATCAACTTATGCGTTTAGGATGGAAAGTATTTCTGCCACTATCATTGATAGCTGTCGTATTAGTTGCTGCTATAAAGCTTTTACAGGTTGAGACTATCTGATGTTACAAAAAATTGAAAAGCTAAAAAAACACCTTAGAAGATTAGTTCTATATGATATAGGCTTAGGTCTTTTTACAACGTTTAGATACATGTTTAAGCGTAAAGTAACAATCCAGTATCCTTTTGAAAAAGCTGTGCAAAGTCCAAGATTTAGAGGTGAGCATGCTTTGCGACGCTACGCCAACGGAGAAGAACGATGTATTGCATGTAAGTTATGTGAAGCGGTTTGTCCTGCCCAAGCAATTGTTATAGAAGCTGAGCCACGCGAAGACGGCAGCAGAAGAACCACGAGATTTGATATTGACATGACAAAATGTATTTACTGCGGTCTCTGTCAAGAAGCATGTCCTGTTGATGCTATTGTGGAAGGACCTAATTTTGAATTTTCAACATTAACCCATGAAGAACTTATTTTTAATAAAGAACGTTTGCTTGACAATGGTGATCGTTGGGAAACAGCACTTGAAGAAAACCTTAAAAATAATGCAGAGTGTAGCTAATGGGTGAAAGTATTCTTTATTTTGTATTTGTTTTTGGTTTGCTAGGTTCAGCAACCGGAGTAGTTCTTATGCGAACGCCAATACATAGCTTGTTATTACTAATAATGACTTTTTTTAATGCCGCCGGTTTATTTCTAGTATGGGGAGCTGAATTTTTAGCCATGATGTTAGTAATTGTCTACGTAGGCGCTGTTGCTGTTTTATTTTTGTTTGTTGTCATGATGATGGATGTCGATCCAAAGAAACTCAAATTTGAATTTAGCCCCTACACAGGATTTAGCGCCGTTTTAGCGTGCATACTTTTTGTGGAGCTCATAATTGCTGTATTACCGTGGAAGACTTGGGAAAAAGCAATCGATGTTATTGCGCTTCCCATCCCACAAATGACTACAAATACTAGTGCTATTGGGAATCACTTATATACCCAGTATTTTTATATTTTTCAGCTTTCTGGTTTATTACTTTTGTTAGCAATGATCGGCGCTATTCTTTTGACACTGCGAACACGCAATAAGATCATTCATCAAAATATTAACCAACAAGTGAATCGTGAACCTGCCGATACTCTGAGTTTAGAGAAAATTCCATTCCATAAAGGTGTAGATGTATGAATCACCTTTTTGTTTTAGTACCGGCAATATATCTATTTTGCCTAGGCTTATTCGGTATCTATCACCGAAGACATAATGTCATTTTAGTTTTGCTGTCCATAGAAATTATGCTTTTAAGTGTGAGTATTAACTTCGTTGGTTTTTCCTGTATTTTGAAGGATCTGGATGGACAAATATTTTCACTTTTTGTTCTAACCACTTCTGCAGCTGAAGCAGCAATAGGATTGGCAATAATGGTGCTCTACTATCGTAATCGTGGTAGCGTGTTCTTAAGTGATATGAATCAATTAAAGGGGTAAGTTACTATGCGATATTTGAGTATTATTTTAAGCTTTTTACTTTTTGTTGGTTGTGAAAAATCTCCAGAAAGCAATGATAAACACAAAGTAGAGTCTGTTTTAAACATTGCTATTGCCAGTGATTACCCGCCTTACATTTATAGCAAAGATGGGAAATTAGCTGGTTTTGAAATTGAAATTATTAATGCGGTCGCAGAAAATTTAAAAAAAACAATTCATTTTCACGATATAGCTTTTGAGGGCATTCTAAAAACCGTCAAAGAAAAACAAGTTGATGGAGCCATTTCAACTATTGCAAAAACGCCAGAGCGTGAAAAAGAAGTTGATTTCACTATTCCGTACCATAGGTCAATGACCGTTGTCGTTGTCCCTTTTGCAACCTCAATACGCAGTCTTGACGACTTATCTAATAAGGTTGTGGGTGTAGAATCAGGCACAACATATGAAAATGACATAAAAATAAAATTTCAAAATGTTAAACTGTTGAAACGAACAAAGTTTTCTGAATTATTAGATGCATTACACGAAGGTAAATGCCAAGCAATAATCACGGGATATTCAGAAGCATATGAACTACAGAGTATTAATCCTAATTTAAAAATTATTCCTATTGAAGAAACGGTTATCACATTTTCTATCGTTTTACCAAAAGGATCTCCTTTACTTGAGCCTATCAATGAAAAAATACAGGACATGATTAGAAACGGAGATATTCGTAAACTTGAAACTCAGTTTTTTAAAGAGGTTATTAAGGAATAAATTTTTTAGCTTCCTTTAATTTACAGCCCCCTATACAGCTTAGGGGGCATTTTTTTCCTAAAATAATTTTATTTAGGCAATTTTTGCCGAGTTGTTAACCAATTATTTAACTCTTCAGACTAACTTAAGGGTATAAACAGGCATATTGGGCACACCCTTGAACGAAATACTACAACGTTTTGGCACCGGACGCGTTATGACTATGGCAGGAATTGGCCTTGGTTTGATGGTATTTTTTGGTTACATCATGGTGCGCGCTAATCAAACAGAAATGGCTTTGTTATATAATCAATTGGAAGCGGCCGAAGGAGGTCGTATTTTAGAAAAGCTAAAAACTATGAGCATTCCTTTTGAAGTAAAAGGGGATGGTACGCAAATTTACGCTCCCATCGATGATATTTCAAGATTGCGGATGGAACTAGCACAAAGTGGCATGCCATCTGGGGGCGGTGTTGGATACGAAATTTTTGACAAGCAAGATATTTTGGGTACCACCAATGCTCTATTGGGAATAAATCAAATAAGAGCATTAGAAGGCGAACTTGGAAAATCAATTCAAACAATTCAAGGAATTCAAACTGCACGGGTACACTTAGTCATTCCAAAGCGAGAACTTTTTAGCGAAAATAAACAAGAACCTTCTGCATCTGTAATGATACGCATGAAAGGATCAGCAGCTCTTTCGGCAACTCAGGTCCAATCAGTTCGTTATTTGGTTGCTTCAGCAGTTCCCAGTTTGATTTTAGATCAAGTCTCAATTGTAGATGATAGAGGAAATTTACTTGCTCGTGGAAATGATTCGACGGAATCAAAGGATAGCCTTACGATGCAACAAACAGCGCAACGAGAATATGAGCAGAGAATCTCAAAATCGATTGAAGCGCTACTTGATCGTACGCTCGGATTAAATAAAACTAGAGCAGAAGTATCAGTTGATATGGATTTTGATCAAGTATCATCAACTTCTGTACAATTTGATCCGGAAGGACAAGTAATTAAAAACCAAATCATTAATGAGGAAGGTGGCAATTCACACGAAAGCTCTGCTTCAAGTGATTCAGTTTCAATTCAGAATTCTTTGCCTGTCGGTCCAGATGCTCAAGGAGCAGCTGGAAACTTGAATAAAAATCAAACAAGTAATATTGAAGAAAATATTAACTACGAAATTTCAAATACAACAAAAACCTATGTTAAAGAATTAGGTGCCATAAAACGTTTATCGATTGCTGTTATGGTAGATGGAAATTACAAAAAGAAAGAAGATGGTACTCAAGAATATCAGCCCCGCACAGACGAAGAACTTAAAAAACTAAAAGAGCTTGTTATGACAGCAACGGGATACAAAGAGGACCGTGGTGATGTCGTTAGTTTAATCAACTTGAAGTTTAGTGAACTGTCTCAAGACGTTCTGCCAGAAGATAAAGAGAAGCCATTTTTTGGTTTGAATTTAAACAAGATAGCTGAATTAGGCATCACAGCCCTTGTTGTTCTGATAGGCTTATTTACAGTCATTAAGCCACTTATTGTATCTTTAATGAAAGCCATTTCACCAAGAGCTTCAACCGAAGAAATGTTGGCTTCATTAATTTCAAATGACCCTAGTATGCGAGCAGCTAGCCAAGGAGATCACTCTTCTCAAATTCATAAGAGTGGACAGTCAAATGCGGAAACACTTGCAGCTAGCTTAGCTTCAAGACAAGAGCAATCGCATATAAATATTGATCAAATTGAAGGAATGGTTAAGCACTCACCGATTAAAAAAATTGCTGAACTTGTTGATCGGCATCCAGAAGAAGCAGTTTCAATTATTAGAGCTTGGATGTATTCGGGTAAATAGATATGGCAGAAGAATTTGCAAAAATAGTGGAAGAAAAAAGTAGTTATACAGGCAATGAGAGAGCAGCAATCATGATGTTTTCTCTCCCTGAAGAACAAGTACAGAAAATATTTACACATCTTGAATCAGGAGAAATCAAAGATTTGTCGCAGGCTATGGCAAATCTTGGCACCATAAGCTCTCAATCAGTTGAATCGTTATGCATTGAATTTGTCAATGAAATATCTAGCTCTGGCTCGTTGGTAGGTTCTGTTGAAAGTACTAAGCGCCTACTTTTAAAGCTAATGACGCAAGAAGAAGTTGACAAGATTATTGATGATATTCGTGGGCCTGCTGGCAGAAATTTATGGGATAAGCTCAGCAGTGTTGATGAAGAACTATTAGCGGGATATCTAAAAAATGAATCTCCACAAACTATTGCTGTAATTTTGTCTCGTATACGTCCTGAGACTTCAGCAAAAATTCTTTCCTGTTTACCTGAGACTATGGCAGATGAAATCGTTGAACGCTTACTGTGCATGGATACGGTTAGAAAAGAAGTTCTTGAAGATATAGAAAGCACTTTACATCGTGAGTTCATTAGTACATTGGGTAAATCTTCAAAAAAAGACCCTTACGAGATGGTTGCTGAAGTTTTTAATAATCTCGACCGCTCTTCTGAAATGCGTTTACTGAGCAACCTCGAACAAAAAAAACCTGATGTTGCCGAAAGAATTCGTAATATAATGTTTACTTTTGAAGATTTAGGACAACTGGATAAAGCAAGTATTCTAGTTGTATTAAGAGCTGTTGATAAATCTAAGTTAGCGATAGCCCTAAAAGGCACGCAGGATCGCATTAAAGAGAAGTTTATTAACACATGTCTGAACGTGGAGCAAAACTATTATTAGACGAAATGAGTATTTTGGGCCTAGTAAGGTTAAAAGATGTAGAAAAAGCTCAAAATGAAATCGTAGCGATTGCAAAAGATATGGCTGCTCGCAGTGAGATTAGCATACGTAGCAGCGCTGAAAGTGGCGAACAGTTAGTAGAGTAGTGATGGAAAACAAAAATAAAAATTATAGTAATTTTATAGGAGAAAATTCCAAGCCATTGGTAATGCTTGAGTTTATCACCGAAAATGACGGCCTGCCGTTTACCTACGAAGATACCAAGAATGCCGAATCGGAAGGTTATACAAAAGGATTTAATGAAGGAATAGAACTAGGAATTTCTCAAGGTGAACTAAAGGCTACCCGAGAAATTGACGTTATTGTTCAGGAAATTCTTTCAAAAGTTGATCTTTCTCTTAAAGAAATTACAGAACTAGAGAAGTCCTTTCTTGAAAATTTTTTCCCAAGCATTGTAAGGGTTTGTTTTATTGTTTTACAAAAATCAATGCCAGTTTTTTTTAAAAAACAAGGAAAAAAAGAAATGGAAAGTCTTTTAAAAGATGTCATTAAATCTTTGATAGTTCGTGTACCTATTCAAGTGAAAGTTTCTGAATGTCTTTATGAAGATGTCTTAGAGCGTTTACAAAATTTATGTTCGGCCTATCCTGAAACAATAGATATTATAAAAGTTCCTGAGTTTACAGATAGTGCGTGTGAAATTGAATGGGAAGGCGGAGGCGCCAAATGGAATTTAGATACACGCTATCAAGAAATTGAATCAAAGTTACAAGAGTACTTAAAGACAGACGCAACACAAGGAGAATGTCATGGATAGTGCAGAAAATCCAGAAAATGATACAACAATAAACTTTGGTGAAGAAAGTGTTAAGCAAGAAGAATTAACAGCATCTTGGGCGAACGAGTTTAAAGAAGATACTTCTATTGTTACTGAACAGCTAAAAGATTTTATTTCGCACAACCAAGACCCAAAAAAACTAGAAGCTGTTTTTGAAGTGCCCGTTAAAGTTTCTGCCGTTTTAGGTAGTGCGAGCATTCCTGTACATCAGTTATTAAAGCTTGGTCGAGGAGCAGTTATTGAGCTTGATCGTCGCGTAGGCGAAGCAATTGATATTTATGTCAATAATCTTCTAGTTGCCCGCGGGGAAGTTGTTGTGGTGGAAGATAGGCTTGGCATTACAATGACTGAAATTATTAAAGGTAAAAACAAAGTATAAGGAAAAAGAAATATGCGTTTATTAATTGTTGGATCTTTGAATGGATATGTTAGCTCAGCTGCGAAAATTGCGATTAATAGTGGTGCGAAAGTTTCGCATGTGCCCGAAATTGATGCAGGTCTTGAAAGCTTGCGTTCGGGTAAGGGTGCTGACATGGTCATGGTTGACCTAACACTCGATATCGTAAGATTTCTAACTGCATTAAAGAATGAACGTATAGTCATCCCAGTAGTTGCTTGTGGGGTTAACCCAGATCCTGACCGTGCAGCCGAAGCGATTCGTGCAGGAGCCAAAGAATACATTACTTTGCCACCAGATCCAGAATTAATTGCAGCAGTTCTTCAAGCTGTAACTAGAGAAGATTTACATGTTATTCATAATGACCCAAAAACAAAGCAAATTTTAACCTTTGCGAATCGTATTGCACCAAGCGAAGCAAATATATTAATCACTGGAGAATCTGGAACAGGTAAGGAAATAATGGCAAATTATATTCACCAGCAATCAAAACGTAGAGAACGTCCGTTTATTTCTATAAATTGTGCTGCGATTCCAGAAAATTTGCTTGAGTCCGAATTATTTGGCCATGAAAAAGGATCTTTTACAGGTGCTATTGCTAGACGTATAGGGAAATTTGAGGAAGCTTCTGGTGGCACGTTGCTACTCGATGAAGTTACAGAGATGCATCCAAGACTACAAGCTAAGCTTTTACGTGCCGTTCAAGAACGAGTCATTGATCGTGTTGGTAGTGCACATCCCGTTCGAATTGACATTCGCATTATTGCCACGTCGAATCGTAATATGTTGGAAGCCGTAAAAGCGCAAGAATTTCGTGAGGATTTATATTTTCGTTTAAACGTGGTGAATATCAATATGCCAAGCCTTCGAGAGCGTGTAGGGGATATTGAACCATTAGCCAAGTATTTTATTCAAAAATATTGCGAACTCAATCTCATTACTCCCAAAAATTTATCTACAACTGCGCTTAATTCTCTACTTACGCATAGTTGGCCAGGGAATGTGCGTGAATTGGAAAATAGCATGCATCGAGCTGTTCTTATGGCCCAAGAAGATACCATCATGCCTGAAGACATTTTTGGGTTAAATGGACCAGTGCAGGGAGATAGATCCGGATCTAGCCCAATTTTAGTTGGGCGTAAGGTTTCTGAAGTTGAGCGAGAATTAATTTTACACACCTTAGATCATTGTCTTGGAAATCGAACTCATGCTGCAAATATTTTAGGCATTTCTATTCGTACTTTACGCAATAAATTAAAAGAGTATTCAGACTCTAACATTCCCTCTACCTACCTATAGGAGAACGCAGAATGGCAGCTGCTGTTGAATTTAAAGCAACTACCCCTAGCTTTGCTGATCTGATTCGACGAACTGATATATCTTTTGCAGTTGGCGTTCTGATCATAATGGTTGTGCTATTAATGCCAATGCCTAGACCATTAATGGATTTTGCCTTAGCACTTTCTATTACATTTTCCGTGATGATTTTGATGACCTCATTGTTCATTATGAAACCCAATGAATTCAGCTCATTCCCTACGGTTCTTCTTATAGCTACGATGATTCGCCTGTCTTTGAATGTGGCATCGACACGATTAATCTTATCTCATGGTCATGAAGGCACGGCAGCTGCTGGAAAGGTCATTGAAGCTTTTGGACAGTTTGTTATTGGGGGAAATTTTGTTATTGGAATTGTGGTTTTCACCATTTTAATCATCGTTAACTTTGTTGTTATTACTAAGGGTTCTGGGCGTATCGCTGAAGTTGCTGCCAGATTTAGTTTGGACGGAATGCCAGGAAAGCAAATGGCTATCGATGCAGATTTAGCTGCAGGCATGATTGATGAATCTGAAGCACGCAGACGTCGTAAAGAAATTGAATCTGAAAGTAATTTCTACGGAGCAATGGATGGTGCTGCCAAGTTTGTGCGTGGTGATGCAATTGCAGGGCTTCTTATCACATTCATCAATATTATTGGCGGTATTATCATTGGTGTTGCTCAAAATAATATGAGTTTTGGCGATGCTTTTCATACCTATACACTTTTAACTGTAGGGGATGGTTTAGTAACACAAATTCCCGCTCTTATTGTTTCTATGGCCTCTGGCTTGTTGGTTTCAAAAGCTGGTATTGAAGGAGCAACTGATAAAGCCTTATATCGTCAGTTAAGCGCGTATCCAACAGCGTTAGGCATGGCTTCATTTGTAATGGCAGCAATGGGCCTACTACCAGGTATTCCAATAACTCCTTTCATAATTCTGGCATCCCTTGCAGGATATGCTTCATGGAATTCTTATCAAGAGCAACTAAATGTCGAAAACAAAAAGAATCTTGATCAACACGTTAAAGATACCGATGAAGACAAAAAAGCATCGCAACAAGCAACGACTCCGGTGATCACGTTACCATTAGATATGATCCGACTTGAGCTTGGTTATGGCTTGCTTACACTTTTAAATGGTGAAAAAAACCGACAGCTTGGAGAACAAATTAAAAATCTGCGTACGCAATTGCAGCAAGAGATGGGAATCTATCTTCCTCAAGTTCGTATCCAAGACAATATGCAGCTTGGCAATAATGAATACGTCATTCGCATCAAAGAACTAGATGCCGGAAAAGGCTATCTAAAACCTGGTGATTTGATGATTATGGATCCTCGTGCAGAACCAATCACCTTAAGAGGAGAACACACTCGAGAACCAAGCTTTGGATTGCCTGCAATGTGGATTTCAGGATCTGCAAAAGCAGATGCTGAAAACTTAGGCTACACAATTGTTGAGCCATCAGTTGTTCTAACAACCCATTTAACAGAAGTCATTAAAGACAATATTGGCGAGTTAGTAACCTTTGCTGATGTTCAAAAATTACTTGATGACATGAGTGAAACCTATAAAAAACTTCTAAATGATGTTGTTCCTGGCCAAATTACAGTAGGTGGTATTCAGCGCGTACTACAAAATTTAGTTGGTGAAAGAGTGTCAATTCGAGACCTACCAACAATTCTTGAAGGCATTGCAGAAGCATGCAATTTCTCAAGAAATATTGTAACTATTACCGAACACGTACGCTTACGTTTAAGCAGACAAATTACCTTTAGTAATGCAGATAACGAGGGAGTTTTGAACATTGTAACGTTGAGCCCACAGTGGGAACAAATTATAAGTGATTCTGTTGTTGGTGATGGTGACGCACGTCAATTAGCGCTTCCTCCAAGCCAGATGCAAGAGTTTATTTTCCGTTGCAATGAAACCTATGATCGCCTTGCAATGATGGGCGAAATGCCAGTTCTTGTAACCACTGCATATATTCGTTCATTTATTCGTTCAATTCTAGAAAGAGTACGCCCATCAGTGGTTATCATGTCGCAAAACGAAGTGCATCCAAAAGTAAAAATTCGATCTCTTGGTCAGCTTGAGTAATCTTACACTCGTAACTTCTGCATCAGTTCCTGACGCGCTATTGGTAAGGATTTGTGATGACTCGCATGATTCACCAGAAAATGTCCCGTAAGAAGTAATGAATTTACAAGGTCTAATTTTGTAGGCGGACTATCTTTATTAATTAGAAAATCAGGCAGTACTAGTAGTCTGTCAATGTAGGGCAGTGCTGCTTCGTAACAAACAGCACAACCTGTCTTCGGTGAAACATGCGTTAAGTTTTCAAGCGATTTGGTTACTGCGCAAGAATCTAAGCTTAAACCAAATCCTAATTCTTCAATCAGCAACACTTCAAAAAAACAATAGGCTTTAATCGCTTCAGCTGGATGATAAAAAAGTTGCAGCGTTTCTTTCGCTTTATTCCATAAATTTAAGTATGGGTGATGCTCAGGCAATAACGAACCTAACATTTCCAGCATTGTTTTAAGAGCATAAACTCGCGTCGCATCACAAAATTGTAAGCTTGAATGACTTTGCTTAGTTTCTAATTTAAAAGTTCCCAAATGTTGCTCAAGCCTTGCTTTCTGGTAAACAGAACATAAGTCTCCAGGCTGAGGCATAGTTGACTTGGTACGCGTGATCATCCCGTCAACACGACCACGTTGTTGTGTAAACACGCTAGCAATCAGTTGTTTTTCAGAATAGGTTCTGTATTTCAGAACAATTCCCGTATCTTCCCAATTCATAAAAATCACAAACCTTTTTTTTATTGATAATTAAGTTTTTGACTTGTCACAAGAATGTTTTACACTTAAAATAGAAGATATTGGGGTCTTAGCTCAGTTGGGAGAGCGCTACAATGGCATTGTAGAGGTCAGGGGTTCGATTCCCCTAGGCTCCACCAGAGAAAGTGTGAGTGTGAATTCTTTAGCAAAATCGTTTGATACATGTTCTGAAATATATGAAATAAGCCGACCTAGTTACCCAAATACGGTAGCGGATTTTTAAAAAAAAAATCTTCTTTTTGACAAATCATCAAAATTACTTGAACTTGCTGCAGGCACAGGTAAGTTTACCGACTTACTAGTACAACATGACCTGAGCCCGATGATAACGGAATGGTTACCAAACATGCTAAAGATTTTAAAATCAAAGCATCCCAAATTATCTTCAGTAATAGCAAAAGCAGAAGATATTCCCTTTAAAGACAATATGTTTGATGGAGTCCTTGCTGCTCAGGCTTTTCATTGGTTCGCCAACTATCCTGCTCTCGGTGATATTGCACGAGTACTAAAACAAAATGGATATTTAGTACTTGTATTCCAAGAACGAAATGACAAAGTTGAATGGGTAAACGAATATCATAAAATTATTTTCTCTTATCCACATGAAGTGATTGTACGATTTGAGCTTGGAGAATGGAAAAAAGCATTCGAAAATCAAAATTATTTTTCACCTCTAGAACATCAGCAATTTACTTATTCACAGCACTTTTTAAAAGAAGAACTTGCGCACCGAGCCTTAGGCATGAGTTTTATTGCAGCTTTACCGGAACACAAAAAAAAGAAGTAGCTCAACAGATGCGGAACCTTTGCGCAACGCATGCTCAGCTTAAAAATCATGATGTGATTGAATTTCCCTATATTACCCATGTATATTGGGCAAAAGTCCTGAAATGAATCTACAGCCGTGCATCAAACTATTGCTTTAAAATATCTTCAAGATTTATCCGATACACTGGAAAACAATTGGGATGCTGATTACACTGAAGGGGCCTTGTTGATTCAACATCCAAAAGGTCAGTTTCTATTAAATTATCACGGAACAATGGATCAAATTTGGTTTTCTTCACCAATAACAGGTGCACATCATTTTTCTTATCGCTCGTTACAATGGTTATGCACTCGAACCGATAGAGAGCTTGAAGGCGTTCTAAGGCAGGACCTAGATGCGTGAAAAATCATTTTATGATGATGTTACCCCCAAGAATGAATCAAAGGCCCCTATAGGCACCTTATGGGCATTGCTGGGGAAGTATGTTTCTAAGTTTTGTAAACCAATTATTCTAGCTTGTATCATGCTTGGAGTCGCAGCTGGCATGGTCCTTGGTTTTGGAAAATTTTTAAGCTTTTCTGTTAATACAGGATTGCTAACAAAAGGATCTGATTATTTTGGTTGGGTTTTAATAGGGTTGGCCATAAGCGTAGCACTGCTAGCTATAGCAAGTTATATACGCACCTACTACATTAGCTGGATTGGTGAACAATTAATGTCTCGTCTGCGCTATGATCTTTTTGACCACATTCTTAAATTTCCCATTTCTTTTTTCGAAGAGTACCAACCAGCAAATTTAGTGACACGTCTAACAAGTGACATGAATTTACTGCAACTAGTACTAACAAACAGCTTAGGTATTTTCATAAGAAATGCACTAATTATCATCGGCGGCATCGTCATGATGGCAGTAACTTCTGGAAAATTATTTGTATTAAGTTGCGTAATTGTCCCTGCTCTATTGTTACCGGTTGTTTATTTTGGAAAAATTGTTCGTGTTCACGGGCGTTATGCTCAAGGTGTGCTGGCTGACCTTGCTCAGTTTATTGATGAAACTTTGAACAATATTAAAACCGTTCTTTTGTTCTCCCATGCTGCGCAAGATCGTTCTTCATTTCATGGGTACAACACCAACTTTGTACATGCAGTTTTAAAATCTGCAAGTGCCCGAGCTAAACTAGTTGGTTTTGCCATGGTACTAATTTTCTCGGGTCTATGTGTGATCGCATACCTTGGGGCACAAATGGTTTTTGAGCAAGTTATGACGAAGGGTGACTTATTAGGATTTTTATTTTATGCAGTGGCTGTAAGTGGAGCCTTAGGATCATTCTCTGCACTGTTTGCTGACTTTTACCGTGCAGCAGGAGCAGGCGATAGAATATTAGAAATATTGAAGTTAGAGCCTCCTAAGCAAAACATTATCAAACAGCGTCTTGTGCAAAATCACGGCATTCTAGCAATGCATCAGGTGAGTTTTGCTTATTCTTCTTGTCCTGAAACTAACGTTCTTAATCAGTTAAATCTAAGCGTATTGCCTGGTGAAACCGTTGCAATTGTAGGCCCATCAGGTGCTGGAAAAAGCACAATATTTTCCCTGCTTTTGAAATTTTACGAATCCAACTCTGGTAATATTTACCTTAATGGCGTGAATTACCAAGACCTATCAGCTGATAGCATTCGTCATCAACTTGGTTTAGTAACACAAGATGCTGTGATTTTTTCCACAACAATTTTTGAAAACTTAGCTTATGGTCTAGATACCGTGGATGAGAGTGATTTGTGGCAAGCATTAGAAATGGTTCATTTAAAAGAATTCGTTGAAAACTTACATTATTCATTGCAAACAAAAGTTGGTCATCGTGGCGTTAGACTTTCCGGCGGACAAAAACAGCGACTAGCGCTAGCACGTGTATTATTAAGACGACCAAATATTTTACTATTAGATGAAGCAACGAACTCACTTGATGCAGAAAGTGAGTTCATTGTTCAACAAAACTTAAAAGCATTAAGTGCTGAATGTACAACCTTAGTAATTGCGCACCGTTTAAGTACCGTGATGGAAGCAGATAAAATTATGGTCTTGAACCACGGACGTATAGAACAAATGGGAACACACCAAGAATTAATGCGTCAAGAAGGACTATATCGGAATTACGTAAATCTTGAATTTGAACCAACTCAAATTTCCAAAGCCATTTCTGTTTAAGGGAAGAACTTGTGAAAATCAACAGAAATATTTTTATTGTTTTCTTGTCTTTCTATTTTGTTTGCTTGTTAAATATTCCTTTCTGGAACGCCATTTTTAAAATAATAAAATTTGATAATGCTTCCGATTTAATTTATCTAGTGTCAATGTTCGTGGGACTAAGCGCCATATTTATAATTGCTTTTAACCTTCTGTTATTTCCGTATGTTCAAAAAACGTTGATATTTGTGCTTGCTATTGCTGCTATATTTTCAAGTTATCATATGCATTACTTCAAGGTCGTGATCGATATAGATATGATCCAGAACGTACTGCAAACTGATATTCATGAGTCATTAGATCTTTTAAGTACTAAATTTGTAATATGGTTTCTCTTACTGGGAGCCCCACTTTCGTTGCTATGCTTTTTAAAAATAGTTTACCAAACCAAATTTTTTTCAGAACTAAAATCTAGATTAATTGCAATTATCATAGCTTCACTGTTAATTGCTGTTTCAGTAGGCACTGCTTATAAAACTATCGTGATTATCCATAGAAACAATAGAAATCTTACCAGCTTAATCACTCCCATAAATTGCATTTACTACCTAGGAAAATATGTAAAAAAGAAAAATCAAACACCACATGAGTTCGCCAAAATTGCTTTAGATGCAGCCAAAGGTCAGCTTTGGAAAAATGTTACGAAAAAATCATTACTTGTTATTGTTGTAGGCGAAGCTGCACGTTCTGATAATTTTTCACTGAATGGCTATGCGCGTGAAACGAATCCTTTACTCAAAACTAAAAACGTCATTTCAATGAGAAATGTTTCATCCTGCGGAACATGCACAGCCGTTGCTGTACCTGGAATTTTCTCAAGGTTACCAAGAGAAAAATATACTCAGGAAAAAGCCGCACAAGAAGAAAACTTATTAGATGTATTATCAAGAGTTGGTTTTTCAATTCTTTGGCGTGATAATAACAGCAGCTCAAAAGGGGTGGCAGCCAGGCTAAAAGAAGAAAATATAAGACATTTAGATCAAAATGATGAAGCACTGCTCACTGAGTTAGATGGTTACATCAAAAACCTAAAACATGATTCTATTCTTGTACTGCATCAACTTGGCAGCCATGGCCCTGCTTACCACAAACGCTACCCTGAAGAATTTAATAAATTCAAACCGGGGTGCAACACCAATGAAATTCAAAGCTGTAAAAAATCGGACCTTGTTAACACCTACGACAACACCATTTTATATACCGATTACATTTTAACAAAAATCATCGAAACACTTGAAAATAATACTCAACTGAATACCGCAATGATCTATGTTTCTGACCATGGGGAATCACTAGGAGAATATGGAATTTATCTTCATGGCACGCCGTACCTAATTGCCCCTAAAGAGCAAACTCATATTCCATGGATTGTGTGGCTGTCCGATAGTTTCAGCCAAGAATTTGGCATAGATGTAAACAGCTTAAAGGTTAAAGCTGAAACAGAAAAATATTCGCATGATAACTTTTTTCATTCAGTGCTTGGGTTGTTAGATATAAGAACCCACGAATACGATCAACGTTTAGATATTTTCAAAAATTAGATTATATCTATTGTTATGAAAAATTTTGAAGGTCATAGAAAATAAAATGTGCTCCCTAGTTAATTGCTTTTTCAGGACGCTGATTTTAATAATATTATTAAAACCTGTAATGTATTCTGCTCTTCCTCTAAATGTACATTTTTTTCCCGTCCTGCCTCTAGAGGTACGCCAAAATCATAGGAAAGAGGTGCAATCCGAGATTGAAAAAAGATGGGAAAAAGTATTACAGCAAAAATCTTCATTTGCGCCTTATGAAAAAAAATCAGACCATGAAATAATAAAGGAATTTCATCAACTCAATCTTTTCAGACAACATCTTTGGTATAGAAATCCAGAACAATCACCTCATATTTGCCAAGAAGACTATATGGTAGCCCAAGATTTACTAGAAAAAGGCTATTATAGGTTCGCTGGCAATATTGCTTTCGCCTACAATCGTACGGACAGTAGCTATAATGCCAGCACGGTGTTAATCGAAGGCTATCATTTTATTGCTATGCAAGAACCAAATGAAATGATTCTAAATTTATTTTTCAAATTTCTAATAAATCATCAAGTCAGTCTTTTAGTACGTGTAAAATCAGAGCGCGAATTTTCAAAGACAAATTCTATAAAATATTGGAAAGAAAGAATAGCGCACTCTGGAAAAAATACTTTTTTAAACATTATGACGACTGAGATGGAAAAAAAACCTGAACCCACTTACATTGCGTATTGTTATACAGATGAATGGCTTGACAATAAAGGCATTGATGTCAAAGAACTGTATCGTTTAGTACAAGAGACTCGTCAAATTTATGCCCTATCTGATAAGGAAAGACCAATCGCATGTCATTGCGCCTCTGGAGTAGGAAGAACAGGTACTTTTATAGCAGCTTTTGTTTTAGCTGAGATGATTGATTTATCCAAAGGTGATGTGCCTAGCATAGAAGAAATCGTCTTCAAACTTTCTATCCAAAGACCAAATTTAATGGGAACAGCTGAGCAATATTTATTGTTGTATCATTTTGTTGATCACTATCTAAATGTTATGCAAAAAATAAATAACTGAGTTATTCTTTACTAAAATAACATAGGCTCAAATTCGAACCTTACGGCGGATTTTCACATAAAAAGCACCACTGCCACCATCATCTGGTTTTGCATAGGCATAGCCCGTCACAAATTCAGGCATTGATTGCAGCCACTTTGGTGTTTGTTCACGAAGAATGCTAGGGTTATTGGGAGACCCTTTTCCGGTAATAATCCGCACCCAACGCAAATTCCTGTACAAAGCATTTTTTAAAAACTCGCGCAAAGCCATTTCGCCTGCTGCTTGAGTAAAGCCATGCAGATCAAGCTGCGCTTCTGGGCGGACATTTCTTAAATCATTTGCGTGAAGTGCTTCAACCTTTTGTGTGCGGTTAATACCAGGTATTGGTAAAAGTGGTCTTTCAGGAATTTTCGCAATACTAGGTGCTTTTGCAATCACTGTATCATGTTTCATAGGTCGAATATTTTTTACAAACGCATCCCAAAGGGCTTGTTCTTCAGGAGATAATTTTTTTGTCATACAGCTAATTTAAGAATAAAAGCTTTGCAAAGCACTACCGATATCAGCGTACTTAAAGAAAAAGCCACTTTGCTGCAATCGGTTAGGCAACACGTAAACGCCTTGCAGCATTAATTCTTTTCCTTTATCCCCGAATAGCATCTTAATAACCCAATCAGGTATGTGCATTAAGGGCTTTTTGCCAAATTGCATAGCCAAAATTTTTGAAAACTCTGCGTTTGTGCAAATTTTAGGTGCGACAACATTAAAGGGTCCGTTGAGTGCTTCGTTTTGCATCACGTGCCAAAAGGTGTTGATGCAATCTTCCAAGTGCACCCATGACATCACTTGAGTGCCATTGCCCAAAATGGCTCCCATTCCCAATCGAAACAACTGTTCCTTTTTTTTAAAAAAACCACCTTTTGCCCCAAGCACAATACCTAAACGCATAAAGCATAGGCGCACATCATCAGCCAGCAAAGACTTTGCGGAATCTTCCCAAGCTGTACATAGACGGTTTGAGAAATTTTCCACCTCAGGAACTGGTGTATCTTCATAACATTTAACTTGTTGTCCTTGGTAGTAACCAACTGAGGAACCACTAATAAACGTTTTGGGTAAGCGCTGAAACTTTCTAAGGTGAGATATTAAATCAAGCGTAGTCGTAACCCGACTATCGTACAAAACTTGCTTATATTCAGGCGTCCAGCTCTTTGCAGTAATCGATGCACCAGCAAGGTTAATAACCACATCCAGCGGTGGCAGCGTTTCAATTTCTTGCAAGGTAGAAATCGTTTTATAAGCACGAGGCGCTAATCGGGGATTTTTTGTGTAAAAAATAATTTCACAGCCCCTATTAAATAAAAAATTCGCCAAGTGTGAGCCAATAAACCCAGTACCACCAGTAAATAAAATCGTTTGTGCCATATGCCCTTTAAGTGATTTATGGTTAAATTAGCCAGATTTTTAAATTTTTAGCCGTATGAGCAGTCTAGCACAGCGCATGAATTGGACAAAACCCTCCCCTACCCTTGCCATGACCGCAAAAGCCATTGCACTAAAAGAACAGGGTAAAGATGTTATCAGCTTAAGTGCAGGTGAACCTGACTATGATACACCTCAATGGATTAAAGACGCCGCCTTACAAGCCATGAACAATAGCCAAACAAAATACACCCCGGTTGGTGGCACAGCACTTTTGAAACAAGCAATTATAAAAAAGCTAAATCGCGATAATGGTTTTGCTTATGAGAGCGATCAAATTATTGTAAGCACAGGCGGCAAGCAAGTCATTTTTAACGCGTTTATGGCTAGCATCAATGCAGGTGATGAGGTTATTATTCCGGCCCCTTATTGGGTTTCGTATCCTGATATTGTTAGCTTATTTGAGGGCATTCCTGTTTTTATTAATTGCCCAATAGAAAATGAATTTAAACTTCAGCCAAGCCAATTAACGGCTAACATTACACTCAAAACAAAGTGGTTGATTTTAAACTCTCCGTCAAATCCAACAGGATGCGTTTACACGAAAAATGAGCTTTTGGCCCTAGCGGAAGTGCTGCGTGCGCACCCTCACGTGAATATTTTAACAGACGATATTTATGAATACCTTCTGTACGATGGCTCAGATTTTTCAAACATTTTAAACGTTTCCCCTGATTTATATCATCGCACTTTAGTAGTAAATGGTGTTTCAAAAGCGTATTCAATGACTGGTTGGCGCATTGGGTACGGAGCTGGCCCCAAACACTTAATTCAAGCCATGATTGATTTACAATCACAAATAACATCTAACGCATGCTCTATTTCGCAAGCAGCTGCTGTTGCTGCTATTAATGGCCCTCATGATTTTTTAAATGAATGGCGAACCAGTTTTGCAAAAAGACGTGATTATGTATTAAGCGAATTATCGACAATTGCTGAGCTGCAGCTTATAAAACCAAATGGCGCGTTCTATTTATATATAGGGTGCAATGGCGTTATTGGGAAAGTAACACGATGTGGCAAAACCATTCAAAATGATAATGATTTCTGCACCTATTTATTAGAAAATCATAACCTTGCAACCGTTTCTGGTGATGCATTTGGCTTATCTCCGTATTTTCGCATTTCCTACTCAACAAGTTTAGAAAATTTAGCAAAAGCATGCGATAGAATTAAGACTGCCGTTATAGAATTAAAGACACCATAATAACCGCCAAAGATATTTCAGATTTTGTTGTCGCTAATTTCCCCGGCCTTAATGTGGTAAATGCATGGGGTGAAAAAAGCTTCTTTTACAACTCCGATAATTTGTTAAAAAGAGGCGTCTATTTTTTAACCTTAAAAGAAAAAGATGGAGACAACGATAAAGCCTCTGCCCTAGACAGAGAGAACATTTTCAGAATAAATTTTGGCATTTCTAAAAAAACATTTTTGCAGCATTTTTCAACAATGCCAAAGCGCCCTGCGAAAGGTCATTCAATTGAAAGTCCATATGATTTTCAAAAATTAGACACGCTAACCCCTCACCCTGTTTATGGCTGGATGGCTTGGGTTTCAATTTTAAATCCTTCAAATCACTCATTTGAAATACTTGATAAGCTAATTAATGAAAGCTATCAAATTGCTTGTGATAAATATTTGGTACGAGTGAAAGGATTATTATGATTAGCATTAGATGTCTTGAAAAAAAATGGCTATACACCAGATGGACATGGTATCATTTATAATTACAAACCTGTTGCACCTGGCACCAATGCATTAGTTGATGATGATTTAGTCCTGTGGTTTACTAAGCAAAAAAGCAACAAGGAATAAACAATATGAACATATTATGCATAGTACATGCTGATTTTGAAACCCCAGGAGTGATTGAAACGTGGGCGTATAACAGAGGATACGCTTTTCAAATTAGCAAGCCATATAAAGGTGATAAATTGCCTAGCACTAGCAACTTTGACTTTCTTATTGTTATGGGAGGCCCTCAAAGCCCTCTAAATTTGGATGAAGCTCCTTATCTTATTGATGAAATTAACCTCATCAAAGAATCTATCCAGCAAAATAAAAGAATCCTAGGTTTTTGTCTCGGAGCTCAGCTTATAGGAGAATCACTAGGTGCTAAAACTGAACGTAGTCCTGAAAAAGAGGTGGGCGTTTATCCAGTTACTCTGACAGAAGAAGGATTGCAAGATCCACTACTGCAAGAACTTTCACAAAATTTTCCAGTCATTCATTGGCACAATGACATGCCTGGACTTCTTGATCATTCTACTTTACTTGGGTATAGCGAAGGGTGCCCTCGACAAATTGTTCGTTACAAACCGTTAGCTTATGGTTTTCAATGTCATTTAGAAATAACGCTTGATGGCATGAAAACTATGATCAATGCAGTACCAGAAGATTTAAAACCATCAATGTTCACACAAACAAAAGAAGAATTGATGGCTCAAAATTACACATCAATTAATAATATGATGCGCAAGATTCTTGATAAATTCGTTGAATTAAAAAGATAGAATTGGTTGAACTGCACCGTGAAAAAGCAAGAAACACCACATTATGGAAGCTAAAACACTCACTGGAAATCCTGACCTTGTAATTTCTGGCTTTGACTGTCCACCAGATAGCCCACTGAACCTATTACAAAGTTGGTTACACACAGCAGACTTGTTAAAAATAATAGAACCTAGAGGTTTAGTTTTATCAACCGTTAATACGCAAAATGCACTTTCAAGTCGCGTTGTATTATTAAAAACTGTTGATGAAAAAGGAGTTATTTTTGCCAGTAGTGAGACAAGTCAAAAAGGAAGAGATTTACAAACAAATCCTATTGCTGCAGGAACATTATGGTGGCGAGAAACCATGCAACAAATTAATTTTCAAGGCACGGTAACAAAACTTGCAAACAATATTTCCGATGAAATATTCAAAGAAAGACCACCAGTAGCACAGGCAGTAGCGACAATTTCTACGCAAAGCGCACCGATGGCAAATGAGCAAAATTTAAGAACAGAAGTTTCGAAATTACTGACACAAACAGAGCCGATGCCTCGCCCAGAAACTTGGCATGGCTATCATATATCTATTGAAACCATAGAATTTTGGCATGGTAGTAAAGATCGATTCCATCATCGCTTGCGCTATGAATTGAAAAATAAAATATGGCAGCACTTCAAGCTGCAACCGTAAGCTAGAACGATCATGACAATCAAGAACAAAGTCTGCGACTCTTATGAGAAAATAGCAGAATGGTACGACAAACATCGATCACGTGATATGTTTGAAAAATCATACCTAGATATAGCAATATCTTATCTTAAACCAGGCGCAAAAGTTCTTGATCTAGGATGCGGCATGGGTGAGCCCATTACAAAATATTTTATTGATAATGGTTTTTTGATCACCGGTATTGATGGAAGCCAAAAGAAAATTGATCTAGCAAGGTCTCGTTTTCCTGAAAGCGTATTTATTGTTCATGATATGAGAAACATTGAGTTAGGTGAAAAATTTGATTGTATCATTGCCTGGGATAGCCTTTTTCACTTGCCTCAAGATGATCAAAGAGCAATGTTTCAAACCTTTAAACAGCATCTGAACGAACGCAGTATATTACTATTTACTTCAGGATCTAAAGCTGGGGAAATTTATAGTGACAATGGTGGAGAAAGTTTATATCACGCATCACTATCACCTGACGAATACAAGAAATTGCTTAATAAGCATCATTTTGAGTTAGTTGCTCATAAAGTAGAAGACAAAGACTGTCATGGTCATACAGTCTGGCTGGCAATTTATAAAAGCAGACAAAATTCTTTTGAAGAAGATAAGGAATAATCATGACAATCACTTGGGAAGAATTCGAACAAGTTAATATACGTAGTGGTACTATTGTGAAGGCTGAAGAATTTTCTAAAGCACGCAAAGCTGCTTTTAAAGTATGGGCAGACTTTGGTTCAGAAATTGGAATACTGCAAACTTCTGCACAAATCACAGTGCATTACACCCCAGAAACTCTTATTGGTCGTTCTATTATGGGCTGCATCAATTTAGGCGAAAAAAATATTGCTGGCTTCATTTCACAATTTTTACTGCTAGGTTTTGCAGATGAAAATGGCGACATCTGCCTTACAACAACTACCCCAAAAGTACCCAATGGAATGAAGCTACAATAATAAAGTGCTTGCATTTCTTGCGAAATTGAAGAAAATTATAGGCCTAAATAGTACTTATGATTTTAAATGAAAAAGTCTTGGAAGATGATTGGAACCAGCGCCTTAGGAAATGCGCTAGAGTTTTATGACTTTGTTATTTGTGGCGTCTTTATTGCTAAAATTTCTGAAGTTTTTTTCCCGAGCACGTCGCCGACCATAGCACTTTTTGCAAGTATTTTTGCTTTTTCTGCTGCATTTTTCACGCGTCCACTTGGTGCTTATGCTTTTGGTTTAATTGGTGACACCTTTGGACGAAAAGTCGCACTAACCTATTCCGTCATGTTAATGGGATTCCCAACGTTAGTGATATCTCTACTCCCAGGATACAGCACATTAGGAATAGCAGCGCCTATCATTTTAGTGCTTTGCCGCATGGTTCAAGGACTTTCAACTGGCGGTGAATATAATGGAGCCGCAATTTTTGCAATTGAACATGGGCAAGCTAAGCAAATGGGCTTAATCAGCGGTATTATTGCGGGCTCATGCATGGTGGGCGCTGTATTTGCTAGCTTTGCAGGTTCATTAATGTTACGTCCTGGAATGCCAGATTGGGCATGGAGAATTCCATTTTTTATTGGCTCTTTAGTAAGCTTCATGGCTTTTGTCCTAAGAAAAAATGCTAAAGAAACCGATGCTTTTATTCAGATTAAAGAAAAGAAAAAAGAACAAAAGCAACCAATGAAAGCTATTTTTAAAAATCACAAAAGTGCATTTTTAATGAACATTGTTGTTGGAATTTTCAAAGGTTCACTTACCTATACAGTGTTTGGATTCATGAACATATACATGACAAAGTTCCAAGGTTTTGAGATGTCCACAGCCGTATTTTTAAATACCTTTGGTTTACTAGGATACACTTCAGGTTGCGTGTTTTTTGGTTGGTTAAGTGACAAAATCACTATGCGTAGATCTGTTTATCTATCATGTTTTATGTGCTGTACACTTTCTTATTTGAGCTTCTACCTACTGCAAACAAAAGATTTATTCTTAGTGGGATTAGGACAATACGGAGTTGGCTTATATGTAGGAAGCTTTGTGGGATTAAGCCATGCGTTCATGCAAGTTTTATTCCCTGCTGAAACTCGTTATACAGGCGTAGCTGTTAGTTTCTCTATTGGTATCGCTATATCAGGCGGGCTAATGCCTTCAGTCTATACATTTATGACTGGTTATACAGAAAACATGTATATGGCTGCCATCATTATTTCTGTGTACGCTGTTATATTTACAGCCATTTCTAGGTTCTATCGTCGTAACGCAAAGATGTACAGCCCTGCCCCTCATCATCACATTAAAGCAAAAGAATAAGCAGTAATTTAACTATGAATTACGAAGAAATATCAAAAGATGTGGTAGCTAATCTTTATAAAAGCTACGGCCATTTGAAAAATTCTCCGTTGAATCAAGAATTGCGTATTCTAGTCGAACTGCTTATATCTCAAAATAATGGATGCGCCTATTGTTGTTCGTTACATAGTGATGAAGCAAAAAAACTAGAAATTAGTACAAAAAAAATTGAGGAAATTCGCAATTGGACAATCTCAGTTTGTTTTTCCAAAGCCGAAAAATTAGCATTTAGTTGGACAGAAGCAATTACCAGCTTAGATGCCAACCATAATTCCATCAAACAAGAATTATCTTCTTATTTCAGCGACAGAGAGATTGTTGATTTGGCATTATGCATAGCTCTAATGAATGCACTCAACAGAATCGCTATTAGTTTGAAGTAGTCTCTTACTCTCTTAACAAGCAGAACAACAAATTGAATTTCCTCTTGCCTTTTAGCCTTTTTCTTACTATAAATGTAAGCTACAAGTAAGGTCCTTGCTTCCTAAAGCGTTAGGCAGCTGGTGCTTGTTTTAAGTACCCATCCATAAGGAGAAAGTTTAATATGCAGCGTTTCTATGAAACAATTTTCATTGCACGCCAAGACATTACCGCTAACCAGGTAGAAGCATTGGCAAAGCAATATACTAACGTCATTAAAGAATTTGACGGAGAAGTTACAAAAACAGAATTTTGTGGCCTTCGTAATTTAGCCTACAAAATCAAAAAAAATCGCAAGGGTCATTACGTTCTAATGAACATCGCTGTAAAGTCTGATGGAATCAAAGAAATGGAACGTCAAATGAAAATCAACGAAGATGTGCTTCGTCATTTGAGCGTGCGCGTTGATGAACTTGACAATGCACCATCTGCTCTAATGCAAAATCGCGGTTTCCGTGAAGATGTTGTTCGTGAAGAAGTTCGCCCAGACGTTGTTGCTACCGAAGTTGTCGCAGAGGCAGTAACGGAAGAATCAACAACCGAACCAACAGCGTAAAGGATTCAAAATGTCAGATTATATTGAAGAAGGCGAAAATCTAAAGCCAAGCGTACGTAAGCAATTTTTCCGTCGCCGTAAAAGCTGCCCTTTCACAGGCCAAAATGCCATGAAAATTGACTACAAAGATACTCGTATCCTAGTGAAATTTGTGTCAGAGCGCGGCAAAATGATGCCAAGCCGTATTACTGCAGTTTCCATAAAAAAACAGCGTTTACTAGCTGTTGCTGTTCGACGCGCACGTTTCTTGGCTCTAATGCCATACGTAAATGGCTAAAAGCGACATAAGACTTATTATTCAGGGCGGCGCATTGTGCGCTGCCTTTTCTTTTATGGCCCTGTTTATTCCTATTCTTGGCGCAGCAGTTAATTATTTTGCGCTATTGCCAATTTTTTATGTTGGGATCTGTTTGGGAATCAGAAGCTATTTGCTTGCAATCAGCATCCCTTTACTAGGCTCCATTGTGCTGCTCGGACCAGCTGGTGCAGGTATTTTTAGCATCACGATCTTTGCTCCCTCAATAGCAATTTTATACTGGCATTTTTTAAAAAAGAAAAACGCATACGAATTTTCACCAACAGACATACTGCATCTTTTATCAAGCCGATTTTTAGGATTGGTCTCTATTGTCTTTGGTTATTTAAAACTAACCAATAGTCACTTATTCGATCTACTTGCTCAAAAAATTGAAGTCATTAACAATCTTGCAAAAATTCCTTCATCTCCCAGCTCGTTAGTCGATGTACTACCTGGAATATTTTCCTTCTTATGGCTTTTAATGGTTTGGCTTAATTTTCAAATGGCCTATTCAGTAGCGCTGAAATCAAATAAATCCATTCGTAAACCATCTATTAAACAAAATATTTTTCTTCCTCCCATTTGGGATATTGCACTTGTTACGTCTCTATGGCTAATCATTGCAAACCAGTTATTTATTGGCTCACCTATTTTTGGCATTTTCAGTCGCACTGCTTTATGCATTTGCGCCTTTCCTTTGCTAATTGACGGCATTGAAATAGCCCAACTTATGGCAAGGTCTTTTCAACTTCCTCGCTATGCAACTGTAATTTTCATGGTCTTAACATTTTTACTTGTCTGGCCGATGATTTTTGTAGTAGTGTTAGGGCTTGTAGAGCCATTATATGGCCTTAAGAAGAAGTATTACTCAAAATTTAATTAGGAGCTCAAACCATGTTGAAGCGTAAAATGCAAGTAATTCTAATGGAGCGCGTCGAAAAATTAGGGCAAATGGGGCAAATTGTTGCCGTAGCTCCTGGTTATGCGCGTAACTTTTTGTTACCAACTAAAAAAGCACAACGTGCTACAAAAGAAAATATGGCTCAGTTTGAAGTGAAAAAAGCTCAACTGGAAGCTACAAACCTTAAGCAACGTCAAGATGCTGAATATGTAGCGAAGTCAATGGAAGGCACGCAAATTATTATCATTCGCCAAGCAAGTGAAGTTGGTCAATTATATGGATCGGTTCGCAGCCGTGATATCTCTGAAGGTTTAACAAAAGGTGGTTTCACTGTTGATAAATCACAGGTTATTATCACCACTCCAATCAAGAATTTAGGTGTTCACACAGTCTTTGTTTCATTGCATCCTGAAGTGCGTGCACCAATTAGCCTTATTATCGCTCAATCCGAAGAAGAAGCAGCGTTAAAAGCGAAAAAAGCTGACGCAGAAGAAGCACCAGCTGCTTAACTCTAACTGCTAATTTAAAAATTAAAAATTGGTCGCTGCAAAGCGGCCTTTTTTATTGAGAGATACCTAAATAGTAGCCATCAGGAAAAGTAGCTAAACTCTATTCTTCTTATATCTGCATCCTGTCATCAGGCAAACTTTATAAATTCCACCATAGGTTAGGATCCCAATACCAACTAACCCTACAACATAGATAGCTTCATTAAGGAAAGAACCAGGGCAACGCACTTGTATTTGCAGTTGATAAACAACTCCACCCATGCAAGAACTTGCTAAAAGCACATAAACTAAATCGTGAAAAAATGCTTTGCTTAAATGAATCATCGATTTTTGAGATAATTTCCACGCCAGTAACCCTGCCTGCACCCATGCAGCCAAGCCTGTGGCCAATGCCATGCCTACGTGCAAGAGTGGCCCAATTAACAATAGGTTAAGAGCCAAATTCACTCCGACAGTAATCATGCCGATTTTTAAGGGAGTTTTTGTATTTTGCTTTGCAAAAAAACCAGTCGTAAAAACTTTACTTAAAGTATATGCAGGCAGCCCAATCACAAATGCTGCCAAAGCTGGTGCTGTGGCGTCAACATGCGCAGCAGAAAAGCTTCCGTGCCCATATATTAAGTCAATAATAGGATAGGACAAAACAATTAACCCAATAGCCGATGGAATGCTTAGTCTTAATCCTAACGAAAGCACTTTTTCCTGTAAACTAATTGCCTCATCTTGATTACCGGTACGCAGTGCTTTTGAAAGACTTGGCAGCAATGCTGTTCCAATAGCCACTCCAAAAATTGATAATGGCAACTGATTAAGCCTGTCAGCATAATATAAATAAGAAAGCGACCCAGTCTGTAAAGTTGAAGCAAGTATCATATCAACAAAAATATTGATTTGCATGACCCCAGCACCAATTGCACCTGGCACCATCAACTTTAGAATTTTAGAAACAGAAGAACTCAAAACTGGTCTTTGCAGTTGCAACCTAAATCCTTGCTTACGCGCCACAAAATACAACCATAAAAACTGCACAATTCCAGCCAACATAACACCAACACACAATGCAAATCCCGGCTCTTTAACCGTTAATAATAATGCTCCTATCATGAAAATATTTAAAAGCACTGGCGTTGCAGCAGCAGCTGCAAAGCGATCAAGAGAATTCAAAATTCCCGACAATAACGCAGCTAAAGATATAAATAAAATATAAGGAAACGTTATACGAGTAAACTCAATCGCATATTGAAGCCGGTCAGGCGTATGGCAAAATCCTGGTGCAATCAAATGAATTATTGCAGGGGTAAACAGCACAACCAGAATCACAAAAGCACATAAAACTAAAGTTAACCAACTAAAAACTTGATTTGCTATTTCATTTGCTTTTTCTTTACCATCACTAGCTAGAACTCCCGCAAATTCTGGTACAAATGCCGCATTAAAAGCACCTTCTGCAAAAAAACGTCTGAAAAAATTAGGAAATTTAAAAGCTACAATAAATGCATCAGCAACAACACTTGCACCTAAAAAATGGCTCATCAGCATTTCACGTAACAAACCAAAAATTCGGCTTACTAAGGTTAACCCTCCTACGGTGACAATAGCTTTTTTTAAATGCACTAAATTACCTGTACGAATTCGTAAGCCAATTAGCTCAACCCTGAAATAAGCAACGCGGGATCAATTGGTTGCTTATCAATACCTCGAATTTGCAAATTCAATTGAGGCTGCGGAACATTTCCGGTGGACCCTACTGTTCCAATTTTAGACCCAGCTGTAACAATAGCATCTTGCTTTACTGTCATACTATTAAGATGCGCGTAGGTTGAGATTTTTCCATCACCATGCTTAATCATGACCATGTTTCCGTAACCTTCAGCCTTTGAACCAGCGTACTTTACAACACCATCAGATATAGCTTTAACAGGTACACCCTTAGGTGCCGCAATATTTATACCCTTATTAAAACTACCATCAGGTTGTTGTCCAAAGGTTTTTACAATGTTACCTTGCACCGGAGACCTATAAGCCCCTGAATTCGCTACAATTGGTTCATTCACTGCCGTTTGTGGCTGCATAAGATCGGAAGCCGGCAATTCACCTGGAAGCTGCTGATCACCAACACTTAATCCATCTGGAGGAACTTGACCAAGGTCATCTAAAGACTTCACTGTAATGTCATCGGCCAGACGCTGCTCATCTTGCTTATTACGCGCCTTTAAAAGTAAACGCTGCCCTGGCACAAGTACTACACCTTCACTTAACTTGTTAAGCTTTAAAAGCTCTTGTGGTGCAACGTTAAATTTTCTTGCAACAGAAGCAACTGTGTCACCTGCTTTTACAAGATAATAATCACTTTTGAAAGGAATGTGCTTTGATTTTTTCATAGATGAAACAACTTCAGCAGGCTGCTCATTTGTTGCGCAGCTCGCAAGCAGTAACAAAGCCACACATGCTAGTATATTCTTCATGAAAATAGTTCCTTTAGTTGTTCAAAAGTCTTGTCGTGCGTTATATCCAAAGAAAGCGGCGTTACTGAAATACACTTTTGCCCTATTGCTTCTATATCTGTACCTGGCTCAGCACCTACTAACATATTACCATAATGCTGACTACCAGGTCCAATCCAGTAATATGGAATGCCTCTCGGGTCTTCTCGTTTTACAATGCTGCCAAAAAACTTTCGTTTTCCTTGCCGTGTAATACGCATACCTTCTACAGATTTATGAACAACATTTGGAAAATTCACATTAATCATCACGTGCTCTGCAATAGAAGATTTCAATATTTTATCCAAAACAACTGGCCCCCAATGTTCTGCTGTTGCCCACTTAACAGGATGACCAACTTCAATAACAGAACTGAAAGCAACCGCAGGTATTCCTAAAATTGTGGCCTCTAAAGCAGCAGCAACTGTACCAGAATAGGTAACGTCTTCAGCTAAGTTTGCTCCATTGTTAACTCCTGACAAAACCAAATCAGGCATATGGTCTGACATTAGCATTTGAACAGCCGCCAAAACACAGTCCGTTGGTGTTCCAGAAACTGAATACTTTTTTTGCGATATTTCATTAATACGAAATGGCATTCTAAGCGTTAATGAATGGCTTACCGCACTTTGATCATGCTCTGGCGCTACAATCCAGACGTCATCGGAAATAGTGCGCGCTATTGTTTCTAATACTTTTAAACCAGTCGCATTAATTCCATCATCATTAGTAATAAGAATACGCAAACTACCCACCAATACTATCAAAATTAGTATATTTACGAAGGGCTTCAGGAACTATTATTGAGCCATCTGCTTCTTGGTAATTTTCTAAAATTGCAATTAGCGTGCGACCAACAGCTAAACCTGATCCGTTTAATGTATGCACATAGTGTGGTTTAGCTTGATCACTACGGTAGCGCGTATTCATACGACGCGCCTGAAAATCACCACAGTTTGAGCAACTTGAAATTTCACGGTATGCTTGCGGACCTGGCAACCAAACTTCTAGGTCATAGGTTTTTTTAGCGCAAAAACCCATATCTCCGGTTGAGAGTAACATCTTCCGATACGGCAAATTTAATTTTTGCAAAATTGTTTCTGCAGCAGAGGTCATACGCTCATGCTCGGCATCTGACTGTTCTGGAGTCGTAATGCTAACTAACTCAACTTTGGTAAATTGATGATTACGAATCATGCCTCTTGTATCGCGACCTGCTGCACCTGCCTCTGCTCTGAAACATGGAGTGTATGCAGTCACACGTATAGGCAATTCTTGCGGATTTAATATATCCCCAGCCACCATGTTTGTAAGGCAAACCTCAGATGTAGGAATCAACCAATGATTATGATTGGTTTGAAACATATCATCTTTAAGATGAAGCTGCCCTGTTCCAAACATTGCCGCATCATTCACTAGTAAGGGGGGTGTTATTTCTGTGTATCCAAATTCGTTTCCATGGTTGTCCAGCATAAATTGAGCAATCGCTCGCTCAAGCTTGCTTAATGCACCTTTTAATAAAACAAATCGAGAACCTGAAAGCTTTGTAGCCGTCTCAAAGTCCATTAACCCAAGCGCTTCACCTAATTCATAATGTTGTTTCGGTGTGAATGAAAAACATCTTGGCGTGCCCCACGTAGAGACCTCAACGTTAGCATGCTCATCTTTGCCTACAGGTACATCATCAGCTGGAAGGTTAGGGATTTCTGCCAAAATATCATGAAGCCTATGTTCTTCCAAACGTGATGTTTCTTCCAAAATACCAATATGCTGTTTTATTTTTTCGCTCTCTAAAGCAATTGAATCAGTAGGCTCGCCATTACGCTTAGCATCTCCAAAAGCTTTTGCCATTGCGTTACGCTGACTTTGATAAGCTTGTAAATCGGTCAGAATCTGACGGTGCTGCTTATCTAACCGCATAATCCGATCGGCCATTGCTGCCAAACCTCTGCGATTTAATAACTCATCAAATTGTTCGGGGTTTTCACGAATAAAACGAATATCATGCATAATAAGATTCTTTATGGTTTTTGGTTCTAGCTTGATTGCATTGTATCACAAGGATTGTGACCCCATAAAGAATAATCATTGGTATGGCCAAAGCCATCATGCTCAAAGCATCAGGTGGAGTAATCACAGCGCTTATAGCACACAGTATAAAAATCACTATTCTCCAGCTAGATTTTAATTTCTGTAAACTCAATAAACCAAAACTAACCAATGTAAAAAGGACAACGGGCAGCTCAAACCCCAGACCAAAAACAAACATTAATCTTTGAGAAAAACTTATATAATCACTAAGCTTCGGTAAAAAGTATAAGGGCAAGTTTTTGTGTTCAAAACTAATAAAAAAACTAAAAGCTCTCGGCAACACAACCAGCTGTGAAAAAGCTACTCCTATGTAAAACAAAGCCGGAATGCAGATCATGACGCCCCGTAAAACCTGACGTTCAGCTTTAAAAAGTCCAGGCCTTAAGAATAACCATGCTTGTATTAAAAAAAACGGAAACGTCAACAACAGGCTGGCAAATAAGGTTACATTAATCTCACTAAAAAATGCTTCTGGAAGACTCATGTAAACTAATGACCTTCCCTGTTTTAAAATAGGGGCTAAAGGCCGTATGAAAATGTTTTGTATTTTTTCAGAGATTCCATAACAACCAGCAAAAAATACAATAAAACATAATGCAACTTTAACTAAACGATTACGAAATTCAGTCAAATGAACATAAATAGCTTTTGGCTGGTCAACTAACATTTAAATGTTTGCCCAATGCTCGCAATGCTTCATCAAGAGTGCTTGCTTCATTAACACTGTCTAATTGCACTTTTTTCTTTAAAATCTTTTTGACTTGTCCCTGAGTCGTTTTAATCGTCGCTATGTAAGGAGCACCAAAAAACTGGTTAACGCGTTGTAATAAAGCAGGCTCTACATAACGTGCAGTAGCCATTCCAGAAGATGAAGTCACTAATTTCAATACCTTGCCTGATGGTTTGCTGTAAATCTCAACAGGAGAAAATCCTCTAGAAAACTCAGCTCCAACAACGGTTTCCCAATCATGAAAAAGCATGGCTTCCTTGTACGCTTTTTGAACGCGTAAAGGTTTTAATGTTCGCGATACCAAGTATTGCAACGATGCCATGATTAAAGAGATAAGGATAAACTGCTAGATATTAGCACAAGCTAGCTAAAAGAAGAAAGTGAATCACTTAGAACAAATTTTCTTAGCTTGGTCAGCTAGGCCTTGCCAGAACTTTATAAAATCGGCTTCCGTAATATCTTTTGGTGCATAATCAAACGCTCCTTGATATTCAATACCGACAAATAAAATATTAGGATGACTTGTCGCCAAAACATTTTTAGCGTCTTCTATATTTGTTTTTTTGTCATCAACCATTACGATAACTTTTGGCTCGTACACATTCGGAGCCTTACAATGATGGGCTTCAACTTGTCTATCTTTGCTAAAAAGAATATGAGACTTATGATCACAAATTTGGGGTGAACATTCACTAAGAAATGCCTCTAAAACTTTACCTTTTCCAATACCATTATTTTCACCATTTGCACAAAGAATACCTTGATAAAACATAGGATAGCCATCAGCATATTTTTCAAAAGATATACTCGACCAGTGACAGCCATTGTGCACCCTCACCATACCTTGAAAAGAAAAATTGAATCCCATTTTCTGAAGCACATCGCGGCGTTTAAAAATAGTTTTGTTTTTATGATCATTTCTATGCCCAGTTAAAGAAGCTGTAAATGCAATAACTTGCACTCCCTTGGCTTGCATATTCTTTATAACTTTAGGAGAATCTTTTTCGACTAATTTCTGAGGCAGTTCAGTCGTCAATGTTAAAGCAATATCACACTGAGTAGGTGTAAGCGGGTCAAAAATATTTTTTATAATGCTCTTGAATTTTTTAATAGCAGGATAATACGTCGCGGGATGACCTGATGGCCCCTAATAAAACTAATTTTTTGAACATTATTATCCCTATACAACTAACAATAAAACAAGCTTGAGTAGGTAATATGTCACAAGTGCATCATATAAACAATGCAGACATGTAAGTTTTGGAAGGGAATTTAATTTTG
>CAITNM010000043.1 GCA_903893805.1 uncultured Alphaproteobacteria bacterium | reverse complement strand
CAATTTAATATAATAATATGATTATTATATTAATATTAAAAATTCTTTTGTTATTGTGCACACGTAGTGAAACTGAATGGCCTAAGATGGGTAAAAATATGAAGCTTATTTTTCTAGTTCTATTTTATGTATTTTTTATACAATTACGTTTGGAGGCCGCAGAAGCTAATGCATTTATTTCTGAGGAAGCAGTAGAGAATTTACGATTGCATCGTAGCCTAAACGATGTGTTAGCAGAATTAAAGCTAGAAATTTTTGACGTTGAAAATAGAACAAATGCTCCTGTTACGTTAAAGGTATATGACTTTTATCACGAAATTTTTGACGAAGAAGACTTTGCTTCAGGTGCTGGGATATTGACCGTATTTGATGATCGCTATCAAGTAGTCAGTTCTGCAGGGAGGGCAGTGTCTGGAAAAAAGACATCATCGCAAGTATTCATTAAACCATATCGCGAAAAATCTGAAAAAACTGCAACTGTTTTGTTGAGTAGCATGACTATTCTTCCTGGTGCACATGAAACAATTCGAGCAATAGAATCATCTTACATAGGCAGGCTTATTTGTGAAGCCTCCGACAAATATATTTTCTATGAAACATCACAGGAAAGAGAAATTAAGTTTATTACAAAGCAAAACCCTTATGCTTTGTTAAGCAGAGATATTTGTGAAAAAAATCTATTTGAAATGGCGACTTCAAATGAAATGACAGTGCCATTTTTAGGGTACCTATCAACAGTAGTATTTCCAGCTCATAAATCTACTTTTAAAGAGCCTTGCTTTACCATAGAAAAATTCTATAGAAAACTTCAGGAGGCTCACCAAGCTGGTTTACAAGTATTTGAAGATAGAGCAAAAATACCAGCAACTCAATTTGATCTTAAAATTCCACAAATAATCCACACTCTTGTCACTAAAAGGCGTGAAGAAGGTTCTCCTTTTTTGAGTGAAAATCAAAAAAAATGGTTTATGAAATCAATCAAAACTCTTCCAGATGCGTCAGGGTGGAAGCACATTCTGTGGGTAAGTGGGGCCATCACTTCAATATCACCCGAAGATTTAGGAGACCTGAATGACAAAGTTGAGGTTAGATCTATTTTTACGTCTGGTCTTCCTAATTTGTCTGATATTAGAAAATTAATTGAATTGGGTCTTGATCGACATGCTTCTGCATTTTTACAGTATGCGGTACTTGCTGTGCATGGGGGGGTGATTAGAGGAATAAACACAGAAATTATTCAAGATATAACACCATTTTGTGCAAGTTTTAATTTTTGTGCTGGCCTTGAAGTTAATACTGCGCGGATGGTTGACTCTCGCTTTTTAGCATCAACACCAGGACACCCAATAACTATGAGAGCGCTTGAGTTAGCGAGTTATCATACTCTCAGATCTCCAGCATATCTCTCTGGAATCAAAATAAGTAAGTTATTGCGTGGAGTGGGAGACAAGGAATTAGCTGATTATCATATCAAATATGGTAACGGTGTCCTTAGTCTAGCCTTTCAGCAACACGGGATGGTTGAACGAGATATGATTTTTGGTCCCAACGTGTTTTCTCCATTAAGAAGTACACCTGAAATTACATCCTTCGATGACCCACGAATTAGCTTAACGTCGGAAACTTATGCAATCAATTATGCAGAAGGCTTATAGGGCAGATGATGAACCAGATTGCGTTATTGTTTTTATCAATGACCTTACCTCAAACCCAACTTCAACACTCTCAAGAATAGATGTGAAATTATGAGAAAATTTTTATTTATACTTTTAATGACAAGATATGTATTTTCAGCGGTAGCCTCATCAGGCGTTTATGTTGATTTTAATGAAATATTTGCCTCTACTACAAGATTGCAAACAATTGAACTGCATAATATGAGGGGTACACCTGTCAGTATTGATATGTTTGCACAACATTTTGAGTCTTTAGGTGTTGGTGAAAAAAGAACAGTAAGCGCTTCTGATGGATTTGTATTTTACAATTCAGAATCAAATGAAACCTTTAGCACTATTAAAATTAAAAATGCCACAGGTAAGCAGCGTCAAGTGTCGGCCACTGAAAAAAAAGCAGTAGTAATTGAGCCAAATCAACGATTTGAAATGGCAGCATCCTCTCTCCGCTCTATATCAGGCTTGATGATGCCGGATGCAGGTTTTTCTTGGGCACAAATAATAGAGGGTAGAATTAGCGTTGAGCTTAATAATTTTGAAAACTCAACCTTTTGTAATGATAAGTATAATCAACTGGAGAGCGAATTAACTGAATTATGCAATCGCCCAAATTTTTCAAGTTTAACAATGAAAGAAAGCCAACATCAAGCACTTCAGCGAAACCTTCCCAAGAATATTCTTCTTAGGCCTTTGAGTTATCCAAATCCTCTTGAAGCATGTGAAAAAATTGCATTAGTATCTATGGTTAAAGACGAAGGTGATGTCATTTTTTACAACCTATCTTGGCATTATTTCATGGGGGTCAGAAAGTTCATTCTTATTGACAATGGCTCAACAGATAATACTTGGTCGGCGGTAATGCAATTCAAAAACTTAAAGTCATTGTCAGCAAAAGTAATTTTGATAACGGATACAAGAGTATTGTATGCACAAGCTTCTAGAATGAATGCGATTATTAAGCTTGCGGAAACTATTTTTCCAGAAGTGGATTGGATTTTTCCAAACGATGCTGATGAATTTATTGTTTTTGATGAGTCAATTCTTGAGACCATACGTAAAATTCCTCCAAACATAAATTGTATACACTCGCCAAGAATAACGTATATTCCATCAAATGATTATTTTTCTATGCCCGTTGAAAAAATGTTTTACGAAAAATTACAAGTTGCTCATAAACGCAATCCGTATGGCTATCCTGATGATAGCCCCTGGAATGGTAAAAGTTTTATAAGAGCACATCAAGGACTATTAATTAATAAAGGTAATCATTTTGTCTCAGATGCAAGCATCACAGTGCCTACTTATATTTCTGGGCTTGAAGTAGGTATTCATATAAGGGAGTACCCCTTGAGGTCACCAGAACATGCTCTTAGAAAAATTGTTAATATGGGCAAAGCTCATGAGGCGTTAAGAAAGACTTATCCAGACATAAAAGATTTTCATTATGCGGATGATAGGTATAGGAGATACCTAGAAGTTGGAGATGCTGTAGGTAGGGAAGAATTTAAAAAATCTATGGGTACAGGTGGGGTTTATTTTAATGAGCCAATGCCACTTGAAGAAGCTAAGAAATTTGTTATACAAGAAGACATTTTTGCTGGTGGTTATACAGTGGATATTCCATGTGGTGAAATGTATAACATACCTATGGCTCGAAATATTTATGGCCAATCGAAGGAAGATTTGAGAGTGGTACGCGATAAGTTAACTCAAGTCGCCCGAAAAGTTTATAATGATCCTCATATCGGAAATATGTACATTATACCACATAAGACACACAGAATGTGGGAGACTGATGCACTTAACCCCCAAGAAGTGCCTGACGATAAACTTGACTACTATTTTGAGTCAATAAAAAAATTGCCGCTAGATTGGAAGCATTATTTTTGGTGCAACAGTCCAGAACTACTTCCAAAAACTATAGAAAAAATGAAAAGGTCTAGTGTGCCAATAGAAATTTGCACATTTACTGAAGTTATACCAACTATGAAGGCAAGGCATTTGTATGAAGCTCTTAAGGCTCATAAATTATTTGCGATAGCAAGTGATGTAATGCGTTACAACATTTTACGAAAGGGTGGTTTGTATTCAGATATCGGGATGGAATTTAATGTAGATTTAACACCGCTCATTGACAGATTTGAGTATTTTTGGTGGAAAAGTCTCGATTATGGGTTTTTGGACTTAAGTTTGATGGCTGTGGGGCCTAATGATAAAATTATAGAGAAGCAGTTATCTGTTATTGATCGCCTATATGATCTTCCGCAGCAGATGAAAGAGTTAACTCGTACAACAGCAGCACAAACTGCATGGATTGGATGTCATCATTTAATGGCGGCAATTGATTCCACAGCAACTGGCACAGAAAGAATGTGTTTCGTAAAAAATGGCTTACTTGCAACAATGCATAATTTAAATTCTTGGGGTGGAGGAGGAGCTCCAGGACTATATGGAAATATAGGAGTTGCGCGATCTACATTAGACTTGTTATCAGTTAGACCAGTGTAAAAGTTTATAAAAATATCAGATGAGTTATTTTGTTATTAAAAATTCTTATCTTTATTAATAATTAATATTTTTT
>CAITNM010000042.1 GCA_903893805.1 uncultured Alphaproteobacteria bacterium | reverse complement strand
TACGGTCAGTGGATTACTCGTAAAGCTACTGCTGTATACGATACGAACCAATATGTTAAGCGTACAGCTGAGCAGATCGGTGTTCGTAGCTTTATTACTCCAACAATTGAAGGTTGGGCATCTGCTGGTTTAGGTCGTTACACATCTATGGGTGCTAATATGCCTACAGCTAACTTCAATGCATGGCAGTTGGGTTCTAACTACTGGTTGAGCAAGCGTACAAACTTGTATGCTATCTACGGCGCAACTACAACTAGCAACTACACAACCTCAACTGGCGTAACAGCTAGTGCATCTGGTCAGAACTACGCAGTTGGCGTACGTCACACTTTCTAATTTGACGCTAGCGTAAGCTAGTTGAAGATTAGTTCGGTATTAAATTAACCCACTGTGGAAACACGGTGGGTTTTTTCTTTGCTGTATTTGAATCTATCTCAAAATGCCCTATGTGAGATATACGACAGGTGTATGGAAATATAAGCGCTCACACAAACAGTTGGGCGCCAGTCTATGGAGTGGCAGGCAAAGAAATACGCGCTAAGTAAGAAGATGGCTATCAGCAAGCAAAATAGCTCCAGCCTAAGAAGCCACATTAATCTAATTGAAAAGAAAATAAAGCCGCTTGGCTGGGTTCTTCCTGGATGCGAGTTTGTACCTAAGTCATGTATATATGACTTGGCTCGAAATCCAACTGATATCTTTCGTACATTATGGTGTAAGCAGCTTCGATATTTTTAGTAAAAAGGGGCGCATCAAATAGCGGGGTAGTCAGACGGTTTTGCTTTAGCTTCTGTTTGATATCAGCAAGTTTATGGCTGTTATCAGCCAACTTAACCGCTAAGGCGATATATTCCTCCTGGCTAGTTGTAATTAACTCCGATAAACCAATGGCATTTAGTAGACTGGCGGCGACACGGCTAGCAAAAGACTCTCCCATTAGGGTGAGCACGGGTAAGCCCGTCCAGAGCGCATCACTTGCAGTGGTATGAGCGTTGCAAGGCAATGTATCTATAAATAAGTCGGCATGGCGATGCCGAGCTAAATGTTCTGGCAGGGACATTCGCTCTGCGAACACTAATCTTGTTGCATCAATACCCTGCTTAGCCGCCTCTTTTTTGAGGTTCTCCGACACCCAAGGATTGTCCTTGAGTAACCATAAAACACTTCCATCCACCATCTTTAATATTTGCATCCAGGCATTGAATGTTGCGGGTAATATTTTGTAGTTGTTGTTAAAGCAGCAAAATACAAAACCTTCTCTTGGCAAGCCCAACTCTTGCCTTGTGAATTGTTTCTTCGAAATACCCCTTTTTCTGTCGTTAGCTTGATAACTGTGAGGTAAATAAACTACTTTTTCAGAATAATATTGTTGCAACTGAGGTGGAATCAAAGTTTTGTCAGCAACGATGTAATCAATGTATTCAGCCCCCATTGTGCCGGGGTAGCCTAGATAGTTAACCTGAATTGGCGCCACACGATAGGAAAATATTCCCGTTCTTGAATCTTGTGTAAAGCCTTTTAAGTCAACGGCTATGTCGACATTTAAATCCCTACTTAATTGGGCTATCTCAATATCTGACTTACTGAAAACCTCAATAAACTGATCAAAAGATTTCACTAAGCGTTGGCGCATCTCATCATTTTTTTCGGGCCCAAATGAAAAGCCTATTATTTCAAAACAACTTTTGTCGTGAAGCTCAAAGAGTTCAGCCATCAAGTGGCCTGTAGCATGGTTATGGAAATCTGCCGAAAAATATCCGATACGAATCTTCTTCCTCTTAGGTTGTTTTGGTATGAGTCCTAAGGCAGGATTAAATGGAAATTTTTCATCAACATAAATTTCGGCACTTTTTCGATGCATTAATGCTTCACTAAATAAAGCAAGACCTATGAAAGGTTGTATAGATTTTTGATGCAACTGTATTTTATTAGCAAGGTTTATCAAACCCTCGTAAAAATCAGACCAATCGGATATTTTCATTTTTATGTTTTGAAAATCGCCATATGCCCAATTAATGTCAGGCTTTAAACTAAGCGCTTGATGATAGTGAACAATCGCCTCTTCATAACGTTTTAGCTCATGCAGGGTGCTCCCCTTATTGGACCAAGCATCATGGTAGTCAGGCTTTAGACTAAGCGCTTGATCATAGTGAGCAATGGCTTCTTCATAACGTTTTAGCTCATGCAGGGTGCTCCCCTTATTGGACCAAGCCTCGTGATAGTCGGGCTTTAGACTAAGCGCCCTTTCAAAATAGTGAAGAGCAGATACTAGATTTTTTAATTCGGCTTCTATTAAACCCAAATTTAAATACGCTTGACTATTGCCAGCTTCCAGAAAAATTGCTTTTTCTGCGTTAATTTTGGCGTCTAAGTATTTTTTTAGCTTTACTTGTACTGCAGATAGGTTCGTAAGTGTGGAGACCCTATCAGGAAAGAGCTCAAGGGATTGCTTCAATTTAAATTCTGCTTGAGAAAATTTCTCCTCTTCCAAAAACAGAAGACCTTCCAAAAAATATTGTTTTGCTAATTCAAAGTTATTCATGATGCTTATATGGTTTCATTAATAGCTTAAGTTAAG
>CAITNM010000041.1 GCA_903893805.1 uncultured Alphaproteobacteria bacterium | reverse complement strand
CGCCATGAATTGAGCGCCACCAGTCTCCGCTAGTACCTTCGTAATTGCCGCTGTTAACGATGTCTTTCCATGGTCAACGTGACCAATCGTTCCTATGTTACAGTGTGGCTTGTTCCTCGAAAATTTCTCTTTTGACATGATAATCCCTTAAAATATTTGTTAAAAATTTTGACTTAGTTTATCGCGATTCAAAAGATTCGTAAATGGGTGAATTATTAGATAGAGGAATAAATTTTGGAGCGGGTGATGGGAATCGAACCCACATGGCCAGCTTGGAAAGCTGGAGCTTTACCACTAAGCTACACCCGCGGTAATTTGTAATTTAAGAGAATTTTCCCTAAAGGTCAATATAGCCACACTAAGTAAAACTTGGGAGAGCTTTTGAAAACTCTCCCATAATTTATCGAGCTATGCTTTTTTACGATCGTCGTCTTTTACTTCATATTCAGCATCTACAATATTCTCACCTTCAGGTGTTGTTGCATCAGCTGAAGCTTCGGCTCCTTCTGTTGGTTGAGATGCTTTGTATGCAGCTTCACCAAGTTTCATTGATGATTGTGTAAGCGTTTGCATTTTTGCTTGAATATCATCTTTATCTTCAGTTGTTAAAGCTTCTTTCAAAGCAGCCAAATCAGTTTCAATTGCAGCTTTTTCATCGCTACTCACTGCACTACCGTGTTCTGACAATGCTTTTTCTGTAGAATGAACAAGCGCATCAGCATGATTTTTTGTTTCAATCGTTTCTTTGCGCTTTTTATCTTCATCAGCGTTAGCCTCAGCTTCTTTGACCATGCGTTGAATATCTTCTTCAGAAAGACCACCAGAAGCCTGAATACGGATCTGTTGTTCTTTGCCTGTTGCTTTATCTTTGGCAGAAACTTGCACAATTCCGTTTGCGTCAATGTCAAAAGTAACTTCAACTTGTGGAATGCCACGTGGTGCTGGTGGCAAGTCTTCTAAATTAAACTGACCAAGAGTTTTATTGTCAGCTGCCATTTCGCGTTCTCCTTGGAATACACGAATTGTCACAGCTGTTTGATTATCATCTGCTGTTGAAAATACTTGGCTTTTCCGCGTTGGAATTGTTGTATTGCGATCGATCAAACGAGTGAAGATTCCACCAAGAGTTTCAATTCCTAAAGAAAGTGGTGTCACATCAAGCAACAACACATCCTTAACGTCACCTTTTAGAACACCACCTTGAATTGCAGCACCAATTGCCACAACTTCATCAGGATTTACACCACGATGTGGTTCACGACCAAATAGTTGCTTCACTGTTTCGAAGATTTTTGGCATACGGGTCATTCCACCTACCAAAATAACCTCGTCTATTTGATTTGGCTGTAAGCCAGCATCACGCAACGCTGATTTACAAGGATCAATAGTACGCTGAACTAATTCGTCAACCAGTGATTCAAATTTTGCACGAGTAAGCTTCAAATTCAAATGCTTTGGACCACTGGCATCTGCAGTAATAAATGGCAAATTAATGTCAGTTTGCATTGAATTTGAAAGTTCAATCTTTGCTTTTTCAGCAGCTTCTTTCAAACGCTGAAGAGCAAGCTTATCTTTTCTAAGGTCAATTGACTGCTCTTTTTTAAATTCGTCAGCAATCCAATCAATAACTCGTGCATCAAAGTCTTCACCACCGAGGAATGTATCGCCATTAGTAGATTTTACTTCAAAGACACCATCACCTATTTCAAGAATTGATACGTCAAAGGTACCACCACCAAGGTCATAAACAGCGATTGTACCCGTTGCTTTTTTCTCAAGTCCATAAGCCAAAGCTGCTGCTGTTGGCTCGTTAAGAATGCGTAGAACTTCTAAGCCAGCAATACGTCCAGCATCTTTCGTGGCTTGACGTTGCGCGTCGTTAAAATAAGCTGGAACAGTTACAATTGCTTGGGTAACTCTTTCGCCCAAATAATTTTCTGCAGTCTCTTTCATTTTTTGCAAAATGAATGCACTAACCTGGCTTGGGCTATATTTTTCTCCATGAGCTTCCACCCATGCATCTTTGTTATCACCAGAAACAATTTTGTAAGGCACTAACCCCATATCTTTTTGGGTCATCGGATCGTTAAAAGTACGACCGATTAAGCGCTTGATTGCAAAAAGAGTATTTTCTGGATTAGTGACACCTTGACGTTTTGCAGGCTGCCCCACTAATCGCTCACCACCTTCAGTAAAAGCAACCATCGATGGGGTTGTGCGAGCACCTTCAGTATTTTCAATAACCTTAGCTGTGTTTCCTTCCATTACGGCCACACATGAGTTTGTTGTGCCAAGATCTATTCCAATTACACGTGACATAATATCTCTCCTTAATTTTTTGTTTAGCAGCCCTCGGCTGACAGTGCTAACAATATACAAAAATTTTACAAAGAAATCAAAGTTTTAAACAAAAAATTTGATTTATTTTGCGCAAAACACACGGCCGACCTTGCATTCTATATCGAAATATCAAACAATATATGCATGATCCGTTGGCTTTTTATTCTTATTCTTAACCTCTTATGTTGGGGTGAAGCTTCTGTGCAGCCTCAAGAAAATGAACCTGTGCCAACTCAAGAACAAAGCTTACTCATCCTTGTTGATTTGCAAGGAGCACTCTTTCACCCAAAAACTGCAAATGCAAAATTTACTTCGGTAAAAAATGCGCAAGTAGCTGAAGCTATAAGATCATATAAAAAACAGAACGCCAAAATTCTCTATCTCGCAGAGCATTCATCAGAAGCCATGTTTTGGCAAAATAGTATTAAGGCAAGTAAATTACCCTTTGAAGAAAGCTTTAGCCTTAGTAACGAAATTTTTCACGGTTTCGAAGGCAGCATGCCAACCTGTCGTTCTGGGATAGTCCTGTGCCAGAGCCAACCTCTTGGCGAAATTTTGGGACTAGTCATTAACCAACTTTGGGTTTGGACACAATTTGCTCCCAAAAAAATTATTTTCTACACCGTCAGCAGAGAGCGTGGAGAAATTGTTTCATCAATTGGATTACGCATTGGCGCCTTAGTTAACGTCAACTTGGTGCATGGTGTTGTGGCACCTCCCCCAGTGCTTAACATTAATAAATCCTCAACAGAAAAATCAATATTTCCAGAGAAACTTAAAAAAGATAAAACCCCATCTGGCCCAGCAAAATCACTCCAGGACATTCTACAAAAAGCTACAACCCCTCCTAAAGAAACAGCACACCCAGAAAAAAACTTCCCAATAATTACAATTGATAAGTCAAAATTAAAATACGTATAAACCAATCATCTCTAATATTTGCCATCTAAAACAAATTACGGCATTATCGATTCAATAAAATTGTAGGGAATGACATGGTGAATTTTAAGAACCTTGCCAATACACTAACCCTTGCACGCATCGGTTTGATTCCATTTATACTAATAACTTTTTTTATTAATTATCCAACTCCGCGCCTTATAGCCGCTTGTCTTTTTGTGCTCGCTTGCATTACTGATTATCTCGATGGATTAATCGCACGCACATTTAATCAAGAAACAAGGTTTGGAGAAATACTTGACCCTATTGCCGATAAGCTTTTAATATCGTCAACTCTGCTAATGCTTGTGGGCTTTGATCGTATTTCAAAATTCAGCATTTTAGCAGCTGTAGTTATTCTTTGCCGTGAAATTCTTGTGTCTGGTCTTCGAGAATATTTAGCTGAAGTTAAAGTTTTGCTATCGGTCAATTTACTTGCAAAAGTTAAAACAACTATTCAGATGCTTGCTCTTGCCGTATTACTATACATAGACCCACAGCATAGCCCTGTAGCGCTTCAAGTAATGGGCGAGCTGTTGTTATGGATTGCAGCCGGCATAACTCTCTATTCTGGCTGGATTTATGTTCAAATTAGCCTAAATGTAGCTTCTGACAATTCTTCCGCCTAGCATGCTTTTTTTCTTCAAAGTCACCTTCTCAAGCTTGGCTTTATGGTGGGGATTGCACCAAGTGAATTTTGATCAGCTGCACATAGTTTTCAAAGAACTTCCAATTATCACCTATAGCTACACATTATTAGTTATGTGTTTGTGCGTGAGCCTTAATGGACTTCGACTGTATTATATTTCAGAAAGAATAGGGCTTAAAATTTCCTTTAAGTCCTTACATCGACTAACTTGGGCAGGAACATTCTTCAACCAGCTCTTGCCAAGTGGCATAGGTGGAGATGCATATCGGATTTATGCGCTTTCAAAGAAAAATAGCACCCTGCTAAGCACTGCTGCAATTATATGGGATCGCATTCTTGGCATCTCCTGCATGAGCTTAATTTGTCTGCCCATGTTGTTTTTTATAAACATGCCTATGCCTTTAAAAACAATTACACTAACAGTTTATAGCTTTTTAATGAGCGGCATTATTATGTTGTTTCTGTTTATTAAATTTCCCATTTTTCAAAATTATGCATTTATCAAAAGTTTGTGGAACACTCTAGCCTTTGGAAAAAAGTTTTTCTCTAAGCTTTTTAGCACTTTAAGCATCACATGCATTGCCTCAGCTTTAATGAACTTCTTTGCATTCTATTTATTGATTATTGCTTTAAAAATACCCTTAGATTTTTGGGAAAGTTCTGTTTTATATACAATTTCATTGCTTGTAACCCTTATCCCACTTTCAATATCAGGGTGGGGATTACGTGAAAGCTTTTTAACAGCTTATCTTTTGGCGTGCGGATTGCCACCAGAAAAAGGCTTTACTCTAGGGGTTTTGCAAGGGATTTTGATGCTGATTACAGGAATCATCGGTGCTATTTTTACTTATTTTCTAAAAACAAGAAAAATTCTCTTGGCACTAGCCCGTAAAATAGATAGTATGTAATCACTTAAGCGGGCGTAGCTCAGGGGTAGAGCACAACCTTGCCAAGGTTGGGGTCGAGGGTTCGAATCCCTTCGCCCGCTCCAAGTAAGGTTTTTAGAAGCCTTTATTCATCATCTTCTTTGTCAGTTTCGGAACCATCATCGGTGCTTTTGCTCTCAGCGGCCTTACCGCTATCAGCATCTTTCTTTTTTGGCTGAAGAAGCTCTATTACTTGTGCATTTTTTTCAGCGACTTTCAATTGAATTTCAAGATTTTTGTTATTTTCCTGAATCGATCCCTCTAGCTTTTTGGAAATAATTCCAATAGCTTCTGCAAACTTTTTAGATGCCTCATGGAGTGTATGACGGTCATTATTTACTGCAAGGTTTGTTTCAGCTGATTTAATATTCGCTTCGATTTCCGTGGTATCTTGTTTCTCGTCTTCCTGTTTTTTCTTTTCTGCTTTCAGCTTCACAATTAATTCTTCAGTTTCCTTTTTAAGAGCTTGACCGCTCAGAGATGATCCAGGCGGAGCTTCAGCAGGCGCATCAGCTGATCCATATATAGATCCAAAAAAGCCTAAATAAATCGCTGCTGTTAGAAAAAGTAATGGTAATTTATTCATTCTTCAGCCCAGGTATATTTTGTCAATTTATTTAATGTTATATTAAAAATGTTAACAAAGTATTATCAGCGCCAATAATTCCGCATGAAAAATGATATTGAAAGATATTCAACTCAAAAGATATGGTGCCTACTACCAGACTCGAACTGGTACGCCTTTTGGGCGGCAGATTTTAAGTCTGCTGTGTCTACCGATTCCACCAAGCAGGCCCCAGACTTCTTTCTAGCAAATAATGGACCATTACGCAAAGCTAAAAGCACAACTTCTTAAAAATTATCACTAGGTGAAGTTGATAAAACATATCGACCGGGCCCCGACTCGATGTTTTCCGTGCTTTCCCACATAGTAGTTTTTACTTTTTTCCCAGCATATTGCTTTATCCAACTATACCATTCAGGCCACCAGGAACCGGGTACTTCTTTTGCATTTTCTAACCAAGTAGCTGAATCTGGAACTGCTTCATCTAATTTCCAATAACAATATTTTTTACGATGTTCTGGATTAACAATACCTGCAACATGCCCTGCTGCTCCTAAAACAAATGTTGTATTGTTCGGGCACATTTCTTTTATTGCATAAGCTGATTGCCAGGGCACAATATGATCCGACCGTATTGCAAAAGCAAAAATAGGCGTTGTAATTGCCCTTAAATCCACTCCAACTCCATTAATACAAAAATCGTTAGGGTGCATAAGCGCATTTTCAAAAAAGATATTGCGTAGATATTCCATGTGGAGCGTGGCTGGAATATGAGTTGTGTCACAATTCCAATAAAGAAAATCTAGTGGGAACGTTTCTTTATTAAGAAGGTACGTATTAATATAATTTGACCATATCAAATCATTTGCGCGCAAAAAACTAAACACCCTGACCATTTCATCACCAGGGAAATAGCCAATTTTCTTCACACGCTTTTCTAAGTGTTCCAGTTGATCCTCGCATATAAAAACTTTCAAATCGCCCATTTTATCAAAGTCAATTGGTGCCGCTAAAAGACTAAGACTTTCTATAGGGTTTTTTTCAATACGCTTTGCCAAGTATCCAGCTAAAAGAGCCGCTAAAAGACTAAGACTTTCTATAGGGTTTTTTTCAATACGCTTTGCCAAGTATCCAGCTAAAAGAGATGCCGCCACTCCCCCCGTGCAATACGCTAAAAGATTTAGCTTATCTTGCTTTGAAATCAATAAAACTTTTTGCACGGCATCAAGCACACCATCAATAACGTAATCACTAAGACCATGATCGGCATAAGTCTCATCTGGATTTATCCACGAGAGAACAAACACACTAAACCCTTTTTCAAGCGCCCAACCCACAAATGAGTTTTCTTCTTGCAAGTCAAAAATGTAATACTTATTAATCCATGGAGGGATCATCAACAAAGGGCGCTCATGAACAAGCTCAGTTGTTGGCTTATAATACAACAACTGAAATAAAGGCGTCTCGTAGACAACCTTTCCCTCAGTAATTCCTAAATTTTCACCAACTTTAAATTCTGTAAGATTGGTAAACATGGGTAAGCTTAAAAAGTTTGAATTTGCATTATCGTCTAAAAATTTTTGGTATCCATGCACCAAGTTTTGCCCTTGAGTACGTATAGTTTCCTTCAAGACCTCTGGATTAGTAAATGGAGAATTCGTCGGTGAAGCAGCATCCATCATACTGCGCGTATAAAATTGCGCTTTCTCTTTTGTTTTTGGATTCATTCCTTCTAGAGAATCGACCAGCTCATTCATGTATTTGCAATGCAGTAAGTACGACTGCTTAAGATAATCAAATACAGGAAAATCATTCCATTCAGCAGATTTAAAGCGCTTATCATTTCCTTGAGGCACAATGATCGGTGTGACCTCCTCTCCCTGCAAACGACCCATCGTTCTTTGGTATAACTCTTCTAAATCATTCAAATAATTTTTTTGTTTTGAGTCCCATCCATCAGGGTTAATAACAAAAGTATTCACCATAACTTTATGAGTTTCTGCAAACGTTTTCGCCATAACGTCAGCACTGAAAATATTTAGAGGATTGGGCTTCTCTGGCGCAAAATTTGATATAAAACTTGAATACAAATCATTCAAATTTTCCATGCTCTCTTTAATGTCAGGATGTAAATTCTCGAAAAATGCTTGAGTATGCTCTCTCGATTTTTCTTGTTTAAACCTAGATTTTGACTTGGTTTTGGTTTTTTTTAACCTCATCTTCGTCTTGTAGGTCACTATGAAGCATACCGCCACCCCTAAGAAATATGTATAAAGCTTGACAATTCAAGAGCTATATACGCGCGTTAAATTTCATTCTAAAGAGTCATATATGAATAAAATGTTAATTCTTCAGCTGCAATGATCCAAGAAAATTAAGACATTGCTGATTTTCCACACTCGTCACTATCAATTTGCTATTAAGCTCTTTAAAGTTTTCTTGATTTATTCCCAAAAACCATCTATACAAATTATAGCAGCGTGGCTGGGGCAAAGTGCCCGGGCATGCCTTAGCTGCGGTACTATTGATATTTAAATTATTAAAGAGAGATAAAATGCCCAAGTTAAAAACAAAAAGTAGCGTAAAAAAACGCTTTCGTCTTACCGGTACTGGTAAAGTGAAGATGACTCCCGCGGGGAAACGCCATGGTATGCGTAAACGTTCGAATAAATTCTTACGGAACGCACGTGGCATGAAAATATGCGCAACACCTGAGATAAAGCGCATTCGTACTTACTATTTTCACGTATAAGGAGTCACCATGGCACGAGTAAAAAGGGGCGTCACTACACACGCACGTCATAAAAAAATTATAAAGATGGCCAAAGGCTATCGTGGTCGTTCAAGCACTTGTTTTCGCTCGGCGATACAGCGCGTTGAAAAGGCATTGTTATATGCTTATCGTGACCGTCGCGTTAAGAAACGTAATTTCAGAGCACTTTGGATTCAACGTATTAACGCAGCAGTTCGTGAATTAGGCCTAACCTATTCAGTATTTATGAACGCATTACATAAAAGCAATATTGAAATTGACAGAAAAGTTCTTGCTGGTTTGGCAATGAATCAACCTGAAAGCTTCAAAGCATTGGTTGATCAAGTAAAAAAAGCCGCTTAGCACTTTTAGTATACAAATACTTAAGGGGTCCACTATATATTAGCGGGCCCTTTAATATTTTATTAATTTCTTTTTGGTTTAATAGACTCAGGTTAGAAATTCTGAACTTTGGGTTGGATTTATGAAAAAGAAATTATTGTTTTCCTTGTTATTAGGATCTGCGTTTGCTTGGATGAACGAAATGTATGCAGCAGATACTGCTGCAGCCCCAGCTGCTGAAGAAGCAAAGCCAGCAGGTGACAAAGCTGACGCACCAAAGGTGGAAAAAAAAGAATACAAACTAAAAACCTTTTCAGGTGGCGCACTTGGTGAAGAAAAAACATTTTTTACTCAAGGTGAAGGCCCAGAAACTATTTATAAGGAATACTCTCTTCTTGATGGTGGTATTTGGTTGATTGATACCGACAAGCGATACAATCAAATGAAACCTGACGGACAGGATTCCATACATAACGTACCATTTATTGTTGGTGTTAAAGGCGCTCCAAAAGGCTACAAGGTAGTAAGTTTTTGGTTTCCCATAGATGCAAGTGGAGACAAAGAAGGCTGGGGTGGAAAATATAAAGAAGATTTATCGCAAGCAATTATTGCTCTGGATAACAACATAAGCACACCACCCAAAGAAGGATATACAACAGGAGATTATGCGTGTTGGAAATTGCTCTCAGATAACGATGAAATTATTTTTGGAGAAACGATACCAGATCCTAATGCTCAAGATTTTTTTGGAACAGGCAATCAAAAAACAGGATTTGGTGCAGACAAAGTACAAAGTGCCGTAATTCGTAAGTTTAGAGTGCCCGATGAAGAGGGAACAGCAAAATTACAAGATGCTCTGAAAAAAGCAGCGGATTTAGAAGAAAAACTAAAATCTGCCGGTACTGGCGGTGGTTCACCTGAAGATGCAGCAAAGGTAAAAGAGTTAGAAACACAAATTGAAGAATTAAAGAAAAACGCTGGAAGTGGTGCTGCTCTCGCTGTTGATCCAAGCGCACCACTCACAAAAACATTTCAGTTTGAAGGAATGAATTTTGTGATTATAACTTCTGATCCTGCAGCTAAAAGCCACCCAGAGCTATTTGAAGAATTAAAAAGTAACCTTTACAAATTATTTAGCATACAGCCAAAAGTAGGTACTGCTATAGCTGCTATGATGCTAAGGAGCCATGAATCATTAGACGGATCACAAGGAGAATTTGTAAAAATTCTTGTAGCTGACGCTTATAAATTAATGGGAAGTGATAAAACAATAAATTTAGTAGCTGAATTGCAGTTTCCCACGGAAGTAGCTTATAAAGACGCATACGCATACGTTGAAGGCTTAAAAAATAAATACAACAGAGACGATGCAATTCGTGAAGCAACTCAACCAGTGTCCGCAGAAGAAGCAGCAAGAAGACAAGCTGAACATGAAGATGAGCTAGCTGCAGAAAGAGCTAAAGCAGAAACCGAACTAGCTGCAGAAAGAGCTAAGGGAGAAGAAATTCTTGCGCAGCTTGAGCAGATTACTAAAGAGAAAGCTGCTGCGGAAGCAGAAATGAAACTTGCAGAAGAAGAAAAAGAGAAAGCAATAGAACAAAGAAATGTTGCGATAAATGTCGGAATAGAGATAGCCTCTAGCGCCATAGATCAAGCAGATCAAAAAGCTCAAGTGGCAGCGCAAAATGCTCAAATAGCAACACATAATGCTCAGATAGCAGAGCAAAAAGAGCAAGAAGTAAAATCTGTTGAAGAAGCTTTAAATGAGTCAGAGCTGGAAAAACAAAAAGCTCTAGCTGAAGCAGAGGCTGAGAAAGTAAAATTAGCGGCTGCTCATCAGCAAACTCAAACTGCACTAGAAGAAACTAAAAATGATTTGATGGAAACTAAGATCAGCGAAGCTACTTTAACAGCAAAGCATGATGCGGCAAAAGAAGCGGCAGAGAAAGCTGAAAAGGACGCAGCAGCAGTTAAAGAACAACTAAAAGATGCGCATGGAGCATTACTAGACGTGGCTACTTCAACGTCAAATTCGACTGAAACTGTAACCGCAGAACATGTAGCTCAAAATCCTGTTGATGCAAACATACATGCTCCGATTGCGCAGGAAGAACAAGTGACAGCTGCTGCGTTAACAGCATCTGCACCACTTCCTTTGTCGAATTCACTGGTAACATCTGATAAAAAGTCAGCCAGTATTATTCCTGACATTCATAACATTGCACCTACTGAAACAGCTGTTACAGCAGCAGCGGCAGGATAAAAACGCACCCTCCAAGGAACACGCTCTAGTATTTTTAGAGCGTGTTTTTTATTTTATAGGCTGTAAGCGACCGCCCCTCTGTCAATGTTTGGCCACAAACCAAGCTTTTATTTACGATAATAAGACACTGAAACTAGCGAGGAAAATCCAACGGAAATAGTCATGATTAAAGCAACCCTTGTAGAATTACCATTATAAAAATAGCCCATTACCCAAGTAGCAAGAGCCACAATAACTGCACGTTTAGACATGATGAGAGAAGTAGCGCTTCCTTTAATGTCAGGAAAAATCTCTAACGATGCGGTAAAAACAGTCGGATAAAACAACGCAAAACCTATGGAAAATATGCTGACAGTTAAGGTGGTAAGAAATGCACTTGAACATATAATACTTACCAATAAGAATGCTAGCGCGCCTAAAGTACTCAAGCCTATTCCCAAACCCACACATTTTGAACTTCCTATATGTTTTAAGATAGTGCCTGAAAATAAACTAACCAGGGCAAAAATCGCCACAACTAAAGCTTGATGCAAAGCGTAGAGATGTAGAGATAGTTTAAAGGTTTGCATATACAAAAATGAGGCACATGTGATAAAGCTTATGTAAGAGGCATACAACAGACTTGGTGCAATGCTTGTTTGCAAGAAAATTTTACTTTTTAACAATTTTTTTGCATCGCTGAACAGCTTTTTCAAATGAAATGGTTTTTTGATAGTTAAGGTTTCTGGCAATGCCAAGATCAGCAAACCCCATGAAATCACACAAATAAACGCTACGACTGCATAGCTTCCTCGCCATCCAAAAGCTTCATTCAAATAACTACCAGCAATGGGAGATACAGCAATAAAGCAAGTGAGAACACAATTCATTAGCCCTATAAGTTGAGTGGCTTTATTACCTTTGCAAGTATCAGCAATCATAGCAAAAACGACAACTGCTGAAGTAGCAGCACCCAGCCCTTGAATAAACCGGGCTAACAACAATGTAGGAATCGTAGGCGCCCATACACATCCCAAAGCCCCAATCATTAAAATTGCATTGCCAATAATCATAATCGGGCGCCTACCGTAAGCATCAGCCAAAGGACCAATAATCAAGGCACTTATAAAGAACCCTAAGAAGTTAATGCTAACCGTATACTGGGCTAAGGATTCAGTTGTATTGAAATACGCAACCAGATTGGGAAAGCTAGGGACTGAAATGTCGACTTCAATGCAGCAAGCAATTAATGCGATAATGTACAAAGAGGGGTGAATAAATTTACTCATAAAAATCCTTTCGTTTTAATTTTAGTAATGGAATTTAATAGAAGGTTATTTCTTCATTTCAAAAAACATGCTTACATGGGTTTCATAAATTTTTAGATACACACTCTTCATGAAAACTCTTGTTGCTATTGGCGCAGCATTCTTAGACATTGTTGTTCGCTGCTCATCTCCTGATCTTGCTCCTTATGGAGCAGAACTAAATAGTTCTCGTTTTTTAACAAAAGATCAGTACCTATGTGTGAAGGAACAGCTACAAAATCCCTCAATTATTCCGGGTGGATCAGTCGCAAATGCTACGGTTATATTTGCACAACTTGGTGGACAGGCTGTTTTTGGCGCCACAATTGGCAACGATGAAGAAGGAAAACTGTGGAAAAAGTCGCTCGCTGATACAGGAATAGATACAAAACTTTATATCTGCAGTACAGAACCTACCGGAGGATGCTTAGTATTTGTTCATCCTAATGGCCAACGCTCCATGCGTAGTTACCCCGGTACAGAAAATGTAGCAGATAATAATCTTGAAAATATACCTATTAATGAAAATTCTATCGTCTTTTTAGAAGGATATGGGCTAAACAGTAAAAATAGGGCACCTATCTACTTAACAGCTTTAGAGAAAGCAAAAAGTGACAAAGGGTACATTGTAATAAATGCTTCTGACCCATCGTGCGTAAAAGGACAACGAGATCTTTTTGTTTCATTATTTCAAAATACAGCTGACCTGATAATTATGAATGAAGAAGAAGCCTGTGAACTAGTCAATGGTGATTTAAAAGCATGTATTGCTTTTATACGTGAAACAGAAAAATGTGCGGTTATTACACTTGGTGCAGCTGGAGCAATTGCTGTTTATGGCGAAAATATTTGGTTTTGCCCTGCGCGTGATGTGCAAGTTATAGATACCACTGGTGCCTGAGATGGATTCGCAGGCGGATTTTTATATGGACTTTCTGCTGGCTGGACAATTCCTGAGTGTCTGCAATTAGGTAGTTATATGGCAGGTGAGGTTGTTTCACGTATTGGTGCACGTATTGATAAAAATTTAAAAAATATCGTGAAAGATCAAAAATATAAACAGCTTCTTATAAGGCAGCTTGAAAATCAGACAATTGATTCATAAGCAAAACCTTTTATACTGATTCTAACGTGAAAGAAGTGAAAATTTTGATGAAAAAAGTTTTGCAAAAATGTGTCCCTGCCTTTTCTTTAATAGAAATGTCTATCGTACTGGTAGTAATCGGCATCATTGCTGGTGCCGTTTTTAAGGGGCAAGAACTTTTAGAAAGCGCAAAAATTCGTTCAATTGTTCAAGATTTTCAACATTATTCGTTGTCAGTAGGCATATACCAGGAAACTTATCAAGCGCTTCCTGGCGATGATCCTAAAGCGTCCCTACATTTTGCAGGTATCGAATCTGGTGATGGCAACGGTCAAATTACAGGAAAAGAGCCAGACTTATTTTGGCAACACTTGAGCAAAGCTTCCATTATTAATACTGATACAGCACCAAACTCAAAACTTGGTGGGCGTTACACTGTTGTTTTCCAACCATCAGCAGAAATGCCAGGACACTGGTTTATGCTATCTAAGGAAGGTGAAACAGGATTACTTACACCGAAACAAGCACAAGCCTTAAAAAATAAAATTGATCAAGGAAGCAATTCAACAAACCCAAGTCAAGGACAATTGATTGTTAGAGATGCCTCAGGAATATCAGGAAAATGTGTGAGTAATGGGCATTTAAATTTAGCAACGACAACACCTGATTGTGTTGCCTACTATAAGTTTTAGCTCAATGCACGGTTGGTTAATTCTTAACAAATCAGAAGGGATGACATCTACTCAAGCAGGGAGCGCTGTAAAACGTATATTTGGTCAAAAGAAAATTGGTCATGCAGGAACTTTGGATCCTTTTGCTTGCGGAGTACTACCCTTGGCATTAGGCGAAGCCACCAAAACCATGCCGTTTTTAATGAACAGACCTAAATCCTACAAATTTACCCTTTTTTTTGGTGCTCAAACTACAACTGATGATATAGAAGGCGAAGTGATTGCCACTTCGGAACATAGACCAGCGTTACAAGATATACAGTCTGCTTTAAGCCTATTTACAGGGTCAATACAACAAACGCCTTCAATTTATTCAGCAATAAAAATTAAAGGAAAGCCAGCCTATGCGAGAGCTAGAGCTGGCGAAGCAATAGATATGCCACCACGACAAGTTGAAATTCACACTCTTACCCTTGATCACTATGACGGAGAAAGCGCAACACTTGACGTGCGCTGTGGCACTGGAACATATATACGGTCATTAGGTCGTGATCTTGCACTGCATCTTGGAACAGTTGGCCATTTAGTAATGCTGCAACGAACATACGTTGGCAATTTTAACATTGATAATGCGATTTCACTGGAAAATATAAAAAAAATAAGCGATAATTCCCTGGCTTGCGTTTTGTTGCCGATTAGGTCTGTTCTGGACGACATCCCGGCAGTATCTGTATCGCTTCAAAAGGCCGTTAAGATTCGGCATGGTCAAGCAGTTGAAATGGATGGGGTTAATTCCTTAAGCATTTCAGTGTTGTGCGATGATAAACTTATCGCCCTTGGCCATGTACAAGATAATATATTTTATCCGGATCGTGTGTTTAACATTTAAAAATAAAGGAAACCCGATGTCGATTAGTCCAGAACGTAAACAAGAAGTTATTAAAGAATTTGCAACAAAAGTTGGTGATACAGGTTCACCAGAGGTTCAAGTTGCCATTATAACAGAACGTATTAGAAATCTTTCCGACCATATGAAAGAACATAAACATGATCTGCATTCTCGTCGTGGTTTATTAATGCTTGTTGGTCAACGTCGTCGCTTGCTTGATTATTTAAAGCGCGTTGGAGAACCTCGTTATCAAACATTGATTCAACGTTTGAATATTCGTCGCTAAGCTTTTGTGAAAAGACAAAGTTCACAATTCGTTATTTTCAAATACTTAATGGAAGAGCATGTTCGTGTCTCTTCCATTTCTCATTTTAACTCCTAAGGAATTTTATGTTTAATATTACACGTGAAGAAATTGAATGGGCTGGTCGAAAGCTAGTTCTAGAAACGGGCAAAGTTGCTCGTCAAGCTGATGGAGCCGTGATGGCAACATACGGTGGAACAACTGTATTGTGCACTGTCGTTGCACAAAGAGAAGCAAAACCAGACATTGATTTTTTCCCCTTAAGTGTGCATTACCAAGAAAAAACATTTGCGGTCGGGAAAATTCCTGGCGGATTCTTACGCCGTGAAGGAAGGCCTGCTGATTCTGAAGCATTAAAATCAAGACTTATTGATCGTCCTATTCGCCCTTTGTTTCCTGAAGGTTTCCGCAATGAAGTTCAGGTTATTTGTACGGTTTTAGCATACGATTTTGAAAATGATACAGACATTACTGCATTAATTGGTACATCAGCAGCACTTGCGATATCAGGCATCCCCTTTCAAGGGCCAGTAGGCGCCGCGCGAATTGGATATCTTAATAATGAATTAGTGCTTAACCCAACTCTTGAAGCGATGAAAAGTTCGGATCTCGATTTGGTCGTTGCAGGCACTAAAGAAGGCGTGCTGATGGTTGAATCAGAAGCTAAAGAATTACCTGAAGATATTATGTTGAGTGCAGTAGAGTTTGGCCATGATGGCTTCCAACCTGTACTTAAGCTTATTGAAAAGCTTGTTAAAAAAGCAGGAAAAAAGCAATGGGAACTACCAAAAGCAGCACCTGAAGTAGCTGATATTTCTAAAAAAGTTGCAAAAATTGCAGAAAAAGATCTACGAAAAGCGTACGGCATTAAAGTTAAACAAGACCGATATGCTGCTATTGATGCAGCCAAGCAGAAAGTTACAGCAGAACTTACTACCTACATGGAAACTCATCCGAAGTTAGTTATTCACGCATTTAAAGACTTGCAGTCAACAATTCTTCGAGGAGACATTTTAGATTCGCAAAAACGACTTGATGGTCGTGCCCTTGATGAAATTCGTTCAATCGTAGCTGAAGTTGGTATTTTGCCACGTGCTCATGGAAGTGCATTATTTACTCGTGGTGAAACTCAAGCGTTGGTTGTTACAACTCTTGGCACAGGCCAAGATGAGCAAATGATTGACGCTTTAGAAGGCGAATACAAAGAACGCTTTTTGCTACACTACAACTTCCCTCCTTATTCAGTAGGAGAAGTGGGTCGTTTAAGTGGTGTTGGTCGCCGTGAAATAGGCCATGGAAAATTAGCATGGAGAGCGATTAATCCTTTGCTTCCTACCAAAGAACAATTTGCTTATACAATTCGCGTAGTTTCAGAAATTACTGAATCTAACGGATCATCTTCAATGGCAACCGTATGTGGGACTTCTCTTGCTTTAATGGACGCTGGAGCACCGCTTGCAAAATCTATTGCTGGGATTGCTATGGGGCTTGTAAAAGAAGGTAAGAAATACGCTGTATTAAGCGATATTCTTGGCGATGAGGACCATCTTGGAGATATGGATTTCAAAGTTGCTGGAACCAACGATGGTATTACGGCATTACAAATGGATATTAAAATCACCAGTATTACTCATGATATTATGAGAGAGGCATTAACCCAAGCTAAAAAAGGGCGTCTACATATTTTAGGTGAAATGTCTAAAGCCCTTGAGTATTCAAGAGGTCAGCTAAGTGCTTATGCTCCTAAAATGACAACATTTAAAATCAATCCTTCTAAGATTCGTGAAGTAATTGGCTCTGGCGGTAAAGTGATTCGCGAAATTTGCGAAACAACTGGTGCTAAAGTTGACATTGAAGACGACGGACAAGTGACTGTAGCTGGCGTCACCCAAGAAGCTATGGATGCAGCAGTGAAGATGATTCAAGGCATTGCTTGTGATCCTGAGATTGGGCACATTTACGAAGGTAAAGTCGTGAAAGTTGCTGAGTTCGGCGCTTTCGTCAATTTCATGGGCGGGCGCGATGGACTTGTTCACATTAGTGAATTAGCTCCAACACGCGTTAACAAAACAGAAGATGTTGTGAAGCTTGGCGATGTTGTTCAAGTTAAAGTCCTTGGTTTTGATGACCGCGGCAAGATAAAATTAAGCATGAAAGCTGTTAACCAAGACTAGCAGTTGTTTGCCTTAGTAATTAAAAAAGCTGCCATAATTTGGCAGCTTTTTTTGTAGGCTTAAAAATAAATCTTCATAATTTGAACATTGGTCAGTGATAAAATTAATCAATAAGAAAACAGTGCATTATTTTCTTATCCCTAATTTTGAAAATATTTGATAAATAAAAATTTTAAGGTTCTGCATTAGCATACACAAAGAAGGGCAAATCAACTGATAAAAACGTAATTTATTAGAACTCAACAGCATCTGATAACAAGAAAAAACTTGACCAAAATATCTAATTGAATCAGCAAATGAAGGACTATTATGCGTCACCCTATTATCACCACTCCAATATTTTATTAAATATTGGTCTAGAAAATAAAATTTAGTTGAAGTAGCGTATCTCAATAAAAATTCATAATCTTCAGACGATCCGACTCTATCAGATTCTGAAAAAGATCCAAATCTCTCAAGTAAAGACTTCCTAATAAGAACAGAAGAAATTGGCACAGTGTTGACATACAGCAAAGATTGTAAATTAGCCGCACCCTCTTCATGGGTATTAGCCCATTGTTTTTGACCATCAAAACGAAGCATTTTTGAATAACATAATCCGCATTCTAAATTCTTTTCCAGTGCATTAACTTGTTTTTCAATTTTTTCTGGCATCCACAGGTCATCATCATCACAAAAAGCAACGTACTTACCCTTAGCCATTCTAATGCCATGATTTCTTGGAGACGCTGGTCCTCCTGAATTTGCTTGATCTACATATACGATTCGTTGATCGTTCAGATTCTTTGCAATATTTTCATTGTCCTTATTAACCCCATTAGAAACAACGATAATTTCCATATGAGAATAAGTTTGATCAATAATAGATTGTAATGTTTTCTTTAAAAAATCAGGCCGATTATGCGTCGGGATAACGACTGAGACCAAATGATGATCAGCCATGCTGAATAGCCCAAGAATAGGGTATTGAAGAATCGTCAAAATTAATTCTTACAATTTCTTTTGGATCATGAGAAATCGTAGAACAGTTCACAATCATTGCAGGCTGATTTCCAACAGCTTTGAACCCATACCAAACTCCGCAAGGAATTGTAAGCAAATAATAATTTTCGGCATTCATAAAAAATTCATTGATTTGTTTGTACGTTATGCTGTCAGGGCGGTCATCATACAAAACCAATTTTATAGTCCCCACAGGCACTGCATAGTTCATTACCATTTCGGTATGCTTATGCCAAGCTTTCACGATTTCCGGATAAATCCAAGAAAAATAAACTTCTCCAAATTTTTGAAAGTGAGGATCAGAGGAACGAAGCATATGCATAACCTTACCTCGTTCATCATGAATTTGTTTTAATTGAGTCTGAATAACTCCTTTAATCATCTATATCTACCCCGTAAAAAAAGATTTAATGACGCTTATCACTTTAAACAATTCTTCATCAGTCAGATCTGGATATGTTGGAAGCGTAACAATTTCTTCAGAAATTTTATCTGTAATAACTAATGGTCCTGCCCCTTCATTTTTTAAAAATGAAAATTTATGTCCTGGCTGCCAATGTATACCGGTATCTACCCCATGAGTTTTCATATAATTAATGAAATCTTGACGCTTACCATTTTGCACACGGACGACATAAATAAAGGGGAAAATTTCATTGTCTACATGCGGAAGAGCAAGGCCATCTAAATTTTTTAGAGTTTTCGTATAAAAATTACAAACTCGCTGGCGCTGCATCTTAATAAACTCAATCCTCTTCATTTGCTGCACACCAATTGCACCGTGAAGATTAGCTAAGTGGTAGCGAAAACCAATTTCTGAAACATCATATGTCCAAGAGCGCTCATTTTTATATAGTATCTCTTGATTTTGTTGTTGTCCTAACTGACGCATAGCTCTTAATCGTTGCGCAAATTCTAGTGACTTTACAATCACTGCACCGCCATCAATACATGTAATATTTTTAACGGGATCAAAGCTAAAAGTACAAATGTCCGAAAAGGAACCAACCATTTGTCCTTTATATTTAGAACCAAATGCATGTGCTGCGTCATGAATAATAGAAACATTGTATTTATCAGCAATTTTTTTAATAGCGTCATAATCACAAAGTGACGTACCGAAATCTATGCAAATAATTGCTTTTGTTTTCTTTGTGATAAGTGACTCTATAGCTTCAGGATTAATAGTAAGCGTGTCTTCAAAAATATCACAAAAAATAGGATGTGCTCCTAGCATCTTAATGGCATGAAAATCAGCTATATTATTGAAAGAAGGAGTGATTACTTCATCACCTTCTCCAACACCACTCAAAACTAAACTTAAATGAACTGCAGATGTTCCTGTGTTAACCGCGACAACTTTTTTTTCATCAACCCCGATATACTCTGCAATTTTTTTTTCAAATTCTTGCACATAACTACCAGGTCCCAACCACCCCAAACGTAGGGCTTCAACCGCTGCATTAATTTCATTGTCTGTTAAATTAGGTTTAAAAACTGGTATATTCATCATGTACCACTGCCCATAAAATTCATAAGTTGCTCACTCGTTACTTTTGAAGCTTCTTCGCCATTTTGCACACGTTTGTACCATTCACCCGTTTGCATAACAGCTTGATTAAAGTGATATATAGGACACCATTTCAAAAAAGTCTGAGCCTTATCAATAGATAAGTGAAGAAGATTTGATTCATGAGGCTGATTCACATTAGATTCAACTTGCACTTCCACATTTTTCCATAATGTTTTTATTAAGTTCGTTAGCTCTAAGACAGTTTTTATTGATTGGTTGGAAGGCCCAAAATTCCATGCTTCTCCATTATATTGATCTGGATTATTATAGAGATGCATAGCCAAATGCAAATAACCATTCAAAGGGTCAAGCACATGTTGCCATGGACGTGTGGATTGTGGGTTTCTTAAAATAATTTGTTTTTTGCTTTCTACAGATCTTATTATATCAGGAACAATACGATCTTGTGATCGATCTCCACCACCGATCACATTTCCGGCCCTTGTTGAGCCGCATCCAAAGTTTTTACGATCTTTAAAGTAAGATAAAAAATAACTTTTAAAAACATGTTCAGCACATGCTTTGGAAGCGCTATAAGGATCTGAGCCGCCTAAAGCATCTGTTTCTCTATATCCCCAGACCCATTCATTATTCCAGTAACATTTATCAGAAGTTATATAGACAAGAGATTTAACTGATTCTGCTTCACGAATAGATTCTAAAAGATTAAGCGAGCCCATCACGTTAGTTTGAAATGTTAGCAAAGGATCAGAATAGGATCTGCGAACTAAAGCTTGCGCAGCCAAGTGAAAAACTATATCTGGTTTTGTTTGATTCATAACGTTAGAGAGGTTTTTCAAATCACGAACATCTCCAGCATGATGGTCAATTTTCTGATCAAGCCTTAAGAGTTCAAATAGAGATTTTTCATATTCAGGCTCTAAAGCATACCCAATAACATTGGCACCGAGCTCTTTTAGCCAATAAGCCAGCCAAGCCCCCTTGAACCCTGTATGCCCAGTTATAAAAACTTTTTTACCTTTGTAGAATTCTTGAATACTCATTGCCATATTTTCCATGGGGCATTTTTGTTTTCCCATAACTGATTTAAAAGCTGATAATCCCTTGATGTATCCATTGGATGCCAAAAACCATGATGTTTATAGGCCATCATTTGCCCATCTCTCACAATATTTTCAATAGGCTCTTTTTCAAAAATCAAATCTTCATTAGGGGTGAGATAATCCAAAACCTTACGACTACATACAAAAAATCCAGAGGAAATCCAGCCTTCAGTTGCCTGAGGCTTTTCGTTAAATCCAATAACTTGATTTTCAGCTAGGTCAAGCTCACCAAATCTTCCTGGTGGGTGAGCTCCAGTTACGGTCATTAATTTGCCATGCGATTTATGAAATTCTATAAGCTTTTTTATATCAACATTTGAAACGCCATCTCCATAGGTCAGCATAAAATAAGCATCTTTTTCAATGTATTCCTTAACTCTAAAAACACGCGCACCAGTTAAAGAATTTAATCCAGTTTCTGCAAAAGTAATTTTCCAATCATCAACCAGTCGATTGGTATGATTTTGAATTGATTCAGTTCTCAGATCAAATGTAAAATCGTCATGCCGTTTTTGATAATTCAAAAAATAATCTTTGATAACTTCACTTTTATATCCAAGACACAAAACAAATTCTTTCATTCCATAATGGGCATATTGCTTCATGATATGCCAAATAATAGGATAATTTCCCACCGGAATCATAGGCTTAGGAAGATCATGAGTTACATCACGAATACGAGTACCGTAGCCACCAGCAAGTATAACTGTTTTCATCAAATTAGCCTTTCTACAGCATGTGCATCATAAGGAAGAATCATTTCATTTGATTTTTTATAAACTTCTGAAGCATAAGCTTCATAAAAATTCTTATCAACCCTCAGTTTTTGAATAAAAGAAATTGCTTCTTCTTCATTTTTAACTGCCCTTCCACGACCATGAAATCGATCAAGATTAATAATATCATCACAATGCAAATACAAGACCGCTATGCCACGCAAGGCTGCCTCTAAAAAAACAGATGAAGAATTGTATATCATAAGAAATACGCCATCCAAAAGATCAGTCGCTTTCTTGATGGAAAGAGTAATATTTTTAGAGTCTGCAACTAAATTTTTTATTTTTCTAATTATGTCATTAGAAAGTAAGGGGTGATAATTGATGATAAAATCACAATCAACATGTTTTGAAATTTTAACCATTTTTGTGACCATAGAAATAGTTTCGGCTTCATCCAAGAAAAGAGAGCACAATATTTTTTTTCTTGTCGTAAAATGCTCCTGATAATTAAGCAAGTGATTATAGCGCACACTGCCTAATCTGAGAGTAGAAACCCCTTGTTTTTGTAAAAGGTGATCAGAATGTATATCACTTGTAAAAATTTTAGAAGGAAGCATTCCAGATCTTTTTGCCATTTCAGAAAAACGATTAATTAAAAAATTTTCAGGAATTGGAAAAAACTGATAGGCAAATAAATTGATTTTATTTTTTTGTTCAGAGCAAGCCATGATTAAAGCTTTTTCCCAAGGCTGATTTTCAAACGGATAAATAATTATTGTGTCGTTTGAAATACCTGCGAATAATTTTTTAAAAACCCTATAAAACAAAAGATGCTTTAAATAGTCAGCATCCCAAAAATCCTTCACTAAAGAGTGTCTTACAATAGTTGTAAAATCATAATCTTCAAAGATAATCTTCTTTTTAATTGGCCCCATTAATTTAAAACTTTTTAAAAAAGACCAAATAATATCCCAGAATGAGATTTTTTCTTTAATAAATCTGCAATCCGATTGAATAATCTCTCTAAAATCCTTATGTCCACTTAGGATATTACCAAGTACAGAGACTGGAATTTTTTCATTCGTATTTTTTAAAAATTTTCCAAAATAAGCAGAGCAATTTATTGATTGCTCACAAGATTTATTTTTTTCATTAATCCAGTCAATAAAAATAATTTTTGAAAAAAATTGTTGCTTTTTTTTAGCACAAGCTACCCAAAAACACTCTTTCAATGCGCCTACCATTTCTCTAACAAGAGATTTAATTGGACAACAGAAAGCTCTATTATTTTTTGAAATAACCTGCATATTGTTTGCTAGTAAAAAATCTTTCCAGAAGCATTTTTCATGCTCATTATCTACCAACAAGCAAATTTCAGAATTCTCTCTTAATATTTCCAATAGCCTCCAACCCTTAAGAAAATTATCACAAAGTGGAGATAGGTATCGATTAGAACTTAAGGCGCTAGTTAAAGAAAATAATTGATTTTCAAAGAGCCCGCTTAAATTCACTATAAACGTATTAATTTCATTTAACGTATTGGTGTCGATACCATTTACATTCAGTGACTGACCGTTAGATAATCTCTCAACCCCCGTATAGTAAACAGGGGCATCACTATTGGTTTCTAAGGAATTTTGAATTAAATAGACTAAAGATTTTGATTTTTTTGTAAGCATTCAACGAACTTTAATAACCCCACATCAAGCGAAGTGAATGAGTAATTCACAAGCAAGTTTTTAATTTTTTTTGTATCCGCATAGATTCCAAATTGATCACCAAGCGTACTTTGAACTTCTTCCCAAGTAAAATCAGGTAAAACAACTTGAATTTTTGTCAAAAGCTCTAAAACAGTTGTTTTTACCCCCGTACCCAAGTTGAAGCATTTATTGTTAAAATCATTATTTTCAATAGATTGCAACCAAATATTTACAACGTCATCTATGTAAATAAAATCTCTAAACCTTGTCACTCCACCTTTAACAGGAACATGTTTAGTTTTTATGATGTGGGCCAAGTAAATACTTACCATCCCTTGACGAAGGTTACTCATGTCTTGACCTGGACCATAAACATTAAACATACGAAAAATTGTGTGTGATAATTGATCTTGATAAATTCTTAAGTAACTTTCGGCAGAAAGCTTTCCAACTCCGTAGCATGAAAGAGGAGTGCATGCATAAGACTCTTCAATTGGCCTATCTTCAGTTGCTCCATAAACTGACATGGAGCTTGCATAAACAATTTTTTTAACCTTATTGCTAATGCCATATTTGATAAGATTAAGTGTAGAAATTGTATTTTTTTCAAGATCTAATACTGGGTTATCAAAGCTTACTTCACCTGAAGATTGTCCCGCGAGGTGCAGAATTACTTCGCAATCTTTCGGTAAATTGTCCACAAAATTTGGGTCTATTAAATTACCATTGATAAAATCACAGCCTTTAGGAACGTTACTTGCATACCCTTGAGAGAGGTCATCGACCCCCACAACAACATACCCCTTATCAAGAGCTGTTTCTGCAACTTTTGCGCCTATAAAACCTGCAACACCTGTTACAAGAAGTTTCATAATTTTTTACTTAACAATAAATGCTCCACCAAAAGGATAGCAATGAAAAAAGCTTGTAGAAATGGTACCCTAGGTTTTTACCTAATAAATTCAATAAGCTATTAATAGCATTAGTGATGAAATCACCTATTTTTTCTTTGTTTAGCATTTGTTCAATTATCCTTTTTTAGGTTTTCATAGAAAATTTAAAAATAAAATTTTTACTTTGCATTGGTGACTCTTATTAAATAAGAATTTTTATAAATAGAATTAAGACAGAATGAGCTTTTTGTTATTTCATCCAAAAAGTGATTTTTATCTTTTCCAACCGCCAATATATATATTACTTGGGAGCACATTAAAGCAATCTCAGAAAGACTTACTCGGTCAGGACTTTTATTTTTTGTTTTATAAACACCAATAATCATATCTTTCCATTCTTCATATTCTTCAGGAAAAAGAGATGCCAAATGACCATCTTCTCCCATGCTTAAAACTGTAACAGGTGGAAATTCTTGAATCTTGGTAATTAGCTGTTGGTTTAAAGGACAATAATTATAATCAGGCAATAAGTCTAAAAAGCATTCTCTTAACTGTTTCTCATTACTCATCTTGTGATCTAATGGCACGCAGCGCTCATCACTTAAACCGATGGTTATTTTATTCCATGGCACATCAAGTGAAGTAAGATACGGAAAAAACAACTTGATACTATTGCCACCTGGTAAAATTAAAACAGCATGGTCATGCAACTTAATTTGACGCTGTAAATCTTGTTCAATTTGCTGTTTAAGAAAAAATCCGGCTTGTTTAAGCGATTGAAATTGACAATTTTTCATTACATTAAATCTAGAAAATTTGCGATGGTTTTAATAGAAGGCTCAAAGGGATTTTCTTCGCCATCGGGAACTCTTCCCATAAAAGTTACGTTAATTGCTGTCGCTGCCTTAAAATCACTTAAACTATCACCAATAAAAATTATACTCTCTTTATTAAAATGATAATCGTTTACGATTTTTTCGCCCAATGTACTTTTCTCATGAGGCGCTCCGTACGCACCTTTAAAATAACTCAAAATTCCTCTCGCGCTACATATGGTGAGCAACTCTTCATGAGGGGTAGCAGAGAGTAAAAAAACAGGAATATTTTGATCTTGCATTTCTTTTAAAAAATTCAAAACTCCATCAACTAAAAGAGCATCTATAATTTTTTCAAACACAATTTCTGAAAATCTTGCTGAAAGACTTTCTTTTTCGTTTTCTGAGCAGTTCTTATTTAGAAATAATTTATGTATCTCATCAAATTTTTTATAACGGCTAACACCCTGATTTTTTAAATGATAACTTCTTGCATAAGAAGCCGCCTCTTCCCCGTAAGACAAATATAATTCATAAAAGGCTTCGGTTTTAATGTGCGCTGACTCGACAACTACACCATCAAAATCTAAAAAAATGGCCTCAAGATTTTTGGGCAACATATTTTTCATGGATCTCTTCCATACAATTCAAAATTCCTTGACCAAATTCAAGATATTCATTACTTACAAGTTTTTTAGAAATCTGTGGTTTAAAAACGTACGGAGTAAATTTGTAATGCCCATGGAGCCGATCACTTTCTTGTCGATCCGCTTTTTCGACTTTAATATCACCGCCTAACATTTCATTAATAATATCCAATAGCTCTCCACGACTGATATACTGATGTCCTGTTAACATCACATGAGAATTTTTATAACTTTTTGATAAAATATCAACGCTCATACGTGCGGCATCATAAACGTGGATGTAATCCCTTTTTTCTTCACTACCATAACCAATTTGAATAGTTTTTTCTAAGATTGCTTGTTTTAGTATTCGGTGAATGAGATTCTTTTCATCAGCTCTTGGACCGTATAAAGAGCCATACCTTAAAATTGTATAATCAATTCCAAAGTTTTTTTGATACTCCTCAATTATAATTTCACAGGCCTGTTTACTAGCTCTGTAAAATCCTCCCAGATCAGAATAAACATAGATTGTTGACGCAAAAACGAATCGTTCAACATTATACGTGCGACAAGCCTCAAGGATATTAATGGTTCCTTGTATGTTTAAAGAAAGTGTTTCTTTAGGGGCTTCAAAACTAATGCCTATATCTGCTTGACCTGCCAAATGATAGACATAATCTTTTCCTTCAATTGCTTTATTGACCAGGTCTTGATCAAGGATGCTGCCTTGAATAAACACTTGCTTATCATTTTTAAATTTAGATTGGTTAATATCAAAAATGGTTGTTTCTATGTCGGTATTTGTCAGGGCATCTGCCACATGACTTCCCACAAATCCAGAACCACCAAATACAATTGCTTTTTTCATTTTAATATCCACAAAAATTAAACCCATCTAATGGCCTTATGAAGGGCTGTCCACATATAAAACTTTCTATATCTTCAACAACTTGCTCTTCCATTAAAGCTCTCACTTCCTGCGTTAAGGAACCTATGTGTGAAGTGGTCAAACAATTATCCAGTTCTGCCAAAGGTCCATGATAGGGCTCATTCTCAAAAACATCTATCGCAGCACCCGCCAAATGATTGTTCTTAAGAGATTGATATAGAGCTGCCTCATCTACAATCCCACCTCGAGATGTATTAATAAGGTAACTTTCTTTTTTCATAGAGCTTAAAAGACCACCATCTACTAATCCGCCAGTTTGATCATTTAGAGGTAAATGCAAAGACACGATATCACTTTCACGAAAGAGTTGCTCAATGCCACATTTTAGAGCTTGTTCAGCAGATTCCAAGTAAGGATCATAAAAAAGAATTTCTGTTCCAGGCGATATAGATTTGATAAGGCGAATAACTTTGGAACCAATTTTACCAACACCAACAATACCAATTTTCATCGAAGATAACATTCTACCCATTGGCCTATGCCAATTTTTTTTGTGCATTTTTCGGTCAGATACAGATATTCCTTTTATTAAATTAAGGATGAGGGAAAGCGTAAATTCTGGTACAGATTCTGAAGGAGCCTCCGGAGTGTAACAAATGCTGATTTTGTTTTCTAGAGCGCAATCCAAATCAATATTATCGACCCCTACACCAATACGCACAATAAGCTTTAAATTTTTTGCCACTTCAATAGCAGATCGTGTGATTTTTTCTGTGCCAGCAATCAAAATATCTACATTAGAAATTTTTTCAATAAAATCCTGATCCGTGAAACGAATACTTTTTTCATTCAAGACAACATTTGCCAAGCTTCGTAACTTAGTCAATGACTCTGGTGACGCCACACCAAAGCTGATATTAGAAACCAAAATATTAGGCATATTTTTTGACAAAAGAATCACTCTCAAGAATTTTCTTAGCTCGTTCGAGATCAGATGGCACATCAATAGCAACAGTTTCTGTATCTGTATACACAACCTTTAAAGGTAAGCCATGCTCAAGAACACGTAACATATCAATTGACTCAACTTTTTCTAAAGGTGTTTGTGGCAAATCACTAAATTCTTTTAGAAATTTTTTAGAAAAACCTATAAGACCTGTTTGTTGATAAATTAAAGCTTCTTTATCCCTATAGGTAGAAGGTATCGGAGCTCTGGAAAAATAGAGAGCACGCTGATCAGGAGCAGAAACAACTTTCACAACATTGGGATCTTCATGATCTTGAGCTGTATAAATCCTTGATACTAGATTGACGACGGGTGAACAGTTTTTTTCATAATCACTAACCACAGAATCGATCATGTCTGGGGTGACTAAAATCTCATCCCCTTGAACCATTAGCACAAAATCTCCACTGCTAAGCTTAAAATCAAGTTTCTCTATTGCTTCGCTGACTCTATCAGTACAACGTTCATGTTTATCACTCGTCATAATCACAGGAATATTATGCTGCTCACAAACTACTTTTATTTCTTCATCGCAAGTCGCGACCCCGACGTAATCAAGATTCGCTGAAAGAAGGCAACGTTTTGCAATATGAATAATAACCGGAATATTTAAAGCTTTAGCAAGCGGCTTCCCCGGAAACCTAGATGACCCCATTCTAGCAGGAATAATGCATATTTTTTTCATTTCTTAATCCCCTGTAGAGAATATCTTAAAGCAATAATATCTGTTCCATAGGCGATAAAATCATACCCCTCTTCAATGCGTTTTTGCAGCATTTCTGAGTTTGGCTCTACTTGGTGATAACCAATTATTTTTTTATGATTTTTTGCTTCTGCTGTTACAGAACTGCAAATATCTTTGAAAGACTTATCATCAAATTGACCTGGGGTTCCAAGACTTGCTGACAAATCATATGGTCCAATCATTATGCCATCTAAAAATTCAGAAGAAAGAATATCTGTTATATTTTCAGCGCCCTTTTTTGTTTCAATTTGCGCAATAATGATTGGTTTGAATTCTTCGAAATACCTCTCTAGATTTCCCCCCCAGGAATTTGCACGCGTTAGCCCTAAACCTCTTTTTCCCTTTGGTGAAAAAAAACAATGCCTGGCAAAATTATCAAATTCCTCTCTAGATTCCACAACCGGAACAAGTAGTCCCACTGCTCCTGCATCTAACAATCGCCTCGCAAGGTAAGGATCAGCTGATGGTAATCTTACAAATGGCTTAGTATTGCAACGTTCCGCCGCAATAAATATTGCCTCAGCTTCTTGAGTGGTAATTGATGAATGCTCAAGGTCAACAACTATCCAATCAAACCCCATGCTTGCCATAGCAATAGTAACTTGAGGTGAAGCTAATTGTTGCCATGCCGCAAGAATAGTCTTAGTCACGATATGCACTCCCTTTTTTTAAGGAAACCAATGCATTTTTCCCCAACATTTCTTCATAATACTTAGGTGCCATTCCATACCCAGGACGTATAATCCTAATATTATCTTTAGTGAAAATTTCACCTTCTGCAATATCCCTTACAGCATAAATACTACGCCTGAAAGCCATATTTTTTCGTTCTGAATCACTTCGTTGATAATTAACTTGGCCTATAGCCAATGCAGCATCTCTTGTTGATTCACATAGTTGCTTCAACTCGTGCGGCTCTAATGAAAATGCTGCATCTACGCCACCTTCAGCTCTAGCCAAAGTAATGTGTTTTTCTATAACTGTTGCGCCTAACGCCACGGCCGCGATTGCAACCGTTACACCCATAGTATGATCAGACAAACCAATTTTACATTTTGGAAATTTTTGCTTTAAATCTAGCATTGTTGAAAGATTACAATTTTCAACTGGCGCCGGATATTCACTGACACAATGTAGTAAAGTTAAGTCTGTGCAACCATTTGTAAAAGCCACATCAGCGGCTTCAGTAATTTCTTCTATAGAAGCCATTCCTGTTGACATAATCATCGGTTTCTTAAGTTTAGCTACGTAAGCAATAAGCGGATGATGCACCAGTTCAAACGAAGCAATCTTATATAATGGAGCATTTAGACTTTCTAATAAATCAACTGCTGTTTCATCAAATGGAGTAGAAAAAACAGTGATACCAAGCTCTTTGCCTTTAGCAAATAGTGCTTCATGCCATTCCCATGGGGTATGTGCTTCTTTGTATAAGTCATAGAGTTTATAACCATCCCAAAGCCCACCTTTAACAAGAAAATCAGCACTATCACAATCAATGGTTATTGTATCTGCTGTGTAAGTTTGCAATTTCACAGCGTCTGCACCAGCATTTTTTGCTGCTTCAATAAGCTTAAATGCACGATTAATATCACCATTGTGATTTCCTGAAAGCTCGGCAATTATGTAAGGTTTAGCACGCATAATAAAATCCATTTTGATCATTAGTTATAAGTTTAAAATCTGCTTTTTTCATGGCCTTCTGAGAAGATATGTTTTCTTTAAACACGAAAGCGTTAACCATTTTTCCAACTGCAAGTTTTTTAGAAAAATTCAACGCTATTGTGCCAATTCCTTTTCTTTGAAATTCGGGCAGTATATACCAGCTTAATTTCCAAGAATTATTTTCAAAACAATAGTCGAGACGCAAAGCTCCACAAGGAACTTCATTAGCAATAATTTTTTCAAAGATACTTGCGCTTATTAATTTTTCGCAAAACCATTTTTTGTGTTCTTCACATGAAGGTTTCTCTTGATTAAAAGAAAATCTTCTTAGTTCTGAACTTTGCTGCCAATTAAAAATCAAATCGATATCTTTCTCACAAATTTTAGTATGGGAGATGAAATAATTGGCCTTATCGTAAGTTGGATTTAAGTAACACATCAAACGAAGCACACCCAAACCATCAATATTTCTGAAGCTCACGTATTCTTGGTAAGCTGTGTTCGTGGCAACGTAAAAAGTCATGAAATTGGAATGAGTAAATTTCTTAATAATATCTGATTGATTTTCAGCAATCTGAAAAAGATATTGCGGCAATCCCAAACAACATCTTTCCCAAACGCTAGTACCTGCAGCACCAATAGCTAAATCTGCATCGTACATAATTTTTGGCATATCGGCATTCACGTGAATGGTGCATTCATTAGGAAGACTGGCAACGTAATTTTTTACAGATTCTGTATTGGTTGATGTAAAACCTAAAACAATGTCAATTGCCCCGGTGAAACCAGACTCCTTAACAGCTTCCAAGGCTTTTAAGGTATAATTTTGTTGATCACCACCACCCATAGAAACAAGTATTCGTTTTACTTCAGTTGTTTGACGTCTTTTTTCTAAAGCTTTCGGGCGAAGTTCTATAAACTCTTTACGCAAAAGAACATAGTCGCTTCCTGCTAATACTTTACAATGCTGAGGCACTAAATCTTTGTAAGATTCCGCATCACGCCCATAAGTTTGATCAAGCAGAATATCACAGTCATGCATGCGATTAGCTAAGTCATCGATCACCATTATCTTTTTAGCAAATAATCTGAAATGACTTTCATACACTTGGTCTAGCTCATAATTATCAACGACCAATAAATTACAAGTTATGGGATTATCATAAAAATTCTTTGGTTCAATTCGTTCAAATCGATCCATTTTTGGGATGAAATCATAAGTCGTTAACGTAGTAACGACCTTACAAATCCAGTCTTCTTCAATTAGCGCATCAGCAAGAACGCAGGAACGTATTGCGTGTCCCGCACCTATTATTGAAGAAGCCTCAAAACGGAAAATTGCTAGCTTTTTCACTATCATTGAATTGAGTTTTTATAATAATTTTTAATATATTGATAGTCTTCTGGGGTATCCAGAGTAATTCGTATATGATGTTCGTCTCCATCAGGATTTTTTAAATTCTGCACTTTAAGCGAACGACGCATCCATGAAGTAACATGCTCAAAGTCCCCTGGTAAAAACGCATTACACATAGCATTCTCAAGTTCGATCATCCCAAAAACCTCACAATCATATCCATGTGGCCATGAAGGTGGCATATTATTACAAGAATACTCAGCTTTATTTTCTAAATGCATTTTTAAAACTTGAGAACACACCTGCGGATTAATTAAAGGACAATCGCTGGTTATACGCATAATGATATCAGCTTTTAAATATTTGGCTGCTTTATAATAGCGCTCAAGGACATTTAGCTCAGAACCTCTGTAGACGTCACAACTATATTTTTTAGCCTCAATAGCGATTACATCATGCTCGTTTCCAACAGGTATTGCGCAACAAATAGCATCAATGCCCTGAATCTGCTTACACTTAGTAAGCAGATGCCCTAGAACTGTCATATTTCCTAAGGGCAATATTACCTTTCCAGGAAGTCTGGAAGATGTCATTCTAGCCTGAACAATAACTACAGTTTTCATGCGGACAAAATTTTAACAACCTCTTGCTGCTCTGAGAGAGATAGACCAACATACAGCGGCAAGCTCAAACACTTAGCGTAATATTCTTCGGCACCCACAAGTGTTCGCTCTCCAGAAAGTTTTTTGTAGTATGGTTGTTTGTGCAGAGGAATATAATGAACCTGCGTGCCAATTCCATTTTCTTTTAATTTTATCATTACTTCGGCACGCGTTTGACCAAGAATATCAAAATCAATGCACACTACATATAAATGCCAGGCAGTATCTGAACACTTTATTTTTTTTAAAGGTGTGATGTGCGGACAATTGATAAATTGACTATCGTAAAATTCTACAATTTTTGAACGTTCATCTTTAAACTTATCTAGTTTTTCTAATTGACTAAGCCCAAGAGCACAATTGATATCACTAATGCGATAATTAAATCCTAATTCTTGCATCTCATAATACCATGGACCAGACTCAGCTTCTTCTTCCCACTCTGATGAGTTACGAATCATTCCGTGACTACGCAAAAGCTTCAAATTTTTTGCAATTTCAGGATCGTTTGTAGTGACAGCACCACCTTCCCCCATCGCAATTGTTTTTACAGGATGAAAAGAAAATGTTGTGACATCAGAAAAAGCATTGGAACCGATAGAATGTCGCTCACCTCCTTCATATGTGTAAATGGTGCCAATAGCGTGAGCTGCATCTTCTATAATTAACAAATCATGCTTTTTAGCGACTCTTTGTATTGCTTCTAAATTTTCACATTGACCTGCAAGATGAACATTAATAACAGCCTTCAAAGGCCTGTCTTTACATTGAAAAATTGCAGCCTCTAGAGTTTCTGCTGTCATAAGACCTGTACTTGGATCTACATCCACAAAAACAACATCAGCCCCCACATAACGCGCAGCATTGGCAGACGCTAGAAAAGTAATAGCCGGAACTAAAACAACATCACCAACTCCAATACTCAAAACTACCATAGCCAAATGCAAAGCCGTTGTGCCATTGGAACAAGCGATTGCATATTTTGCATTAACAATTTTTTCTAACTTTTGTTCAAATGTCTCAACAATTGGACCACAAGTTAACCAACCGCCCTGCAACACCTGGACAACTGCATCAATATCGCTTTGATCAATAGAATGCCGACCGTAGGGAATCATATTAACCATCAATCATTTTTGTAAGTTGATTTGTATTAAGCCATTCCGTATTTGTTTCGCTTGAATAGATCATTCTTTTTGCAACGGGAGCTGTCTCCACACCGCACTTCCAAGCATTTAAATTCACAAACGATGGAAGAATCACATAGCGGTCATCCATTTGAACTGTTTGCAATGCCTCATCAGAAGTAATCATGCATTCGTGTAATTTTTCACCTGGGCGAATACCAATTTCGTGCGTTTCAATGCCTGGCTGAATAGCCTCTGCTAAATCTGTAATTTTCATGCTTGGAATTTTTGGAATAAAAATTTCCCCTCCCTGCATTAATGCCAAATTAGATAAAATAAAATCAACACCTTGTTGCAAGGTAATCCAAAAACGTGTCATTTCATTATCAGTTATGGGCAATGATTTTGCACCTTCACTCAACAACTTTTTAAAAAAAGGAACAACACTTCCACGTGACCCAACAACATTCCCATAACGCACAACCGAAAATATCGTGGGATCAGCACCTCGTATATTATTAGCAGCAATAAAAATTTTTTCCGCAGCAAGCTTGCTGGCACCATACAAATTAATAGGACTAACTGCCTTATCTGTAGAAAGCGCTAGCACTTGACTAACACCATTTCGAAGAGACGCACGAGCAAGATTTTCTGCACCAATAACATTTGTGTTGATGCACTCGTAAGGATTATATTCTGCAATCGTTACATGCTTTAAAGCTGCTGCGTGAATGACAATATCAACACCACGCAAAGCCATTTCTAGGCGATTATAATCTCGGACATCTCCAATAAAGTAACGCATAAATGGATATTCAGACTGCGGAAATTTTTGAGCCATCTCATATTGCTTTAATTCATCTCTTGAAAAAATAATGACTTTTTTGGGGGAGTACCTCTCTATGAGAGTTTGAGTAAATTGATTCCCAAACGACCCTGTGCCGCCTGTGATAAAAATTACCTTATCATTTAGATCTGGTTTTTTTATTAGAAAATTTTTAAGCATAAACATCTCTTTTTATTTTAATAATTTACAATACGTTATTAATAAAGGCTAAAATTATATAAATCAGCTATTACTTAGTAAGTTTATATGCCATATCTTTTTCTGCAATAATTTTATTTCCAGAAGGCCATTCAATCCCTATTGCTGGATCATTCCAAATAATTCCACCTTCTTGAGAGGCATCGTAATACTGAGTACATTTGTAATTAATAATTGCGATATCGCTCAGCACGCAAAACCCATGAGCAAATCCGGGTGACATATATAGCTGTTGCGGTTTAGCTGCATCAAGTTCAATTGAAAAATATTTTTTATATGTTTCAGATTCAGCCCTAATATCAACAGCTACATCGAAAATCTTACCATGCACCAGAGTCACAAGCTGACCTTGGTTTTTTTGATAGTGCAACCCGCGTAGAACATTTTTTTTTGAGAAAGAGATATTGTCTTGCAGAAATTTTTCTTGGATACCTACTTTTTGATAGTCAGCATCACGCCACGATTCATAAAAAACTCCTCTATCGTCCTGGCATGCCTTTGGTTCAATTAATATCAACCCCTCTAACCCAGTGTCAATAATCTTCATGATTTAATCAACTTTAGTAAATATTCTTGATATTTAGACTTTGGCATTTTTAATAACACCATCTTAAATTCTTCATCACTAACAAAACCCATGCGCCAGGCTACTTCTTCAGGGGAAGCGATAAATGTTCCCTGTCGAGATTGAATAACTTCTACGTATTGAGAAGCATCTAAAAGAGATTTAGGCGTGCCTGCATCAAACCAAACGTAACCGCGGCTAAGTTGAGTAATTGAAATTTTACTTTGCACTATATAGCTTTTGATAAGATCAACAATTTCCAATTCACCTCGTGAAGATGGCTTTAGTTTTTTTGCGCGCTCTGAAACGGAACCATCAAAGTAATAGAGCCCTGTAACAGCTAAACTAGATTTAGGATTAACTGGTTTTTCTTCAATATCTAAAACATTTTCTTTTTCATCAAGAACCACAATACCATAGCGTTCAGGGTCTTCGACATTATAGGTAAAGATATGAGCACCTAATAAATTTTGAGCTGGATTAAACACTGCTTCAGAAAGCCCATGTCCATGAAAAAAATTATCTCCAAGTATCATGGCAACCGGATTACCATCTATAAATTTTTCACCCAAAATAAAAGCTTCAGGGAGTCCATTTGGTTTTTCTTGTGCTTGATATAGGATATTTATCCCAAACTGCTCACCCGTTCCTAATAGCATCTCTATAGCTGATAAATCTTTAGGTGTGCTGATCACCAAAATTTCACGTATTCCCGCAAGCATGAGGGTTGTTAAAGGATAATAAATAACTGGCTTGTCATAAATTGGGAGTAATTGCTTGTTGGAAGCCACTGTTAATGGATATAATCTAGATCCAGAGCCACCAGCAAGAACGATACCTTTTTTAATTTTCATGGATTAAACCAATTCTGTTCCTTGCATTGCTATTAGCACGAAGTTTCTCATTACTCAAATACCACTCAACAGTTTTTTGAAGACCTTCATCAAAAGTCACCCGAGGAAACCAACCGGTATGTTCTTTAAGTTTCGATGCATTTGTTGCATACCTAAAATCATGACCAGGACGATCCTTTACAAACGTAATAAGCTCACTATAAGGTTTATTTGCAGGTCGTAATTTATCTAGTATTTCACAAATACGACGCACTAAATCCAAGTTACTTATTTCGTTATCTGAACCTATACAATAAGACTCACCTATTTTTCCATGAGAAATAATTGCAAATAGAGCGTTAACATGATCTTCAACAAATAACCAATCACGAATCTGCTTACCGTCTCCATAAATGGGTAAATTTTTTAGTTCTAGTGCATTCAAAATGGTTAACGGGATAAGTTTTTCTGGGTGTTGTTTTGATCCATAATTATTAGAAGAATTGACAATAATTGCTGGAAAATTATAAGTCTTATTATACGATCTCACCAGTAAATCTGAAGATGCCTTAGATGCAGCATAAGGAGAATTAGGCTTATACGGCATAGTTTCATCAAATTGACCTGTAGGGCCTAATGCACCAAAAACTTCATCCGTTGATAAATGAATAAAACGAAAATTATGCTTGTTATCTAACTGTTTGTAGTATTTAAGTGATGCATCAAGAAGCGCATGAGTTCCGTTGATATTCGTTCTAATAAATTCATCTGCGCAATCTATTGAACGATCTACATGTGACTCTGCCGCCATATGGATAATTACTTCTGGCGCATGCTTAAAAACAATATTTTCAACAGCACTACGATTACAAATATCCTCTTGATAAAAAGAATGATTTGGATGATTTTTGTAGTTTTCTAAATTTTCTAGATTACCAGCATAAGTTAGCTTATCAATATTAATAATATTGTGCCCATTTTCTAATGCATAGCAAACGAAATGAGACCCTATAAAACCAGCACTACCGGTAACAAGTATTTTCATAAATTACCTATTTGAATTTTTCAAAAGAGATATTGTATCTGCAATACCAGTTGAAAGCTTTCCTTGAAAACCAAATCCCGTCGCGCAAAATTTTTCAGACACCACTTCATAGGAAAGCTGATTCATAATTTTATGCTGCACCAATTCTACATTTAATAATGGTTTATGGTGCCTTATTTCATCTAGAACATTTTGAACAGTAAAATTGTTGCTAACAATGTTATAAACCATTCCACTGTAAAGTTGATTTTGAATGATCCAAGATAATGCATTACAACAATCTTCTAAAGCCAAATAAGGACGCTTCTGATTTAAGGCAGTTTCCCAAACAGTTACAGGCTGGTTCATCACTGCTTGCCAACAAAATTTATTCACAGCCGTATGAAAACGCATGCCACTAGAAATTCCATAGATAGTTCCTAGTCTACATACAACCGCCTTTAACCCTTTTTGACTCAACGCAATTATGTAATTTTCTTCCTTAATTTTACATTCCGCATAGGGACTTTGTGGTTGTAAATCGCCGCAGTTTTCATCTACTAACTCACTTTGAGAACCATACACGCTAGTTGAAGAAGGAAATATAAGTGGGACATCAGATGCCAAACATGCATCTGCAAGTAATTTTGTCGACTCAAAGTTATTTTGATGAACCATTTCTGGTTTGTCTGCAGTACCTGCTGCATCGGTTAAAGCAGCTAAATGCACGACAGCATCAACACCACGCAGAGCACGTTGCCAATCTACAGTTTTCACGTTTGATTCAACAAACGAATAGCGCGCAGTGCCGGATAAATCGAAAAGACTGCAATAACGTTGAGTTGATAAATTATCAATCATGATAATTTCCACGTTATCAAATTGCTGTGGCAATAAGCGAATAAGCTTTGAGCCAATGTGTCCTAAGGCTCCAGTAACAAGGATTTTCATTTGTTGTTCCGAAAATTTAAAAATTCGTTGTAATCACGCAAGTAATCATTTTCATCATAATGCTTATCGGTCAACACCATAAGGACTGTACCAGGTTGGTATTCTTGTTCAGCCCAAATAGTCGCTGGGATTAAAAGCCCTTCTACCGACTTGTTAAGAATTATCTCTTTGCGTTTTGCACCATCGTCACAAGTAACTTTGCATTCACCATTTAAAACGATAAGTATTTGGGTGCATTCCTTATGGGCATGAAAGCCACGTGTACATTTTTGGCTGGCTTTAACTGTAAAAAGACGATTGATAGTAAAAGGAACTTTTTTGTCACCTTCATAAACAACAAGTAAAGCTTCTGTGGTATTAAAGGAGGGGAATGAAATTAATTGCAAATCTGATAGATTATGCATTTTTTCCACAGCTATTTAGTATTTTTTTTATTGCGTTACTCATGATTTCTATCTGATCCGAATCAACAGTAAATGCACATGGTAAATTAATTCCACGTTCTGAAATATCATAAGCTACAGGACTACTTTTCCTGCCAGTTTCAACGTTTGCTCCAAAAGCTGGTAACAGGGTCAAAGGGTAGAAAAATGGACGACTAGGTAAGTCAGCTTTAGTCAATTCTTGCATGACGTAGTCTTTGGTAATGCCATATGATTTTCCGAAAACCATCGCCGTACACCATACACCATTAAAAACGTTTTCAGGCTCTGGGTTAAACGAAACATCTGGAACATCTTTAAAATGATTTTTAAATTCTTGCCAAATCCATCTCTTTTTATTGACAAGTTCGTCAATACGCAAAAATTGCGCATACCCAAGGGATGCCGCTAAATTCGAAGGCATATATTTAAAGGTAACCTCAGTATTAAAGTAGGTACCAGGAGCACGACCATGATCACGCAGAAATTTGCAGCGCTGGTATAACTTTTCGTCATCCAAAAGCAACATTCCACCTTCACCAGTAGTAATGGTTTTTGTTCTGTGAAAACTAAAAACAGAACCAACACCAAATTTTCCAGCTCGGATTCCATTAAACTTAGACCCCAGTGATTCAGCAGCATCCTCAATTAAATAAATTCCATGACGATCACAAATTTCTTGCAAAACGTCCATATCAGGCATATTACCGTAAAGATCTACAACAATAACTGCTTTAGTCTTTTTTGTAATTTTTGCTTCTAAAGCTTTAGGATCAATACACCAATTTACGGGGTCAATATCCGCAAAAACAGTTATTGCACGTTGATAAGTAATAGGAGCAGCACTAGCAATCCAAGTACATTCTGGAACAATAACTTCATCACCATCTTTAATATTCAAACCAGCAAGCAACAAGTGGATAGCCGTAGTACAATTTGGCGTCATTAAACCAAATTTTCGGCCATGGTATGCTGAAAATTCTGTTTCAAATTTTTCTACGTAAGTGTACGCATCTTTTCCATACCAACCATTACGAAGAGCATCCAGCACTATTTTTTCTTCGAATTCCGTGACCCAAGGGCCAGCCATGTGAATTTCTTTTTGCATTAGTTAAGATTAATCCTTATTGATTATGTTTTATGAATTTTGCAGGCACCCCAGCAAACACGCTATTGGCGGACACAGCTTGTCTTACTAAGGCACCTGCACCAACTATTGAATTTTCTCCGATTAATATTCTAGGGAGAATTGTAGCACCAGCACAAATCCAGCTATAACTACCGACTATAACCCGGCCACACAAAGTTGCGCTTGGACCAATTTCCACACCTTCAGCTAATTCATCGTGATGCTCAATGGTGGAACGAGTATTAAGAATAGTCTGCTTCCCAATTTTTGCATGAGCATTTACTATCACACCCTTCATAATTTGCACCCCTTCACCAACATGTATATTTTTGTCTAATAACGCAGATGAATCACAAATTGTTACTGGGGTAATTCCCATTGAAAGTAAATAATCATGCAATTCACACCTCACAACACCATATGGATTACCGATAGCAATTATAAATCCATATTCTGAACTTTTTCGCCCAGAAAACCATGTTTCAAAAGCTTTTCTCCCTAGCAATAAATCAAGCTCCTTAAAAGGTGATGATTTATTGGGGGTATCATCCACAAGAACATCATATTTTGCTCCTAGCGATTCTATAATAGGTTGCAAAACAATGGCCTGATCTGCGGCTCCCCAGCAAATAAGATTTTTTTTAAAATTATTTAATCGCATATTTTAAAAATAAAATTAAAAGTGTGTTTTATTCTATATTTCTCAGGGAGAGAATGATTTGGCAGCTCGCTTCGCTCTAATAGTGAAGATTGAAAACATGTTTGGTAGATAGGCTTAAAAAATAATTTAGTTAACACTTCCCTAAACTCATTTAAACTAAACATAACTAATGAATTGTCTAAATGCACTTTACGTAACCATTACGTGTATAAGAACTTATAGCTTTGTAATTATAATCATTATCTCTTGTAAACTTACTGTTTTCAGACAAGAACTTATCTAAAGCAGTCCTGGGATTATTTCCATGCCCCCATGGACGTGACCTGTGAGTTTGCGCTGGAATCTCTTCAATTACCGTGTCTGAAACAACAAGATAACTTCCTGAAGTTACAAACGAAGACCAAGCATTCAATTCATCATACACATGTTCATGGGTATGATTACTATCTAGAAGAACCATAACTTTATCATGAGGTTTAATTAATTGAGTGACTTCTTTAACAATTGCAGGGTCAATTGAAGAACCTTCGAACAATTTGATTCTATTCGAAAAATTATAGCGCATGATTGCATCGATGTTATGTTGTGGTAGCACCTTGTCAATTGCTAGAACTTGCCCTTTACCGATTAACTCCAGGATGGACGCATACAAAACGACACTTCCACCCCAAGCAATACCTGTTTCAATAATAATATCAGGTTTTGTTTCCCAGATAATTTCTTGCACAAGAACAATATCTTCGGGCATTTGGATAATAGGTAAATCTAGCCAGGTCCAATTGTAGGCGTAGTTTAACCTATCTGATACGGTTACAAAATTTAAAGCAGCATTATGAAGCTCATCGCTCTTATAAGCCTCTCTTATATTCTTCTCTTTTTCTTCATCGAATTGTTTTCTATCAAACATTTAACACCTCTTTTAAATTAGTAAATACGCTCAAATCAAGTTCTGGATACATTGGCAATGTAAGAATTTTTCTAATGATTTTTTCTGTAACACTCAAGCCACCAGAGCTGACCCTAATTTTATCCATATAGCCTGGATGCATATGCACAGGATGCGTATAATGGATACCGGCCTCAGCGCCTTGTTGAGAAAGTTTGCCTTTCAATACATCACGATCATTAGAACAAACAACATACAGGTGATAAACATGTTGGCAATTTGATCGTTCTGCTGGAAGCAACAAATTACCATTACCTAATAAATTTTTATATTGGCGCGCAAGCTCTTGTCGTTTGAGATTGTCTGCATCTAAATAGCGTAACTTGATACGAAGTATAGCTGCTTGCAGCTCATCTAACCTCGAAACTACACCTGGCTCTTGGCTAACACGGCTCTGATCCCACCCATACTGACGAATACGCTTTAATCTGTCATTAATAAGTGTGTTATTTGTAACAACCCCTCCACCGTCTCCGATTGCACCTAAATTCTTAGTAGGGTAAAAGCTAAAACATCCAGCATCACCTATTGTGCCAACTTTGGAGTTTTTATAAATAGCTCCATGAGCTTGTGCGCAATCTTCAATCACTACCAAGTTATGCTTTTTGGCAATCGCCATGATTGCATCCATGTTGCATGGTTGGCCATATAAATGAACAGGAATTATGGCTTTAGTTTTAGAGGTAATTGCTTCTTCAATTTTAGATGGATCTATTGTGTAATAATTTTCTTCAATATCAACCAACACAGGTGTTGCACCAGTCATTACTATAGCGGCAGCCGTAGCAAGCGCTGTATGTGATACTGTAATAACTTCGTCACCTGCGCCAATTTCAAAAGCCCTCATGGTTAATGCCAAAGCATCTGTGCCACTGCCCACTCCAATACAATGCTTAACGTTGTGATAAGCTGCAAATTCTGACTCAAAAGCCTCTACTTCTGGCCCCAGAACGTAAGGTCCGTTTTCACATACCCTAGCAACAGCATCAAGAATTTCTTGTCGGTAGCTCTTGAACTGCGCTTGAGGATTGCCACAAAATATTTTAAGCGACATTTTGTATTAAACTTTCTTGTGAAGATAGCACCTTAACTTCAGGCACAAACACAATCCACTTACCACCTTGATCTATGAAAGCTTTTTCTTTTTCAAAAATTTCCTGCGCGTGATTCCAAGCAAACAGAACAGCATAGTCAGGCCTATCATTTTTAAAATCTTCATAGGATTTTATAGGAATATGCATACCCGGACTAAACTTTCCTTGCTTTATTGGCGTTGTGTCACAAATATATTCAATTAAATCTGGCCCTATATCACAATAATTCAAAACTGTAGTGCTTTTAGAAGTCGCAGCATAGCCCACGACGCGCTTGCCATCAGCTTTTAGTTGCTTGAGCAATTTAACAAAGTCATTTTTATTCTGCTCGCAATTTCTAGCAAATTGCTCGTAGGTTTCTATTTTATCCAATCTGAGAGAATCTTCAATCTTAAGCTGATTACCGACAGATTCTTTTATAGCATGAGCACCTTTTCTGCATAAATAATATCGCATAGAACCACCATGTGTAGTTTGTGGGTCAACATGAAATACTTCTAAACCATACGGAGAAAAAGCATTCAATACAGACTGCACACTAAATATATAAACATGCTCATCGTATATCTGATCATAAGAAGTTTTCTTAATCACATCGCCAAGATACGGATCTTCGAAAACAAAAATTCCTGTATCTTTTAGCAGAAGACCAATTCCTTTACCAACAGAGTTAAGGTCAGGTATATGACACATGACATTAGCAGCGGATATAATATCTGCCTTGCCGTATTCGGCTTCGACTTTACGTGCTGTTTCTTCTCCAAAAAATTCAGAGATAGTATTTACACCGTTTTGACGCGCAACTTCGGCAACATTTGAAGATGGCTCAATTCCGAGGTGTTTAATGCCTGCTTTTGCAAAATGACGTAGCATGATGCCATCGTTACTACCAAGCTCAACCACAAATGCATCTTTAGGGTTCGATAAAAAATTAGCGGTGTAGTTATTAGCCATTTTTTCAAAATGCTCTGCCATCTTATTCGATGTACTTGAAAAAAATGCATAATTTTCATGGAACATCATTTTAGGATCAGGCTGCTCAATCAGCTGGAACATTTTACTTGTTGGGCAAAAGGTCACAGCTAATTCAAAAAAATACTCCTTAGAAAATTCTTCAGAATTCAAAAATCCATTGGCAATTGGCATTTTACCATAGGAAATAACGCTTTCTGATGGTTTATCACTAATTCTGCAGCAAAAAGAGTGCTTATTATTTTTATTTACTGTCATATCTCATAAAACCTATTTTTCTAATTAAATTAAGAAGCATAACTTTGAATTGTGCTTTCATTTTTGGGTACACACGAATTTTCATAGCAATCAATGCTAAATGCAAATACATAAATTTTTTACTCATTTTAATGGACGGCTGAAGCCAGAAGTGTATTACATACATCAGGATATACTTAAGAAAACCAAAACGCTCGGACAATTTTGCGCCATGCTCCTTAAGTTTTACAGAATGGCTCAAAGAAAAATCCCGTCGAAAATACAGCACATCATCAATGTATTCAATGCCACCCCAAATTAAAGCATTTAAAAACCAAGCTTCTTCTATTACGTAAAATTGTTCACGGCAATACAATTTTGGAATAAATTTTGTTTTAACCAAACTAGAGTGAATCAGAGGTGGATAGTGCACATTATTTCCTAAAGAATCAATACTCTTTAGTGTATTTCTAACTAGCTTTCTAAAGGGTAACTTTCTAAAAAAATCGTGATAATGGAAACTTTGAATGTCGCCATTATCATAGGTTGTTTTGAGAGCAGTTGCGACAATAATTGCATTTTTATTTTTATTAAATCTACCCACACATTCGGTTAGATAATTCTTTGCGTAACCATCATCGGGGCATGCCCACAAGAAAAAGTCTCCGGAAGTATTGGATAATAATTTCTCAAAATTTTCCATAGCGCCAAGATTTTTTTCATTACGAAAAAGTTTTATGAAAGAGTAACGTGCCGCATATTTTTGACATATTTCATAGGTTCCATCGGTTGAACAATCATCAAATATCACTATTTCTTTATTTGTGTAATTTTGGTTAACTAAGCTTTCAAGAGCCCCAATAAAAATTGCAGGATCAATGTTTGTTTTATGGTTGTAGGTTAAAAAACCAATCGTAACAAGCGGTGAAGTTTCTGTGCTCAACTCATTCATGCTATTTCCATCTGAAGTCAACTTATTTTGAAAAGTAATTTTATCCATTGCCAATTCCAGTTCCTATCAGTTAGCGCAAAAAGATAATTGAATTTTTTTCTAGCATTTTGTACGTTTTCTGAAAACCACCATTCTTCAACATCGTCCCACAGTACATTAATGGCCTTAGCAGCGCTTTCTGCATCATCGTAAAAAATTCCCGCTTTTTTAAACTCTTCAAACATTTCCTGCGCTTGCTGAGTAAATGCACACTCTGGATAACCAAAATAAATCATCACAGGGGTGTTTGCTGCCATAGCTTCATAAAATGCTGTGCCATAATGATCTAAAACTAGAAGTCTAGTTTTTAATATTTCTTTTGTTAAATTACCAGTCAAAATTTTAAGATCAGGGAATAGCGACCTCATATATTTCTCATCATTAAAATATTCTGTGTCTTGGCTCAACCAAGGCCTATAAAGCAAGCTTGATAGCACATTTTGACTAAGCCCACTAATAAAATTCTCTTTAGACCTCAAATAATCCCAACAGTAAGCTGGATCAGCAATGCATATTCCATCCATTGTTTGCCTTTGATTCGTCCCAACCAGAACCAACGACTGATTTTGACATTTATGCTTATCTTTTAGTCGAGAAAGAGACGGACTGGGCATTACAATAAATTCACAATGCCTTTTTTTTGGGGTCACATTCCCCCAATTGACAAAATAATCCCCTTGATATTCATAAGAATCCGCAGCCCATGAATTTGCAGTAGTGCAGTAATTGGATCCATGCTGAACAAATACTAATTTTTCACCATTTAACACGGAACAAGCGTGTTTAAAACTTTTTTGGTCATCCATGAACCCCGTAGAATCAAATCTCACCTTTCCCCGAACGAAAGTATTTTCATTCTCAGCTTGGCTCTTATACTTATCAAAAAAAACACCATGAGAATTAGGCAATGTATAAGCAATGACTTCATCCAGTATATTTACAAACTCATCAGGAAAATCAAATTTAAGATGACTACTATCACTGCCATCAGGAGTTTTCTTAACTTTTTCTCTCTTTTTAAAACCTCTCATGTTCAGAATGGCAGAGTATAACAAAGAACGAAAAGCCCCCACTCCATAAATATTATTAAAAGACGTCACACTATAGGGAAGGAATGCCACTAAAGATGCCAAGAGAAAAAAAATAACTCTATGAAATTTCAATATATTTTCAAGCTTACTAAAAAAACTGAATAAGCTCACATAAAAAGACTTCTTTATATTTTCGATTGTATAAATATTGACTTTGCCTTTTGACCTTCTAATAATCACATTTTCAAAGTCTAATTTAGTCAAGATAACAGACACTAACCACTCTTGAAGATCAATGTTTGTATATAAATTAGTTAAAAATTCTTTTTTTGTTTCAAATTTTTTTGGCAGATGCATTTCAAAAGTATTTACAAAAAAATCTTCTTTCATATTTAGAGAGATAAATTTTTTTATGTAAAGGTAACGTGCAAAAGTAAAATTTATTACCGTAAAATAATAAGGAAATAAAATTAAAATATAAAATATTTCTGGATAAACAACATCTTTCTCATATTCCCTCTTAAATTTGGCAACATAGCTGTACGCAAGGTTTTTACATTCATTGTAAACTGACTCCCTTTCATGAAAATTATCAAAAAGCTTTATTGTGTTAGTTGTAAAATTATGCAGCGGATAATGCTTCAAAAAATCACTATTAAAACAAGAATAAGGAAACATAAAAGTGCTTGAAACAAAATCAATTTTTTTATCAAAAATTACTGTGCCAATATGCAGTTCTTTAGCCATATTATTTATACTCTTGGGTTTTCTGAATAAAAATATTAATAATCATTTTTCAAAATTGATAATTGCTTTCATAATATTTAAATTCAATCAGGTTATTTGACAGATCGACTAGAAGCTTGAAAAAATAATTAATTTATGGGACAAGGATTTGTCACGACATTGTCATAATAACTGGTCCCTACACCGCTATCATATCCTCTGAAATTTTTAATCCCTTTCTCCTTAAGCTCATGACTAATTTTTTTCGTCTTTTCTTTTCAATAAGGGCCAGCAGAATGCAAGTTAGTATCATGTAGCATTTCACCTCGAATTAACGTATCTAAAAATTTTTGCTTAATAAAAATTAACTTCCCTCTGACATATTTTCTTTATTAATGACATTTGTAATTTTCTTAACTTTTCCGCCATCCATTTCCACAATTCGATCGCAGTCTTTCAATGTTGTTAAGCGATGAGCAATCATGATAACCGTACGACTCTGGCTAACTGCGTTAATTGTTTCCATTAATCTAGCTTCTGTTTTATTATCAAGTGCTGACGTAGCCTCATCAAAAATCAAAACTTCAGGATTACGATAAAGCGCACGAGCAATTGAAATACGTTGACGCTCACCTCCAGACAAACGAATGCCACGCTCTCCTACCAAAGTTTTAGTGCCCTCTGGCAATTGATCAACAAACTTGCGTAACTGTGCCGCATCAATTGCAGCATTCAGCCTACTCTCGTCAATTTCTTTTTCTCCAAAAGCAATGTTCGACTCGACAGTATCATCTGTCAAATAAACACTTTGTGGAACATATCCTATTTTTTGATGCCACTGATATGAGTTTACTGGGTACTTACCATCAATCAACAGAGACCCCTTGTATGTTTTTAAAAGCCCCAGAAGAACATCAACCAAGGTTGATTTTCCTGACCCAGTTTCTCCCACAATTCCAATGCATTCGCCTTTTTTAATTTGAAATGCAATATCGTTAAGTGCATCTTTCTCAATATTAGGATAGCGAAAAAAAATTCCCTTTATTTCAATGCACCGATCAAATACAAAATCAGGAATATCTACATAATTTTCTTTTGCGGCTACCGTGTTGTACTCTGTGTAAACTCTATCAATCGAAGGAATTGCTGCCTTAAAAACATTCAATTGATTAATAACTCTGTTCAATCCGGGCATCACTCGAAATCCCAAGTAAAGATAGCCACCTAGCACACCAATCATCTGCACAGGACTTTCGTGTTCTAGACACAAAAAGGCGATTGTTGTCACAAATAACCCAACAAATAAGACCTCTATTACCATTCTCGGAAGAGCATTAGTAGCCGTTTGAATCGCTTGTATACGAGACTTTTTACGAGAATGATACTGGAAGGCATTCACAAATGCTTCTCGCTTCCCAAGAAGAACAATTTCTTTAAATCCATGAAAAAATTGTAACAAATTCTGACTGCTGTTAAGAGCAGCTTCTTGCATTCTCTGTCCCCAGCGATAAAATTGAGGCAGCATAATTTTCACAACAAAAAGCCCCAGACACGCACTAATTCCAAAAATCATAATAGCTAACGATGGGTGCATAAAAACAACCATACCAATGAGGCAAATAAAAATAACGCCCTCTGACAGAATACTGGCAATTGAAAGCATGCCACTTGAAAACATTAACTCAGCATCACCACCTACTACAGTTACACCCAAAGAAGAGTTTCGCGTCAGATAAAACCCATAGTCGGCTTCGGCATATCGGTGAAGCAATTTCTTTTTAAAATGATAGTTCATCTTCTGAATTGTAAAGTTTTGATAAAATACTTCTGCAGCTGCAATCAGATTTTTTATCAGATAAATCACCCCAACAATAACGGCAATATACAGAACAATTCGACCGGGAGTTAATGCATCTGAAAAACCAAGCATGCACAAGTATTTTTGACCAATATCAGGCTGGTTAAGCACTTGCGCAAAAACCACAATAACTGATGCTGTAACAACCTCTAACAAAGACGTGCTTAATGCAAATGCAACAATCCCAACCCACTTTAGCTTTTCTTCTTTTGTCAGAATAAACCTAAGCTTTTGAATTGCCGATAAAATAGAAGGCGATGACATTAATTTAATATGTTCTTTCTATAGCTGCCGCAGTCTGGGTGAAAATCACTCAAGACCTAATAAAGTTAACTCTTCAATCCTAAATTACATCAGGATCTATTCAACTGATTCTACGCTGATTCAACTGCATAAACAGGCACAGTTATTCTTGTATCTCTGCCTAAAAAATTTAATAACAGCTGCACGCGCTGTTTATCGTCCATCATCTGAAATACCGCAACTTGATCCTTGAAAGCACCATCAACAACACGTAAGCTTTCCCCTTTTGTGAAGGTACTCACGCACTCAATAGGAACAACACCATCATTTTCTAGGATTTTTAACTCTTCAATAATAGATGTAGATATACCCAATGGATGCCCATCATTCAACAATAAATACGCAACTCCACGAGTGCCATTTACAGCTCTCCATGCATCAACCTTCAAGTCCAACTCTACAAATAAGTATCTTGGAAATAAAGGTTGCAATACTTCATCTACACGCCTTGCATGACGACGTGTTTTTTTAAAAATTGGCAAGTAAACATCATATCCTTGCTCTTCAAGATGCTGCTTTGCAACCATTTCTTTAAGCGGTTGAGTGTAAACTACAAACCACCTCATGCGCTCTGCTCCATTTCAAACTCATGATCAGACACATGAAGTAATTCCATCAGTATCAATCGTTCTTTCGGCATTATGCCTTTCAAAGAATCGTAAATGGCTTGGGGATTAGTCACATCTGTTATCAAAATAGCATCGAAGCTGCCGAAATTAATATCATTTTCAATATCTACCAATGTAATACACACACCAGCACCATCAGCAACCAAAACAGCTATGTCTCTTAAATCACCAGCTCCCACAAGCGCTATATTTTTCCACTCATTTTTTAAACAAACAGAAAAGGCTGTGTCACATTGGTGTTTTGCATCTCTGAAAAAATGTAATGACCTACTCAAATAATCAGCAACCATTCGGCTTTTTTCGCTAAAGCCTTCTGGTGTTAAAAAATATGAAATTCTCTGGGGAGAAACTTCTCTCGCACGAATCCACCCCTTCAAGACACAACGCTTCAGGTAAGTGTTGATGAGGCCCAAAGCCACACCCAAATCGCCAGCAAGCCTTCGCTGAGAAACCTGAGGATTATCACCAAGCGCACTAAGAAGGTTTAAAAGAACCCTGTGATCAGCGTGATCTTTAGTTTTTTGAAAAGTGCTCAACGAATTTTTAAATCCAGCGTTCATAGAAAGAACACTATTAAAAGAATTACGAGTGGTCAAGAAATATTTTTGAGAAACTAGCGCTTAAGGGCTAAATTTGCCGTGAAAAATTTTCTTCTAGGAAAATTCACTTACTGCCTGAAATGCTCAGCTCAACACCACCAGAGTTTGCGCTTAGCTTACACCACCCACCAATAGGAAACGTTATAATGGGCGTTGAGTGACCAAAATCTGCTTCACAAATGATGGGAATATTTTTAAGTTTTGGTTTTGCTGAAATAATGTTGTGAAGTTTTTCCAAGGTCATTTTAAAACTTGTTTCAAACCTACCAAATACAATAGCCTGAACACCATTAAAATCATGAGCATGAATTAGCGATTGAAGATTGTGATCAAATTCAAAAACACCTGTATCGCCAGAAAAACTTGCGACTTCCTCTAGAAATAATACAGATCCTTTTTCATCACCAATTTTTAGTTTTGAAGGCATCATATTCATCTCTGATGGTTATTGGTAAACGGTTAGCTCTTTAAGCTTTAAAACAACGGTGATGCCTTCACCCCAGGTTGTCTCCATGGCGCTTATTACTCCCGTAGAAAACAGATCTATATTGCTCTCTTCGTAGTCAGGAACAGGGTTAGAAGACTGAAGATCGTACAAAGCTTCTTGAAGACGCCATATTTTGCTTGAAGGTAAGAGTGACTTATCTTTCAAAGACACTTTTTTATCTTTTAGAGGCGTAATAATAGTATTAATTCGCACAGGCTCGTGCACTTCATAAGTGGCATCAAAAACAATTTGATCAGATAAAATATTTTTTCCTTTTTCGATGATTTCCAGTATTTTTTCTAGATGACCAATCGGAAATACAAGATGCTGATCTGTTATAAAACCATCCATTTCGGGTTTTTGGAAATAAACGCGCCAGCCTCCTTCATCCGTCAATTCAGCCCCGCCTTGTAAAAGAGATTCTGAAGCACCATCACGAAAATTTTCAATATGAAAAGATACTTCAGTGGGGGATTCCCACGAGGCAATATTTCTTTCAATGGCTGTTGTTGTGCCATCATAGTAATGAATTTGCACTTCTAAATTTTGGTTGTACACCCAGCCTTCTTTTGTTTTAACGAGCTCAATAGAACCCCTCCCTGTAACATTCCTAACCGTTGGATCGTTTGGTTTTTTACGTGGATGAAGCTGTATTTCATAAATCGCTTTATGAGGCATAAGTTTAAATGATTGCGGCTCATCAGGTTTAATCGGCGCAGTCTTCAGGGGCGCTTCTTCTGTGGCCGGGACTTTTTGTTGCTCAACACCCATCACCTCAGAACTATCTTTTTCTTGGTTGCTTACTTGATCAGTTGATTGAATAACTTGTACTTGATCTAAAGAAGGTTGATTTACATTGCCAAAAAGATGGACAGCCGAAAACAAAAAGAGCGCGCAAAATCTGCCCACAGGATAAAAATCTATAACTTAACGAGGTCAGTCTATCAAATATTTTGTGCTTTTCATGCTATCCATTTTATGTATGTGCAACTATTTTAACTAACCGTTGTCTTTTAAGCACGGTTGCGCTTGTTATAAAATAATTTTTATTATTTTGTGGTTAAAAACTTACCTCAACACCAAAAATAGGCAAAAATTAGAAACCACAAAAGATTTTAAAAAATTGGATGTCATCATAAAAAATGCAAAACTAATAAACATCTTTGAAAACACTTTATCTGTTGCAATAGCTATTAGCTTTTGGCTTTTTGTAGCAGCACTTCCTCCATTCAGGATTGGCATATGGGTTGATTCGGAATGCGTTTTGGTTGCGGCACACATGATGTTTGCAATAATTGGTTTATGCTTGTGCATTTTATGGAGCGCCAAAAGAAATTTGTTTTGTTCAAAGCACACATTGATTTTTGCAGGCTTTGCTATTTTTTCTTTGGTTGGCACGTTGTGGGCAAAAAATCCTATTCTGCATCATTTAGGTGTACCACTGCTGGGAGAAGGAACCATCTTATTTTTCGGGTTATCTCTTCATTCTTTTGGACTTGATAATATTTTAAAAAAAAACTTAATCCATTGGTCTGCGATATTTGCTGGGACTGTTGCGGGTCTTTTGGTTTTTCTACATCACCCAAGATATGGGTTAAGCATTAATCCTGATTGGTTACCTTATGTTTTTGAGGCATTCTTGGCCCCAATCGCTTTGGGAATATATGTAATCAGCACATTTACCACCAGTAAAATAAAATATGGAATGTTGCTTTTTTTAAGCAGCCTACTCTTGTTCTTATCACATAACAAAACGGCGTGGGTCGCAATTTTTGCAGTTATATGTTTTTGGTTGATGACCAGAAAAACTAAGCATGGATATTGTTTGCAAAAATATTTAAGTGCAAGCATTCCCTTGGCAAGTGTAATAGCCATCTATTTTTTGGGCAATTTACCACAGTTTTCAACTTTAGAATCTAGAAAATTCGCAATTCAAAGTTATGTTCTTGCTTGGAAAGATGAGCCCTTTAGTCTAATTTTTGGCTGTGGTTGGGGATATTACTTTGAAAATCTTCAAAAGACAATCACGGCACTTCCGGTAGCTTTTTTTAATGATCATTCTTGGAAACCTAGTTGGGATGGCATTAATCGGCTTGATTTCCATTGCATGCACCTAGGTGTTGAGTCGTTATTTAGTACGGGATTAATAGGACTAGTCTTTTATGTAATGTTAATATTAACGCCATTTGCCGAACAAACTTCTAAAAAAATTCCATTTAACGTGCTCATTTTCACTGTGCTTTTTGGCTCTTTAACCTCCACATGGTTCACTTTAGTATGTGTATGGCCATTTTTTATATTGGGGTTTTCAACGTTGAATAAACATACACTTATCATTAACAGAGCACCCTTACCCAATTTATGGTTAGGTATTTCAACGGTGCTTTGTGCACATGGAGCCATTACTTATTGGCAAACGGCAGCACTATATCCTGCAAACCCCAATTCACTGTTTTTTAGATTTACTAACAGCAAAAAATTACCAAATGAAGCAGCTATAAAAAAAGCTTACAATTACCAAGGATTTCATTTGGGGCACTTTACCCTAAATACATTGAAAAAAATAAACCGCACACCATCTCGCGCAATAACTGCTGAGCTCAATTTGGTGTTTAAGGTCTATGATCCAAAAACTAGCCCCTTGGTGCTAGATGTAGCGATGCTTCACGGAATGCAATATTTTCAAGGACCTGACAGTAAAAAGCAAAATATGCGGGAAAATGTTGCACGTGCTGTTTTGCAAAAAGCGCCAAAACGCAGCGATTTGTTAATTTCATATATTAAGGAGCTTATTGAAAACCATCAATTAGACAAAGCAAAAAGTTTTATCGACATTATGCTTGTTAAAAACGCAAACAACCCCTTTGCATTATGGCTTCAGGGAATTTACCACATTCATGAGAGAGATGTTGAGCATGGAAAAACTCTTATGATACAGGCTTTGGAGCAAGGCATCGAAAAATGGGTATACATCCCAAAATCCCTTAAAAACAAACTTAAAGAAAAGCCGCTTCTTTAAGCGGCTTACTTTGATTGACCTAATGATGCACGTGTTCTTGATGTAAGTGTTCCTCTGCATGTACTCTTTCCGAATGCACGTGCTCTTCAGAATGCACGCGATCTGCACCACTAAATAGATTTCCCAGATGATCAGACAATGAAGCTGGAGCTGGAGATGCTAAACCAGAAACCATATGACTCTGCTCATGTCCTCCCGCAACATCAGGTGCATGTTGTGCTGATTCATGTACGTGTTCTGGAATGGCAGCTACATTATGTAGGTGATCAGCTGTTGCATGCACACGAGGTTCTTGATGAACATGCTCAGCTGCCACTGCTGGTTGGTGCATGTGCTCTTCTTCCACATGAACACGCTCTGGAACCGCAGCCACATTATGTAGGTGCTCAGCTGTTGCATGTACACGAAGTTCTTGATGAACATCTTCAGCCACTACTGCTGGTTGATGCGCGCGTTCTTCTTCCATATGCACACGCTCTGGAACCGCAGCCACATTATGTAGGTGCTCAGCTGTTGCATGTACACGAGGTTCTTGATGAATATCTTCAGCTACTGCCGCCATATCTTGCATGTTGACTTCAACCAATAGCTGAGCATTTACATTTGTAATAATATCTTCAGCTTTAGCAGCCTCAATATTAACGCTAAAATTTATAACGCGATAATAGTTATGACCCTCAACTGGCTGATGCACAAGAATTGTATAATCACCGCTTTTTGGGTATTTAAGATCTGTAAGATTCTTATCAATTTTCGCAAGAATCTCGCTCATCAAATCAACCTGAAGAACCGTAGGATCTTTTACTTTTCGGACAGACCATCCGTTCACATGTATTTTAAATCCATCAGGTTTGTCAGCCATTTCTTTTGCAATTTGCGTGGTTATTTCGGGGGTCAACTGAGAGTCTAGCGTCTCCACAGCGCTATGATCAGCCGAATAAATGCTAGATACTGATGCTGTAGTAAGCACTAGGCTAAGAAAAATTTTTGAAAACACGAAATACTCCACTGCTTGAATTGTCATTTTATTAACTTTAACAAATAAGATTTAAAAAATAGTTAATATTAGTGGAGATTCACATAGCAGACGTAAGTGTGACCCAGTAATTAATATCATATTTAGGGCGGTCTAAATAACTCCATTCTCATTTAAAAAATGAGAATAATCAGCACCAAGAAGCGGCGAGAAAAAACTTGGAGATCTGTCAGAGGCTGTTGGTGCACATAAAAAATCTTGGAAACGTTCTCGAACAGGTACAGTTAGTAGAATATGGCGATTAATAACAGTTCTTCCCAGATAAGTTACAACACTGAAAAAATCTTCAGTGAGCGTGTGATCTAGTCCTGCAATTGCAAAGTTACTGGGAGATGCTACCCCATCATGCAAATGCACTGAACTTACGCCACTGAGAAGAGGAGTTCCGTCACCACGACAGACAAGCACATTAACGCTTTGATAATTTCCACCCATTGCTGGAAATAGATCTGAAAAAGCATGAGATCGCAGCTGTATTTGCGTTCCATTCCAAGGATTATCTTGAACGTTTAGAAAAAGCTGGCAAGTAGGACCTGCAGCATCAAGATGTGTCTTGATAAATTCTGGCAAAATCTCGCGAACGACATCTGGATTATATCTTACAACAAGTGGATGAGAAGCATATGAAGGAGCAGGACTGCCTGCAACATCAGTGGGGTTATATGGATGACAATTAACAACCAAAGGCGTGCTCACCATAGGATATAAGGTTTGATGACAGCCCACATTAGTTCTACGATTACCCATAATTGTGTCAGTTATATGTAAATCATCTAAGTGATCACCAATTGCGGCTGCACCTGATATGGCATTAGAGAAAGATGAGATCACCATCAGAGATGGAATATATAATATTTTCATTTTTACCACCAACAAGAAATTAATTGCGCAAGTAAATAATAATAAAAAATATATTAAATTTAAGTTAATCTATAAACACATACGTATATTACCTTTAATTAATAAATGTATCTTGCATATAATAACCGCAGGACCTACCCCTAGCCAAATATTCTGACATTTGCTTCACTGAAACGGTGGGACTTAAACTGAGTGTGCATATTGCCAGCATTGCTTTTTCTACTTTTTCTATTAGTTGGCTGTAGAGAAATGGTCGATCATCAATCGCTTATGCCAAAGATTGATAAAACAGAAGCAAAAGAACTTGCTCAACCAACTGATTCTGTAGCACAAACTGCAACGGTTAAAAAAATTCCACAAAAAAAAGAGGCAATAAAACTACCTAAAATAATGTATCAATTAGTTAGCGTTTCTGTTTCTGAAAACATTTCCTTAAAAAATGTGTTTATAGAACTAGCCCGTCAAGCTGGCGTTGATTTGCAGCTAGACCACACCATTGATGCAAAAATTATTTTTACCGCCCAAAAACGTCCATTTATTGATGTCATAAAATCCATGTGTGAAATGGCGAATTTGCGATACGACGTCATAGATAACGCTATTCGTATAGAGCGTGATACACCTTATTCACAAAACTACAATGTACAGTTTTTAAATCTGTCTCGCACAAGTGAAGACCATTTAGCTGTAGCATCCGATGTGTTTTCAAGTGTTGGACCTGCAAAGAGTAATATGAGTGATAACGTTTCAAAAAGTGCTTTAAAGGCAACGACCAAAAATGATTTTTGGAACGAGCTAGAAGAAAATCTAAAAACGATTCTCGAGTCTGGTCAAGAAAAAGGCTCGTACTCAATGCATCGCCAGGCTGGTTTAGTAGCGCTGCGAGCAAATCGAAAACAACATCAGCAAGTTCAATTGTATTTAGAAAAATTGCGTCATGTTGCATGCTGTCAAGTGCTGATTGAAGCAAAAATTATTGAAGTAACGCTTAAAGATGAATACAGAAGCGGTATCAACTGACAAACAGTTGGAACAAAAGGTGATTTAAAACTGAATGCAAAATTTGGAGATATGGCCCAAAAAGGCGTCTTTTTAGATCCAGCTTCTGCTCAAGCTGATATGGTTAGCTTTGGTGCAGAAGGCTCTAGATTTTCTGCTATAGCAAATACCTTGCAAGAGTTTGGACTTGTTCGAACCTTATCAAGTCCACGACTTACCGTTATGAACAATCAAGCAGCTATTTTAAAAGTTGCCCAAAATTAAAGTGTATTTCAGGCTTAATTACGACAAAATGTACAACTCCCAAAACAGTCGAGAAAGCACTACCGTCTCTAGCGATATTCAAACAGTACCTATTGGATTAATTATGCTAGTGCAACCATCGATTGATCCAGAAACTGGCGAAATTATATTGTTTTTAAGACCAAGCATTTCTAGGCTTACTCAATCTATTGCTGACCCCGCTATTGATATTGCTTATAACGCCTCAATCAATGTTGATTCAAATAAACTAAAATCACCAACACCGTCGCTTATTCCTGTTGTAGAAGTTCGTGAGATTGATTCAGTGTTAAGGCTACATAACAAAGAAATGGCAATTCTTGGTGGATTAATGGAAGTACGTTCATCAGAACATAAGCAAGGACTTCCTGGCCTTGATGAAGTTCCACTGCTTCGTGATTTAACTGGCAGTTTAACAGAAGGCGACACAATCGTAGAATTAGTAATTGTCTTAAAAGCAACAATTATGGATAATAGTGCTGCACCCAATGGAGCTGACCAACGTTTAATGGACAAATACACCACTGACCCAAGACCTTTAAAATGAACAATGACAATTCCCCACAAACATTTCGCGCAGTATTTTTTGATTGGGATAATACCTTAGTCGACACTTGGCCAATCCTTTTTAAGGCCACAAACGTTGTGTTAGCACACTTTGGATTATCAGAAATAAACATGAAAGAACTCAAAGTTCGAGCACGACTTTCTTCTCGTGAAAGTTTTCCAAAGATTTTTGGAGACAACTGGAAAGAGGCCTTGCGTATTTTTTATGATGCGATTCATGAAAACAAAAATGATATAAAATTGTGCGAAGGAACACTTCCTTTATTGCAATCACTAAAGAAATCTGGTTATGGCATTGCCATTATTAGCAATAAAAAAGGTGACCTACTGCGTGAAGAAATTGGACAATTCAAAATACCTAATGACTTAGTGCTTGGTTCAGGAGACACCCCATTTGATAAGCCTCATCCGGAAATGGGATTAATTGCCCTGAGGCACTTCAACCTACAAGCCAGTGAAGTTGTATACGTTGGAGACAGCATTACTGACTGGCTATTTGCTAAAAATTTAAACATGGCAGCTATTGCTATAGGCAGCGATGACTATGATGGGCAATTACTTGCTCGGTTTGATATGGTTAATGAATCAATTGGAAAATTGCTTTAGCATCACAATTCACATGCCGTCTGATCTTGCACGCACAAAAAATGATTGATCGTTTCACCTTGAGAAAGTACCATGTAGACTCTTGCAACATAACAATGGGAATGTATCATGATTAATCAAGAATACACACTGTCTCCCGTTGTCGTGGTAGTAACTGTGGCGGTCTAACCGCTCTGATTCAATTTTTCTCATTACTTTTTTATATTTTTTCAGGAGTTACAGTCATGCGTCCATCAATTTTTATACTCGGTTTTTCAATATTTGCTATGTTTTTTGGTTCGGGAAATCTTGTTTTTCCAATGCAAATTGGCAGCTCGTGTCTCAACCATTGGGAAATTGGTTTTTTAGGTTTATTGATCAGCGGAATACTCATCCCATTTGCTGGTGTATTTGCCATTAAACGTTATCAAGGTTCATATGATCGATTTTTCAAAGAACTCGGCTTTGGCGCAAACATCATAATCCCACTGATTTTGTTATCTCTTTTAGGCGCTTTTGGCGTGGTCCCACGTTGTATAACCGTTGCATTTGGCGGATTTCATGTGCTTGAACCAAGCATTCCTTTATGGACTTTTTCTTGCATTTTTACTTTTATTTGCTTCTTAACAGGCTTAAAAGATACTCGCATGCTAAACATCATCGGTAAATTTATGACGCCTATTAAGCTTGGCACCCTAGCTTTAATTATAATTGTTGGAATTATGGGCGCACCATCTTTACCCCTCTCTACCCACACCTACGAAAGCGCCTTCGAACTTGGATTATTTCAAGGTTATCAAACAATGGATTTAATTGCTGGATTTTTCTTTTCTGCTCTTATTTTTAATCATGTTCAGCAACAATGTGGATCAAGCACAGATCCTAGAATTATTTTTTGGATCTCTGCAAAAGCAAGTTTTATTGGCGCCTCTGTTATTGCACTTGCTTATGGAGGGTTAGTTTATTTAGGAGCATCTTACGCTAGCGTTATACAAACTGTGCAGCCAACAGAAATGTTACCAACTTTAACCAAACATCTTCTTGGTAGCTACTCTACAATAGTTATTGCATTTGCCATGGGCTTTTCATGCCTTACAACCGCCACAGCTCTAAATAATTTATACGCTGGTTTCTTACATAAGCTATTTAAGTTAAAAGATAACTACTTTCATTATGTATTAGCAGCCACCAGTTTTATTTCGTTTGCCCTATCATTGCTAGATTTTAAAGGAATTTCAGCATTTTTAACACCGATCTTGGATGTCATTTATCCTGGATTAATTATTTTTACCGTTGCATCGCTGATCCACCCACTTCCACACGTTCTAAAACGAATAGCATTTTATGGCGTTACCTTTGGAATGATTATTTTTAAATTAATTTAGCGTTCTCTAATCTTGATTCTTTTTCGCTACCAAAGTACATTACGGTAACGATTGATAAATTTTGTGAAATATTATGTTGTCTCGCCTTCTTGGGTATTTATCTGCTGACATGGCTATTGATCTGGGAACTGCAAACACTTTGGTGTATGTAAAAGGTCGAGGAATAGTCCTAAATGAACCTTCAGTTGTTGCTATAACCAGCCGTAACGGTCGTCAACAAGTGTTGGCCGTAGGTGAAGAAGCTAAAATGATGGTTGGTCGCACTCCTGGAGGCATTCAAGCAATTCGCCCTTTGCGTGATGGTGTTATTGCTGATTTTGAAGTTGCACAGGAAATGATTAAGCACTTCATTAGAAAAGTGCATAACCGCCGCAGCTTTGCAGCACCACAAATTATTATTTGCGTTCCTTCAGGATCAACTCCGGTTGAACGCCGTGCCATTCAAGATGCAGCCGAGAGTGCTGGTGGACGTCGAGTATTTTTAATTGAAGAACCAATGGCAGCAGCTATTGGTGCTGGCATGCCTGTAACCGAACCCACTGGATCAATGGTTGTTGATATTGGTGGCGGAACTACGGAAGTCGCAGTGTTATCCCTAGGTGGTATTGTTTACGCAACATCTGTTCGCGCTGGTGGTGATAAAATGGATGAATCAATCATCAACTATATTCGCCGCTCTCATAATCTATTAATTGGCGAAGCAACAGCTGAAAGAATTAAGAAAAAAATTGGTTCAGCCATTGTCATGCCAAATAGTGAGGAAATTACTCTTTCTATCAAAGGACGCAGCTTAATTAACGGCATCCCAAAAGAGATTGAAGTCAGTCAAAAACAAATAGCTGAAGCACTTACTGAAGTTGTGGCAGCAATAGCAGAAGGTGTAAAAACAGCACTTGAATGCACAGCTCCTGAATTATCAGCTGATATTGTTGATCGTGGAATTGTTATGACAGGCGGTGGAGCTCTTTTGAAAAATCTTGATAAGGTTATTGCAAATGCAACTGGTGTTCCTGTTTTTGTTGCTGAAGACCCGCTAAATTGCGTAGTCCTTGGAACAGGCCGTGCGCTCGAAGAGATGGAAGCATTACGTACTGTTTTAGTAAACTCTTACTAGTTGACGTGGCAGAGTGCGCCGGATTTTAATCCTATTTTGCGCAGCCACGATCTTATATTTGAGCGTGAGCTATTGGTATCTACCAAGTAGTCCTTACGCTCATTATTCTCTTCAAAATATATCTTCCCCGTTGCTTCACTCAATAGGAACAACCAATCGATTTTTTGGTAGCATATCTCAAAATTTTAACAGCATTAAATATTGGGCTTCCTCTCGCACAAAACTAAATGAGCATCTCAAAAAATTAGAGCAGATAGAAGACGAACTTCAGCAAACAAAAATAGAATTAAGCACAGCCCAAAAAATTATAAATCAACTTGAGACCTTAACAAATTTTCAAGTCCCCTCTAAATTTAACAGGGCTACAGTTCGCGTATATGGTTCCCCCATTGGTTTTTATGATGCACAACTTATCACTGCATCTCCGAGCAATATCGTTATAAAAAAAGATGATATTGCCATTAGTGAAAAAGGCTTAGTGGGCCGTATCGTTGAATCATCTAATCGTATTTTGCGTGTCATGCTCATAACCGATATGGCATCACGAGTTCCCATTAAAATTGTTGAAACAGGTGAAAATGGTATAGCAGTTGGAAATGGTACATCAACCATGTCCTTAGAACACTTACAAAGCCGAGAAATGATAACCAACAGCTACAAACGCCCCCCTGCAGTAGGTGATCTTTTGGTCACTTCCGGAGTTGGAGGAATTTTCCCACCGGATATTTTGGTTGGAATTGTAGCTGCTATCAAAGACGAAGAAATTTCAGTTAAGACATTTGTAACATTCCATAGCCTTGAAATTATAAGCATACTTTATGACCACATGGCATCTTAGTCTTACCACCTTTCTGAGACGCTTCGTCTTCTTCGCGTGCTGTAATGTATTCGATGCACTTATTCTATTTCAAGGAATAGGAATACGCTTACAAACAGCATTCATTATTCTTTATCGCTGGGTATTGTACACTCCTCAACCAGGCGACCTTCCAATTTTTATAGTTTTTGGTTTTTTTTGGGATGCTATTTATCATTTACCTTTTGGATTTCATAGTTTTTTAATGCTTGCCACAAGCATTGTGCTTCATACGCAAAAACGTTACCTTCAAGTCAGTCATCAATACATGCGCTGGCTTGTTTTTTTAGGAGTGCTGATTTTGATCAATCAGGCTGAATATGCACTACATCTATTGTTAGGTCAGCAAATTGTTTTTTCATTTATGCTTGCTTTAAGCATGTTCATAACGTTTTCGTTATACCCATTTGTTTTTAAGTTTTTGCAGCATTATGATAGATGAGCCCTTTAGCCACGTTTTTAAACGTAGAAGTTTTATTTTAGGTTTAACTAAAGGCATACTTTTAACGGGGTTGTTGGGGAGGCTCATCCATCTACAAATTTTTAATCGTGACTACTACCGAACCCTTGCTGACCGCAATCGCATCCAAACACGTCTCATTGCTCCACCAAGAGGGCAAATTATTGATAGTGCTGGAAAAGTCCTAGCCATTAATCACAATGTTTATCGATGCTTAATTACGCCAGATTCAAACATCAACGTAGAAGATGAAATTAATATTCTACAGTCTCTGCTAAATTTAAATGACGACCAAACTATAGAACTAAAAAAACAGCTCACACAACAATCAAAAATTGCATCCATTGTTAAAGAAAGCCTCAGCTGGGAAGAAATGGCAGCACTTCAACTAAAGCTCCCTGATTTACCAGGACTACTCATTGAAAAATCTCAAATACGACAATACATATACCCAGAGATTTTATGCCACACCGTTGGCTATGTAGCGCAAGCTTCTCAAAAAGATTTAGATGAATACAACATTGAGCCCATTCCCGGCCTACGTATAGGAAAAAGTGGTTTAGAAAAAACATTTCAAAATACCCTTAATGGCAAACCAGGAATGCAACGAGTGGAAGTTAATGCAAGACGACGTATTGTTCGTATTATTGACCACACTTCTCCGAAGGTTGGGCAAGATTTACACACAACCTTAAACATTGAACTGCAAGAACAAATCATTAAAATTTTAGAACCTCATCGCAATGCCAGCGTAGTAGTGATGGATGTAGAGACTGGAGCTATCAGGGCTATGGTCTCTAAACCAGGATACGATAGTAATCTTTTCGTATCAGGAATTCAAAAAAATGAGTGGAAAAATCTTTTAATTCATGAAGATAAGCCTCTTATCAACAAATCTATAGCTGGACAATATCCACCAGGATCAATTTTTAAAATGATGGTTGCTCTAGCTGCCTTAAATGAAGGAATTGTTGATCAAGAAAGCCATGTACATTGTCCAGGCCACTATGACCTAGGAAACAATCGCATTCATTGCTGGACATGGAAACTTGGAGGTCATGGGACCGTTAACTTAGAACGAGCCATTGCAGAATCGTGCGATGTTTATTTTTATCATTTAGCTTTAAAAATTGGTGCTTTAAAAATGGTCGAGATGGCTTCTCGTTTTGAACTTGGTCAACTAACAGGCATTGAATTAAGTGGTGAAAAAAAAGGATTAATTCCAAGTATTGAATGGGCAAAATTTCGTAAGGGATTTTTTAAACAAAAAGGGCAAGCTTTAAATATTTCAATTGGACAAGGAGTGGTTCTTTCTACACCACTACAAATGGCGCGTATGATTGCTATGCTAGTTAATGGAGGAAAAATTATTACCCCACATCTGGTTAAAAATGAAACCAGTTTGCCAGAAAAATTTGTTGAAGGCATTGAGCCCTGCTGGTTAGATTGGATCCAACAGGCCATGAACAAAGTTGTTAATGATCCAAAAGGAACAGCTCACAGAGCAAATCCTAATTTAAAAGATTGGAGTTTTGGAGGAAAATCAGGCAGTTCTCAAGTTTGCCGCATTACAATGCAACAACGTGCTGATGGAACTTATAAAGATTTACCCTACCATTTAAAAGACCATGCTATTTTTGTTGGTTATGCACCTATAGAAAAACCACAACAAGCTGTAAGCGTTGTGATTGAACATGGTGTAAGTGGTGGTGGAGTTGCAGGACCTATTGCAGGTCAAGTTTTACAAGCAGCAAGGTCCTTGTATGTTTGACATTAGACGCCTTCTTCAAGTAAACCGCACTGTATTAGGAGTAATCATTGCCATAGTTTTTATAGGCCTTGTCACCTTGTTTTCAGCTGCTAATGGCAGTATCCATCCTTGGGTAATCAAACAGCTTTTTAGATTTGCTCTTGGGCTTTTTATTTTTGGAATCGTCGTTGCAAGTGATTCTCGCTGGTGGTTACAACATGCTTATTCAATTTATACTATTATTTTAATGATGCTTGTCCTGGTTGAGCTCATGGGGTTCATTGGCATGGGCGCCCAACGTTGGCTTGATTTATACGTATTTAACTTGCAACCTTCTGAACTCATGCGTGTGGCACTCATTCTGGCTTTGGCTCGTTATTTTAGTTTTATGGAAACAGAAGAAATTCGTCATTTAAAAAACTTAATTGTGCCATTAATGTTAATCTGCGTTCCGATGCTTTTGGCCATGCGGCAGCCTGATCTAGGAACAGCAATACTATTACTAAGCTCGGGGCTCGCCATATTTTTTGTGAGTGGTGTGCCGTGGTGGTTTTTCACTGCTGGATTTTTGACAGTTATTTGCGCTGTGCCGGTATTGTGGAATTTTTTATATGACTATCAAAAAAAACGCATTCTTATATTTTTAAACCCTGAAAGTGACCCCACTCACGCAGGATACCATATCTCACAATCAAAAATCGCTTTAGGGTCAGGGGGATTTACCGGAAAGGGCTGGCTCAAAGGCACTCAAAGTCATTTAAATTTTTTACCAGAAAAACAAACAGATTTCATTTTTACCATGTTCGCGGAAGAATTTGGCTTAATCGGTTGCTTAATCGTTATCAGTTTGTTCAGCATACTATTCTTCTGGGGATTTACTGTCGCGGATCATTCAAGACTAAAATTTGGGAAATTAGTAGCCATTGGCATAACCACAACTCTATTTTTATATGTATTTATTAATATTGCCATGGTAATGGGCCTCTTACCCGTTGTAGGAATTCCCCTGCCTTTTATGTCATACGGAGGAACAGCTATGATAACTTTAATGCTTAGTATGGGTCTATTATCTAGTATTTCAATTGCCAGAGTCAGAAAAAGCATAAGATCATGAGCATTGATATCATCGATTTAAAAGAATTTTATCGGTCCTCCCTATCAAGAAGAGTTAGTGATATTGCTAAAAAAATGCTAAAACGGCTAAGACAGACAGAGCATAATAATAGAACCTTGTTTGTAGGCTTTGGCGCTCCATACGCTGACAAGTCCCAAAATGAGTTTCTGCTCATGCAGGCCCATTTCGGTGTTTTGGCCTGGCCAGATAGTCAGAACAACCGTGCTTTATTAGCTTATGAAGGTGAATGGGCTTTTGCTGACCACATTTTTGATGAAATTATTATTATCCATGGATTAGAATATGCCCAACATGCCAGCAACTTCCTTCAAGAATGCTATAGATGCTTGCGCCCTGAAGGGCGCCTTGTGGTTGTTGTGCCAAATCGCCGTAGCATTTGGGTGCGCAGTGATAAAACGCCCTTTGGGTTTGGGCAGCCATATACATTAACCCAACTTTCGATGATTTTAAAAAAATGCGAGTTTATTCCCGTTGACGTGGTACGAGGACTTTATACTTTCCCTTCATCTACCTGGTTAGGAAGTTTGTGGTCATGGATATTTGAATGTATTGCCTCACGTGCATTGCAAAAATTCAGCGGTCTTGTTGGTATATCCGCTATCAAACGTGTCTATGCAGGCATTCCTCTCAAAAAAACTGAAAAAGAGCAACGCATTGCCATTCCCCAAGCAACTCTCGGATAAGAAAATCCAGATACACACAGAAAGAACGATAAATTCTTCTACTTCAAATGTCTGGAATACATTAGTTATTTTTTCTGATTACCCAAAACTGATGATAATATTTGAGCAAACTACTTTGAAACTATAGCTATAAGATCGCTTGGGTTATCTACAATAGCCTTAGGGCTAGAAGACTCCAATAACTTTTTTGAATGGAAGCCCCATGTTACAGCAATTGACTGAACATTTGCTTCATTTGCTGCTTTAACATCACGAACTTCATCACCGACATAAAAAATATTTTTTGCGCCAAGTTTATCTTTTACGAATTTAAGATTTTTTGTTTTTCCAAATATACCACTGCCGGAAAAAATAAACTGAAAACCGATTAGGTCATTATTTTTTAGAAATGCATTAACAATTTCTTGCGAATTTGACGTTAAAATTCCCACTATAATACCTTTACTAATTAGCTCTTCAATAGTTTCTTTAATTCCTTTATATAGTTTTAGCGTTGGAATTAATTGTTTCATGTTGCGCTTGAGGTGATACACAACAACAGGCATTTTCCAAGAACTTACCCCGTGTTTTTTAAAAACATGCTCTGTTTCGTAATTATGTATATCATCTAAATCTTCGTTACTAACCTTAGTAAGGCTGTAACAAGGAGAAATATCGTTGAAAATTTGAATGAACTGTTTAAAGGAATCACAAATTACCCCATCAAAATCAAAAATAACAACTATTTTATCAGTCTGGTTTATAGATCCGCTTATTTCACTTTTGGTTAATTCGGAATACCCAAACCAAACAATGCTCCCAATCAAAATCAACAACGCAAAAATACTTTTGAAATATTTACGAATTTTCATTTGAGCATTTCTCTTTGATGGCGCTATTAATCTAAATCAGGATCTGGTTTTACAATACGCATAAGGGTTGTAACTACATCATGCACCCCAGTTTTTGAAACACCTGAGATAGCAAATACTTTTTTGCCTGAAGCTTTTTCTAGTTCTTTTATTTTTTCTTCTACTTCTTCTTCATCAAGCGCATCAATTTTATTTAGTGCTAGCACCTCTGGTTTATCAACTAAACCTTCTAGATACATTTCAAGTTCATGACGGATGGTTCTATATGCTCCAACCACATCGTCCTGAGTAGCATCGATTAGGTGCAACATAGCCCCACAACGCTCCACATGACCTAAAAAGCGATGACCAAGGCCTTGAAGGTGAGCATTTTCAATCAAGCCAGGAAGGTCAGCTAAAACGAATTCTTTTTCATACGCGTAGACAACGCCTAATTGAGGATGCAGGGTTGTAAATGGGTAATCAGCAATTTTAGGATGAGCACGAGAAACAACAGATAAGAATGTTGATTTTCCAGCATTTGGCAATCCAATAAGCCCTACATCCGCAATAAGCTTAAGACGCAGCCACACCCATTTTTCATCCCCAGGCCAGCCTGGATCTGCACGTCTTGGTGTTTGATTGACAGAAGTTTTATAGTGGCTGTTACCAAAACCACCATCACCACTTTTTAAAAGGCGATATCGCATTCCTGGTTGATCCATATCAACGATCAAGGTTTCTTTGTCTTCTTCTAAAATTTGAGTACCAACAGGAACTTTTAAGATAACATCTGGGGAATCAGGGCCTGTGCGATTTCGCCCCGATCCATTTTGACCTTTTGCAGCTTTGAAATGTTGTTGATAGCGATAATCTATAAGGGTATTAAGGTTATCAGAGGTTTCTACCCAAACGGTTCCGCCTTTTCCACCATTACCACCATCCGGGCCACCATATTCAATAAATTTCTCACGACGAAAACCGAGACATCCATTTCCTCCATCGCCGGATTTAACGAATATTTTTGCTTCATCAAGAAACTTCATAACTCACCTATAAAAAAAGCGCCTCGAACAATTCGAAGCGCTAAAGGGTGTCCAATTAAACTTTACGCGGCTGGAATAACAGACACGAAAGAACGATTAGCTCGACCTTTAGAAAACTCAACGACACCTTCAATTGTTGCAAACAGGGTGTGATCTGTGCCCATGCCTACATTTTTACCAGGATGAAATTTAGTTCCGCGCTGACGTACTATAATGTTTCCTGATATTACTTGCTGTCCGCCAAAGCGCTTTACGCCAAGACGTTTACTTTCAGAGTCACGACCATTTCGTGAACTACCACCAGCTTTTTTCGTTGCCATGGATCAATCTCCCGTTGTTAATTAGCTTGCAATAATTTTCGTAATTTTAACAACCGTTAAGTGTTGGCGGTGGCCTTTCTTACGGCGATAATTTTGACGACGTTTTTTCTTAAAAATAATAACTTTACGATCGCGCATCTGCTTTAAAATAAGCGCTTCAACCTTTGCACCCACAATAACTGGAGCTCCAACTGTTGATTTTGTTGCGTCACCAATCATTAGCACATGATCAAAAACAATTGTTTCACCCTCAATAGACTCTAATTTTTCTATCTTAATGATGTTATTTTCTTCTACGCGGTATTGTTTTCCGCCGGTTTTGATCACTGCAAACATAGCATCTCTCTAAGTAATTATAAAATATTTTGCCTATACAAAATGCATAGCACCTAAAATATCTATCGCGATTTACCCGTTTGTGTCAAGATTTTTATATAGATTTAGTTGTATATTTTCATGGATCAAGGCCTTGCCATTTCAGTATTAAGGGAAGCAGTGCTGTTAATCATCAAGCTGAGCCTACCTATTTTGCTTGTTGCGCTGATTGTTGGTGTAATTATTTCTCTACTTCAAGCACTTACACAAATTCAGGAACAAACCTTAACTTTTGTTCCTAAAATGTTAGCCGTTTTTGGAGTATTGGTTTTGTTACTGCCATTTATGTTGGGATCCTTACAAGATTTTGCTACCGACCTTTTTAATCTAGTAGTCATTAAAGAGGTTAGCGTTGCCCTTTGAAGTATGGTTTTCAGATTTTCATCATTTTTTTTTCGTATTCGCCAGAGTATTTGGCTTAGTAATGGGCATGCCATTTTTAAGTCAGATCGAAGTTTCAAGCAGATTTAGAGCTATTGCATGCATTGCTCTTACCTTAACGTTTAATCAATTGGTACCAGATGATTATTTTCCAACGGCGCAGACCTTCACATGGGCCTTTTGTCGTTTTTTTTCAGAATTTTTAGTTGGATTTTTTCTAGGGTTAATTGCTCGATTCGCTTTAGCAGCAGTTGAATTTGCAGGGCAACTTATTGGTTTCTCTGCAGGAATTTCTTCTGCAACTGTTTTTAACCCAAGTCAAGCAAATCACGGATCAGTAGTGAGTGTATTTTTAACGATGGCAGCTATGACTAGTTTTTTAGTGCTAGATGGTCATCATATGCTATTTAAAAATTTACTAACAACATATTCAAAACTACCCCCTGAATGGTTCTCATTAGAATCGCCGCTGCTGAATGATTTCTTTAAGGGTATTGTAAATTTAAGCGACATGCTGATGAGAGCAGGCTTTCAACCGAGCATTCCATTTCTTTTAGTTAATACGGTTTTGCAATTTGCTTTAGGAGTATTAGGTAAGTTAGTGCCTCAAATACAGGTTTTCTTTCTGGGCATGTCATTACAGATTCTCTTGGGTTGGTTCGTGTTGCTTGTAAGTTTTGGGGCAATGCTTTTATTTTATGAAAAACTGAACACATCAGCTTATTCAATAATGGGGTTTGCCCATGGCTGATGAATCTCCGGATAAAGAGCAAAAAACACTTGACCCAAGCGTCAAACGCTATGAGGACGCTTATAAAAAAGGCCAAGCACCTATTTCCAAAGACTTTAATAATTTTGCTTTTTTGGTTGTGTGTTTAGGAGTTTTTGCTTGGATTTTACCATGGTGTCTTCGACGTACATTAGATTTTTTAACAAATTTTATTAGCCTGTCTTGCGAACTACACATTGGTACCCCTAGCGATCTAGGATTTTTATTTAAAAATATCCTTTTGAAAATGGCAGGAGTTCTTTGGGCTCCATTTTTTGCTCTTGTCCTTGGAGCCATTGTTGTGGGCTTAAGTCAAAGCTACAAAGCAATTTCCACGAAGAGCATTCAACCAAAAGCGTCTCACATTTCATTAATGAAGGGAATGCAACGCATCTTTAGTAAGCAATCAGTAGTAGAAACAGCAAAATCAGCAATTAAGTTAATTTTCTTGGGGGGATTGTTCTATTTTATCTTTGAAGATCACGTAACAAGGTTAACCGTTTGGCTTTGGGCCAGTCCATTTGAATATCTTGTTACGCTAAATCAACTGATCATAAAGTATTTAAGCGTTGTTTTGATTGCTTATGCGTTTGTAAGTGGGTTTGACTTTTGGTATCAACGTCACGTTTTTAAAGAAAACCTTAAAATGACCGTGCAAGAGCAACGGGACGAACACAAAGAGCAAGAAGGCGATCCAAAGGTTCGCTCGCGCATTCGTGAGATGCAACGGGAACGATCACGCACTAGAATGCTCGGAAAAATTCCTCAAGCAACAGTTATTGTTACAAACCCAACCCACTTTTCAGTGGCACTACGATGGGAAGAAGACAGCATGGAAGCTCCGGTTGTTATTGCAAAAGGAGCAGATGTCCTAGCCTTTAAAATACGTGAAATTGCAAAGGAGCATAAAATTCCTGTTGTTGAAAATGCCCCTGTAGCGAGGTCGCTATATGACAGCGTTAACTTAGATCAACAAATTCCACCAGAATATTATAAGGTTGTTGCGGAGGTTATTCGCACAGCAATGCGTATTCGCAGTCATCAGTTTTAAATTTTTTTAAAGAATATTTGATTTTTCATGCTTGGCAGTAATTATAGTTTTTATTTTGTAGTGTAATTAGTTATATATTTGTTATTGTAGCAAGTTTATTTTTGTCATGATTGAATTTTGTAAAATTATTGCTGTTATTTTTTTTCTGTTAAATGTGCAACAAATATTTTCTTCTGTTCGGGGGGATGCAGAAGGCAGGTCGCCTGAAGAAGTTATTAACTTGTCTAGGATTTTGGGAGCTGCGGTACGTCCTAAAGGGATAGTAAGCCCAGCAATAAAAGCTGCGATAGAGACATCCAAAAGTGCTGTTTTTATTATTGCAGATGGAAAAAATGCAACAGGAGTTCTGCTTGATGAGTGGACGGTTTTAACGTGTGCTCATGATATCGCCGATGCTTCTAACGTTAATGTATTAAATCTTGGTACTTATGGTAAAAATCTATCTGATGCTAGTTTTGCTGTGAGCGTTAAAAAAGTTATTGTATTTCCAAGTTTCACAAAACTAAAAGCTCAGAATTATTCAGTCTCAAGTAATTCTTGCGGAGAGCATATTTTGGTAAATAATTCAGGTGAATTATGCAGTTTTTCAGCTTTGCCAGGGTTAGATTACGATCAACTACTTGCAACAATCCCTTGGGGTAATTTTGGAGGTATAGATTTAGCAATTTTAAAGCTAAGCAAGCCTTTAAGTATAACCCGCTATCCGGTATTAAGCCCTACTCGTGCCAATGGTTATGGTCTTGCAGTTGGGTACGGTATCCAAAGCGTTAATACTCCTGAAGGCGCAGTTGGATTAACAGATCAGTTTTATTCAAGGCACGCAATAAGTTGTGAAGTCACTTGTCAGGATGTTTCTAGAAGTGTTGTGTACGCTAGTTATTTTGGAAAGGTTGGGCATGGTGATGAATCATTTATTCCTAATGCAGATATGAAAAAAACTGCAGGATTGCCAGTTAGTGGCGATAGTGGTGGGCCTCTTTTTATTCAAAATGAGAATGAATATTGTTTGGCTGGAATATATTCACGCACTTTTGCCCCAATATCCCGAGTGGTACATTCCTTACAGTCTTTAGGCGTGGTACAACCACTATTTCCAACTTGGACAGATCTTTCACTGCCAATAATTCAGCAATGGATTAGGGGAAATATGGGAGAATACACGTAAAATATTGTAAACCGACACGTTCAGAGCAGTTAAGAAGACGATTGTTGAAGTTATCCGTGCAGCTATCTCCATCCGTAGTCATCAGTTTTAATGGGTTGCTTTAGGTATGCTAAATATTCAAGTATAAGATTAGAAACAGAATTTTAAAGATATCTCTCAAACACCTCTTTTTCACCCCAAATAAGAGTCATTTCAAGAGATTCTTGCCAGGTTTTCCACATGTAATCTTGATGTTCTCTCTCGTTTAATACAACTTCCGGTTTTACTTCAAAGTTAAAAATAAAAACATGAAAAAAGAAATCTTTTTTAGGATCTGATATATAAACCGTTTTGATGAAACCCACAGAATTTTCTTCCAAAGTTATTCCGGTTTCTTCCTTGAATTCTCTAATGACTGCGTTAAATGAAGATTCACTCTCTTCGATTTTACCACTTGGAACACCCCATGTTGCATCATCCTGCCGTTGCAAAAAAAGATATTTATTGTCATGAGAGGCATAGCATGCTGATACGCCTATTTGCGGACTGAACCAAGATGGTGGCTCCTCATATATTCCCTGTACTCTTAAAGCATCGGCTCCAATAAGTGAATTTAACAGTAAAAAAAAACAACGAGGAATATTTTCATAATTTTAAGACACGATTGTTAAGAAGCAAGATAAAAACGTTATAGCAGCAAACGTCGCGAAAATACCACAGTATAAAACAAAAATTTAGCCCTAATTTTAATTACTCTAGTCTAACGGAAACTATGCTGTATGTTTCTACTATAGGGTGCAGTATGTAATGACTGTAAATTTTTACACGGAGTTTTTAAGTTATGAAAGAATTATTAAAATTATTAACTGTTACATTGTTTGTTTCAGCTGCTTGCGCAGAAGATGTTGTTGTTAAAGCCGATACTGATGCTAAGCCAGAAGCAGTAAAAGATGCAGCACACGTTGACACTGCAGCTAAAGATGCTGCTCACGTTGATGCTAAACCAGAAGCAAAAGCTGATGATCATAAAGATGTAGCACATGTAGCTCACATAAACCGTAAAGCTGCAAATGACCTAACAATGCGCCTAAGCAAAGACCAAGGGCCATGGAAGGGACCAATGACAGAGATTCCAGTTCCAGCATGTTGCGCAGATGCGGCGAAGCCTGTAGTAGTAGCTCCAGCGGCTGTACATGCTCCTAAGGCAGCAGCTCATAAAGCCAAAGCAGCTCATAAAGACACAGCAGCTCATAAAGACACAGCACACGTTGACAGTAAGCCAGCAGCTAAAGATGCTGCTCACGTTGACGCTAAAGTTGATGCTAAACCAGAAGCAAAAGCTGATGATCATAAAGACACAGCAGAAGCGACAGGAAAAGCTGTTGAAACTGCAGTTGAAATAACTACTACACCTGCTAAGTAATTTAGCTAGTCAAAAAGGAAGGGAGGCTTTGCGCCTCCTTTTTTTATATGAATTTTCTTCAGCAATATGTCCAGCATCACTTAGGATGGCATCCCAAAAGTGTCAAAAAAGCCTACTTGGAATTACAACAAGGATACAGGGCTGGGGGACATATTGGATACGCAAATCTAGAACAAATACAGGCATATGTGTTTACTAGATTTCCAGCAACTTATAGCGTTTGCTTAAAGCTTATCGAAGAGCATTTAAAGGAATTAAAAATCAACTCAGTTTTGGATTGGGGCTGCGGCATCGGAACAGCTTCCCTTGCTTTGGGGCAGTATTTTGAAAACCTAGAATATTTTTTGATTGAACAAGACCCACAAGCCAAAACCTATGCTGTGGAATTTTTAAAACACTTTTATCCAAACAACGTTGTTCACCAAGGTGAAATTTCAAAAAATATTGATTTAAGCGTATTCAGCTATTCCTTGGGTGAAGTGCAGAATTGGCAAACAGTTCTTAGTGATATTTGGGAACAGACAAAATATTTGCTGATTATAGAACCTGGAACACCTTCACATTTTAAGCGGTTACTGGTTACAAGGAACTATATGTTAGCTAAGGGCGCGCATCTTTGGGGGCCATGCTGTCATACAAAAATTTGCCCATTGCAAGTTGATGACTGGTGCCATTTTTCTATCAATGTACCTCGTTCAAAAGAACATCGTATGCTTAAAAACGGCGAACGAGGATTTGAACAAGAGGCATACAGCTACATGCTATTTTCAAAAACCCCAAAAGATAGTGATTTTGGCCGCTTAGTTGCAGCTCCAAGACTTCATGGAGGGCATATAGATTTAAAAATTTGCACTCACGAAGGAGAAATTGTTACTCCTACAGTTGGTCGCAGTTCAATTGATTATAAAACTATAAAAAAAAGTAAGTGGGGAGACACCTTTAAGCATGAATTGCTTTAGAAAATCCTGCCCAAGCAGCCTCTTTAATTGCTTCGCTATAGGTAGGATGTGCGTGACAGGTACGTGCAATATCTTCGACGGTTGCATGCAAACTCATAGCTTGGGCTACCTGAGCAATCATAGTGCCCGCACAGCTACCTATAATATGGGCACCCAACACAAGTCCAGTTTCCTGATGACTTAGCAATTTCACAAAACCTTCAGTTTCGTGAACTGCTTTTGCTCGGCTGTTTGCAGAGAAAGGAAACTTGCTAGCTTTGTAAGGTATGTTAGATGCTTGCAATTGCGGCTCAGTAAATCCAACACTAGCGACTTCTGGTTGAGTGTATACCACTGAAGGAATAACGTTGTAATCAACGTGAGATTTAATGCCCAATAAACGCTCTGCGAGAGCCACTGCTTCTTCTTCTGCTTTGTGGGCCAGCATAGGACCCTCTACAACATCACCAATAGCGTAGATGCCCTTAATGGTGGTTTCAAAGTGGGCATCAACCTTAACGTAGCCTTGTGGTGTTGTTTCAATCCCAATCCTTTCAAGCCTCAGCCCAGCAGTGTTGGGAATGCGCCCAATAGATACCAATACCTTATCTACTATCAATCTTTCGTCTTTTCCGTTCTTTTCAAAGATAAGTTCAGCGCTAGATTTATGGTTTTTAAACGTTTTAATTTTAGCATCAAGGTGAAATACAAAACCTTGTTTTTCAAGCGTCATGTGCAACGCTTGACTTAAATCCGGGTCAAGCCCAGGAACAATACGATCAAGAGCTTCAATGACATGAATTTTTGATCCCAATCTACCCCAAACTGAACCTAATTCTAGTCCAATATATCCTCCACCAATAATGGCAATGGTTTTTGGAACATGATCCAGGTCAAGTGCACCAGTTGAAGATAGAATGATAGATTCATCTACCAGGATATTTGACAGTGTTCTTGGAACTGAGCCTGTAGCTAATACAATCGCGTCAGCATTCAATATTTCAGCACCCACTTTAACTTGATTTTCGCTAACTATTTCTGCAGTTTCATGAATGAAACGAATATTGTTCTTTTTAAATAAAAACAGAATTCCCTGACCAAGCTCATCCAATACCTGTTTTTTCTGCACCTGTAGTTGATTGACATCAATTGTTAGCTGCTTAACAGAAATTCCAAGCTTTGCAAATTGGTGATCAACTTTGTAGTATTCGTGAGAGGCATGCAAAAGGTTTTTTGAAGGAATGCACCCCATATTTAAACAGGTTCCACCTGGGCGTTTCATTGAATCAATAACTGTAACGTTAGCTCCAAGCTGAGCAGCACGAATAGCACACACATACCCTCCAGGACCAGCACCAATAATGACAATATTTTTAGCCATAGACGCGCTCCTTAGAAATTAGTTTTGTTGGCGGAAAACTTCATATAATGCAACAGCAGCAGCGTTGGAAACATTAAGGGTTTGGAAAGCTTTAGAGGTTGGAAGCTGAAGAGTTTGGTCACAATTTTTCATAGTCAAAGATCGCATGCCATCACCTTCGTTACCAAAAACTAAAGCAGTTTTTTTAGCGAAGGAAAAATTTTGAAGAGTATCTGTTGCATGCTCAGAAAATCCATACATCCAAAAACCAAGATCTTTCAGTTCAGCTATAGATGTTGCAAGATTTTTAACCTCGATGCGAGGCACAACCTCTAATGCACCAGATGCAGCTTTTGCTAACACACCTGATTCTGGCGCGCTATTGCGTTCTGTAGTGATAACACCTACAGCACCAAAAACAGCACATGATCTCCAGATAGCTCCCATGTTATGTGGGTCAGTAATTTGGTCCAAAATAACCGCTAACATAGGTATATCTTGTTCAAGTATTGAAATGTCTTCCGGAATAAGTTCGTGTACGCACAAGGCAATTCCTTGGTGCACTGCTTCTTTTCCAACCTTTTGTTCAATAATTTTTACATCAACTACTTCAAACGGAATTTTCCGATTAAGCTGTAATTTTTTAGGATCTTGTCGTCTGTCTAAAAGAATTTTTTCAATTTTTCTAGATTGGTTACTAAGTGCAGCATTACATGCATGCCAACCATACATCCAGTAGGTCATGCTGCTTCACCTAATAAGACACGAATTGGAGCGAAGCTTTTACGATGATGAGGGGTTACTCCATGGTTTTTTAAAGCTTCTTGATGAAGAGCAGTGCCATAACCGGCGTTTCTTGACCAGTAATACATAGGATAATTTTTTGCAAGATCAGTCATAATTCGATCACGAGTGACTTTTGCAATAATAGACGCCGCTGCAATGCTTAAACAAAGGCTGTCTCCCTTTACAATCATTGTTAGGGGGATGTTGATTGAAGGTTTCCGGATTCCATCGATCAGCACATGATCCGGTTGAATAGGTAGGGCAGAAATTGCACGCTCCATACTCAATCGTGTCGCATTCGCAATATTGAGACTATCAATTTCTTCAACCGAAGCCATACCTATTCCATAAACAAGGGAGGCAGAATTGGTAAGCACTTCAAAACACTGTTCGCGCTTTTTAACGGTTAGTTTTTTTGAATCGTTTAAGTTGCTCCACAATTGTTGATTGTATTCAAAAAATATTACCGCAGCCGCTATAACTGGACCAGCCCAAGGACCGCATCCTGCCTCATCAATGCCAGATACTTTTTGAGATCCAATTTTTTGTTCAAAAGAAAAATCAGGCATCTTCGTCTTTGCGCTTAATACTTTTTTCTTCTTCATGCCATTCTTTTGCTGCACGTTTCCATACCAATTTTAAAAAATGACTGCCAGGCATACTAATCCACGCAACAACATCGCGTATAGATATTTTTGATTCATCAGTGATGTTTTTTAAATGTCTCGCAAGCGTCATCCATATTGGACTAAACAACAACGACAGCGCTGTAAGAGATAAAATAAGTTTCTCACCAAACTCATCTATAATTTTAGATTCATGGCCAACAGATGCCATAAGGAAAGCAAATTCACCAATTTGAGCAAGAACAACACCAACCAAAAATGCTTCTGACCAAGGAATCTGCAGAAAACGTAGTATTAATATGTTGATTGCAGATTTTCCAACGGTTATTAAAAGTAACAATAATAAGAACGTAGCTAGATGCGTATAGATAAATCCAACATCCATCAATATTCCTATTGATAAGAAAAAGACCATAATCAACGTGCTTTGAATGGGCTTAACTGTGTCTAATACTGCACTTCGTTCGTGAGTATTCCCAATTGTTAACCCTGCAAGGAAAGCTCCGTAAGCCGCAGATAAACCAATCAAACCAGAAATAGCAGCCGCAGCAAAACAAAAAGCTAGGCTGACCAGGGGAAGCAAATCTTTTTGACGAATCACATCAGCCAAAAATCCAATACGCACCCTTTGTTTCTGACTAAGGTAGTAAATAAGCCCAGCAATAATTCCAACAGCCAGCAGAAGCTTTGCAAAGAGTCCTAAAATTGATAAGTCGCTGTGAAAGTTACGCAAAATGAGGATCATCGGGACGATAGCAAAGTCTTGCGCGATCAAAACACCAATACTAAGTTGTCCAATTTCTGAGTTCACTTCACCAATCGTGTCTAACATCTTAACAGCAACTGCCGTTGATGAAATTGCTGTGATAAAACCTAAGAGTATAGCTAGACCATTGCTCCACCCTAAAAAGAAGGAAATGCTCCAGGTAACACCTGTACAGATAAGAATTTGTAAAAGTGTTGCCAGAGATGTTACAAGCCACACTTTCTTAAAGGTACGCAAGTTTAGCTCGATGCCAATGACAAAAAGCAACAGTAAAACGCCCATTTCAGCAAGAATGCTAACCTGATCACGTGATTCAACAAATGCTAGACCAGATGGACCTAAAATCAATCCGGCAATAATGTAGCCTAATATAGGGGGTTGCTTTAAGCGCGTCATGCCTAAGCCAAAAACCAAGGCAACTAACATCACCAAGGCTATATTGGTTATACTGAATTCACCGTGCATTAATTGCCTCCCTTTGTGTTATAGATTAGCCAATAGTCTTCACTAAACACAAGGAAAAGTCAGTAAAATTCTCAAATAAAATGAAGAATTAAATTTATATTACTTATTCATGTCATAAAAAATAATTTTTATGAATTTATTTCTAATATTTAGCAAGAATGTAGTCAAGATCTTAAAAAGAAATAATTTCACCTTGAGGCACTTACATGTGTCGAGTATTCTGCAGCTGATCTCTAACTTAAAGGTTAAAAATGATTTCAGTGAACGCTAAAATCCCAAAAATGATAGTACAAGTTGTAACTCTTGAGGGAAAAAAGGAAATAAACACAGATGAGTTGTTTCAAGGAAAAACAATTTTATTTGGTCTCCCAGGAGCATTTACCCCAACATGCTCGCAAACTCAGCTACCTGGTTTTGCTCAACAAGAGCAGGCGTTACGCGCAAAAGGCTATGAAAATATTATCTGCATGGCTGTTAACGATGCTTTTGTGATGCAAGCATGGAAAGAGCAAGTTGCGCCAGATGCCAATATTATTATGCTGGCTGATGGAAGTGGGGAGCTTACCAAAGCACTGGGCTTAGAATTAGATCTTCAGGAAAAACACATGGGTGTACGCTGCACAAGGTTTTTGTTGGTTGTAGAAAATAGCTTAGTTTTGAAAATAAATATTGAAGATAATCCCGGAGTTTGCTCAGTCAGTGGCGCTGGTTCGCTGCTGTAAAGGTTAAGCGCACTTGATGCTTAGTCTTGTGCGCTTATTTTAACTTTGCTATCTTTTCCTCACTGCGGTCGTGGTGGAATTGGTAGACACGCAGCGTTGAGGTCGCTGTGGAGAAATTCGTGGAAGTTCGAGTCTTCTCGACCGCACCATTCTAAATTTCTAGCTTTAATCTTCTTCGTCATCATCCCCTTCAAAGGCCGCAACAGCAGCTGCTTCAGTATTGTTTTGCGTGTAACGTTCTTCTCTATCATTATTTTGATAATCAAGAATACTAACTGGACCGTGAGGCATTAATGTTGAAATTGCGTGCTTATAAATAAGCTGAGCATGACCTTCGCGGCGTAACAAAATTGTATTGCTATCAAACCAAGTGATATTTCCTTGTAACTTCACACCGTTTACCAAAAAAACAGTAAGAGGAGTTTTGTTTTTACGAATGTGGTTTAAAAAAGCATCTTGAACATTAACCGATTTTTCATGAGACATTTGTCTCTCCTTAATTATTTTTATTCATGTGATTGTAATCCTTAGTGAAAACTCCTGGCAATGGCTGGAAGGAGTTTTCTAAGTTTTACACTTCATCTAGTTAAAAAATTATAAATTTAATGCCTTTTTTTGTAACTCAAATAATTCTGAAGCTCCTTTTTGTGCGAGAGCTAACATATCCATAAACTGCTGTTGATCAAATGGATTTTTTTCAGCACAAGCTTGAACTTCAATAATTTTTCCACTTGCAGTTAAAACAAAATTGGCATCAACATCTGCTGAGGAATCTTCAACGTAGTTTAAGTCTAACAAAGCTTTTTGTTGGCATATCCCACAGGACACCGCGGCAACTTGGTCAGTAAAAGGAATAGACGGTATTTGTTTTTTATTCACCAATCGTTGCATTGCTTGATAAAGCGCAACGTATGCACCTGTGATGCTTGCTGTACGAGTACCGCCGTCTGCTTGTAGCACATCACAATCTATTTTGATTTGTCTTTCACCTAAGGCCTTTAGGTCAACTATTGCGCGAATGCTGCGACCAATAAGCCGTTGAATTTCCTGAGTGCGTCCAGACTGTTTACCTTTTGCTGCCTCTCGAGCAACTCTGTCTTGAGTAGAGCAAGGAAGCATTCCGTATTCAGCAGTAATCCATCCTGTTTTTGTGTTTTTTAAAAAATGAGGAACTTTTTCTTCAATTGTTGCTGTGCACAATACATGAGTATCGCCAAATTTTACAAAGCATGATCCATGAGCAAATTTTGCAAAGCCAGGACCCAAGAAAACAGAACGAAGATCATTAGAAGTACGTTTATCGATGCGGGTCATAATTTATATGTTTTAATTTTTTTCAGGTTACCTGCAAAAAACGAACATTAGAATAGCAAAAATGCTCTTCCTAAGAAGAGCACCTTGCGGAGTGTTTATTTACTAGTGTTTATTAAGCTGCGGCATGTGCGTCTGGTTTTACATCATGCTCTTCAACTTTTTTTACATCATCTTTGTGGTCACCTGTTGGCGCAGCTTCGTGATGTCCTTCTTCTTTTGCATCATGCTTTTCTGCGGCAGCTTCGTGATGCTCTGCATTCACAACACCGTCTTCAGCGTGAGTTACATCAACTACAGGACCATTTTTAGTTCCTTCTACGATCAAAGGTTCTTCTTTTTTCACTGGCTCTTCTTTTGCCTCTTCTTGGATTGCCTTAGCATCGTGGTGTTCTGAGCTATCAGCAACTGCTCCATTAACAGCAGTTGGTGCCTCTACCGGCGCCACAATAATTTTTGTGGGCTCTTCTGGTTGGTTTGCTTTATTAAAAGCGTGCTCTTGAGTTGCTGTAAGTGATATAGCTTGTTTGCCATTTACTTCAGTCTCAACAATAACAGCGAATGTCGGCTTAGGCTCTTCTGCAAGCACAACTGGTGGTTGAGCCTGATCCACATGATGAGCAGAAGGAGCTTCATTCTCTCCCGCTACATGCTTTGCCTGATCTACATGATCCACATGATGAGCAGAAGGAGCTTCATTCTCTCCCACTACATGCTCTGCCTGATCTACATGATGAGCAACAGGAGCAGCAATTTCTTCTTCAGAAGCATTTGCTAACTCAACTGGGGGAGACATTACTTCTTCATGTTCTCCTAGTGCAGCCTGTTCTTTGGCTGCTTTTCTAGCTGCTGTCTTAGCAGCTCCGTCTTCTTTTAGTTGTGCGATTTCCGCATCAGTTAATTTTGCTTTTTTGCTTCCTTTTGCTTTTTTAGCAGGAACCACTTCTGATGAATTTTCTTCTCCAGACAAAGCAATTTCCTTTTCTGCTACGGCCTCCACCTGGTCCACATGATGAGCAGAAAGATCTTCATTCTCTCCCGCCACCTGGACTGGCACTTCTTCAAGCTTTTTATTCATTAGTTCTTCTATGGCATTTGCAGCTCTATTTTGTGCACTAACCGTAGTGGGAGCTTCACCATCAATAACTGTCAGTGGGGCAGCTACAGGCGCAATCGGAGCCACAGCTACCGGAGCAAGTGGTGCCGCTGCTACTTCTGCTACTGGAGCCACAGCTACCGGAGCAAGTGGTGCCGCTGCTACTTCTGCTACTGGAGCTACATTAAGGGTTACCGCAGGCTCTTTTCCTGCAGCAACTTCTAACTTATTTTCTGCAGTGCCTACTTGAACACCAGGTTGAGCTGTCACTTGCACAGGCACTGACGCCACAACTGTCGCCTCACTGGCAAATAAAGATGAGTTGTACATTAGTACAGAAGCTGCACCAAGTAACAGGGAGTGTTTAAATGATTTCATATGATTAAAACCTACATAGATTAATACCTATAATCTGTTTTAAAGCAAAAGTATTAAATAATCGTTAAAAGTAATTTTTTCTTCAGTGTAATACACATGAACCTTAAAATTTAAGTAAATAACATTTATATATTTTATTATTATTAACAAAATGTAAATTTTCATCATGTAATATATAATTACAAATATTTGTGGTTTTTATTTTGATGCCTGCAAAAAAAACATCGGACTTTTTAACTCAATCACAAGAAGAACAGCTTATAGAAAACTGGCAAGAGTTTTATAAATTAAAAGATAGTCAAGAGCTTCTGTTGGCCTTTAGGCCTCTTGTTTTAAATGTCGTTAAAAAATATAGCCACTACGGCATTTTACGTGAAGATTTGATTCAAGAAGCATGGCTAGGTCTTTGTGTTGCATTGTGCAAGTACGATTCAAGCCGAGGGGTGCGTTTTTCAAGCTATGCAAGATGGTGGGTAAATGCCAGCTGTCAAGACTACGTTATGCGCAATTGGTCAATTGTAAGAGTTGGCACAACCACCACTCATAAAAAATTATTTTTTCAACTACGCTACCTAAAGCGTAGCTTGGAAAAGGTTGATACGCTATATTTTGAACCTCATATAGCAAATACTATTGCAAATAATTTACAAATTTCTGTGCGTGAAGTGCAAGCTATGCATGACAAGCTTATTCAAAAAGATAAATGTCTTGATCAAAAGATTCACGCAGATTATGAAGTAACCTTTACTGATATGTTGGCTGACGAAGGCGAATTAATTGATTCTATTCTCATTAATGAGGAGGAACAAAATTCTTATATTACTATGTTTGAAAAATTTCATGAGTTTCTTGACGTACGTGAGATGGATATTTTAATAAAACGGCGTATAAACGAACCAACTCAAACCCTAGAAGAAATCAGTATTAGCTATGGAATAACAAAAGAAAGAGTTCGACAGATCGAAAAACATGCGATTAGAAAACTCAGAAAATCTTTTATGTTTGCTGGGCTCAAACATATGAACCACTAACACTGCGGTGAAAATTGGAGGCCGGGACCGGAATCGAACCGACATTCAAGGATTTGCAGTCCTCCGCATAACCATTCTGCCACCCGGCCATTTGCTTTTGTCAAAGCTCTATTCGCCCGCCTATAATGAATACACAAATTTATAGTTAAAGGTCAAGGGATGCGAGTTCATCGTGTGGATCCTATTCAAAATGCACGAAGCAATATGGTGTTTGCTCAGTTAAAAACGAATGGCGTTATTGATAAATTAATTCTAGGTACGCTTGAGAGAATCCCCCGAGAACACTTTGTTCCAGTAGTGGTTTTGTCTGTAGCATATGGAGATAGCCCTGTGTACTGCGACATCCCAGGGCGATATCTTTTTGCTCCGCAAACTCTTGGAATATTTTTGCAACATTTAAACCTAGAAGCAGATGATAAGGTTTTGGTTGTTGGTGGAAACTATGGATACACCGCAACTGTGCTATTTGAAATGGGATGTAAGGCTTATATCATTGATATCACATCCCATTTTAGTTGCTAAATGTCGTGAAAAATTAAAAAAATATAATGCAGTTATTCAAAGTGGTCCTTTAAAATTAGGACTAAGTGAACACGGTCCCTATAAAGCAATCATTATTGAACTTGGGCTCAACTCAATACCTGAATCTATCATTGATCAACTTCAAGAATGCGGCAGAGTAGCCATATGCATTAATACTGGCGGAACAGATTCTGCAAAAGCCTGTGTGTTTGAAAAAAAAGCTAATATGCTACAGAAAGTCTTTACAATTGAAGCAAATATGCCACCATGCACTGAGTTTATCGAACCAGAGGATTTTACATTTTAACTATGCTGTCAATTTCAGTTCAAAAATTACATGAGCAATTTGGACACTTTACGGTACTTGATGTGCGCGAAAAGTGGGAAAGGGACATTGCTTGCGTTGCAGGTTCGGTTCATGTGCCATTAAAAGATATTCCTGCCAAAATCAACGAACTTAATCAAAACCACTCGATTGCAGTAATCTGCCACCATGGTGGAAGAAGCTCCAGAGCTGCGGCTTTCCTCTTGCAACATGGCTTCACCATTGTCTACAATGTGGATGGGGGAATAGATGCATGGGCTAGGGAAATTGATCCTTCTGTGCCTCTTTATTAAACTTAAGGTAATCATGAAATTTCGTATTATATTTTTGAGCATCTCACTGGCTTGTGGATCTGCACATGCACTTAACGTAAGAGACGCTCTAGTAGCTGCTTATCAAAACAACCAAGAGCTTTTAGAGATACGTCAAAAAGTTATTGCGTCTCATGAACAAATTGTTCAGGCAAAAAGTGGCTTTAGGCCAACAGTTAAAGCTGAAGCAAAGGGCACACTTGCAAATAGCAGGACCAAGGTTGATACAGATGGTTTACACAGAAGTGGATCTCAGAAAGATCAAAATGGAAAGATTGCTGTTTCTCAGAATCTTTTTAGGGGATTTACTGACGTGGCAAAGGTTTCCAAGGCAGAACATGATATTTTTAGTGCTTGGGCACAGCTAAAAGCACAAGAGCAAGAAGTTTTCCTAAAGGTTATACGAGCCTATCTAGAACTGTACGCAAAATATGCAACTGTTGAAGTTCATAAAGCAAACGTGGTTTCTATGAAAAAAAATTATGAAACAGCTAGTACTAAGCGTAGTATTGGCGAAGAAACCTTAACTCAAGAATCAGCAGCAGAAGCGCAGTTTGCAGATGCACAATCAAGACTGGAAAGTGCATCAGCGGAATTAGAAGCAGCTAAAGCTACATTTGAACAGTTAACTGGTCTTACAGCTCCTGAATATGTTGATCACCCTACGGAACTGGTTGATATGCCTGGTTCCATGGAAATGTTGCAAGACGTAGCATTAAGGGACAACCCAAAAATCACTCAGGCAATTGAAGATCTTGCGTCTGCAAAACAAGGTAAGAAATCGGTTACAGGCCAGCTATTACCCTCTGTTGATTTTGAAGCATCAAGTACTCGAGATATAAATAAAAATAAAACGTCTATCAACAGCATTAATTACAGCACGAGTCCAACACAAAAAAGTGTTAATAATCAGGTTGCATTAACTCTTTCTGTTCCGTTATATGAGGCTGGATTTACGCGTTCTCAACGGCGTCAGGCTGGAGAAACCGTGGTAGCAAGCCGTATTTCCTTTGAAAAAGTTCGCCGAGAAATTATTCAAAATTGTAGACAAGTGTACAGATCTTATCTTGCTGCAAAAACAAATATGGACAATTCTGTAAAACAAGTAAAAGCACAGCAAGTGGCTGTCGATGGAAACACACAAGAAATGGAAGTTGGCACAAAAATTTTATTTGATGTCTTGCAAGCCCAAACAAAACTTTTAGAAGCAAAACTAGGCCAAATTGGCACCATACAAAAGTACTATGAAAATTTATACCAAATGCTTTCGTTGCAAGGAAAGCTAACCGCAGAAGGACTAAGCCTTCCGGTTGAAATTTTCGATATTAAACAAAACTATAATGATATAAAAAATCATATCTAATCTTTATTAGGTCCATTTAATAAAAAGCAGCTTGGCACAGTAATTGCATAAACCATAACAACGGAAAGGGTTGTCATGGTTTTTTTTATACCATTTTGTGTTTATTGTTTAGCTTAAGTGCTGAAGAACCTAAGGCCAGAGAGCCTCAGGCTTTAACTCATAGAGCAATTATACGCACGCCTGCTTCTTCAAATAAAAATCTTAAGGTTCGCATTAAAGATATTGCTCGTTTTGCTGGTATTCGTGACAACCAACTAGTTGGATATGGTTTAGTTGTTGGTTTAAACGGAACCGGCGACACTCTTTCAAGCTCACCCTATACAAAAGAAAGCCTAATCGGAATGCTTGAACGCTTAGGCGTTAACATTCGTGATAACTCTTTGCCATCAGGAAAAAATGTGGCGGCAGTAATGGTTACGGCAAAGCTGCCTCCGTTTGCTCATGCAGGAACAACTATTGATATAGTCGTATCAGCACTTGGTGATGCGAAAGATTTGAACGGAGGCACCCTATTGGTAACGCCTTTAATGGCTGCTGATGGAGAAGTTTATGCGGTTGGACAAGGAGAGGTTATTGTATCGGGAACATCTGCTCAAGGAGTTGCAACCTCTCAAGTAACAGGTATTCCAACAACTGCAAAAATTCCAAACGGAGCAATTGTTGAAAAAGAAATAGCGTTTCAGTTAACAGATTTAAAAACCCAAACTTTAAGCCTAAGAAGCCCAGATTTAACAACAGCAAAGAGAATGGCTGAAGCAGTAAATGAGCATTTTCATCGTACTGTTGCATCAACTCAAGACTCAGCAAGTATTACCATTGAGTTACCAAGGGGATCGTCTGAAAAAATTATTGAGGCAATGACTCAGATAGAGCAGTTAGAAATTGAACCAGATCAAATTGCAAAAGTTATTATTGATCCTTCGGGAGTAATCGTGCTTGGAAATAAAGTGCGTATTAGTGCGGTGGCCTTAACTCATGGGTCAGTCACGGTTCGTATTGCTGAATCTGCTTCTGTTTCGCAGCCAAATCCATTTACACAAGTTGTTAACCCATTAGCAAATAATCCAGGAGCACCACTAGGGCTTGGATTAGCCTTAAATGGGCAATCACCAAGTGGAGCTGCTGCCCCAGCCTCTATTGTGCAAACAGGAGGGCAAGCTTTAGGTGCCGCAGTGCCAGTTGTTATTCCTGCAGGGATTGCTCCTACAGACGTAGGCACAGCGATAGCTAAGCTTCCAGCAAATGCATCAAATGCAGCAATAGCTGCAGCAATTGGCGCTATACCAGCAGGAGGCGGGGGCACACTAGCGGCAACTGCGATCATTCCAGCAGGCGCTACTCCCGCTACTGTAGTTACAGCAATAACGACTTCTGCTGCTACGACTCCTGCTCAAATAGCAGCAGCGATAAGCGCCATTCCTGCTGTTGCGGCTCCTGTGCAAAATCCTGCTGCTGCGCAACCCCAAGCCCCCTCAATGATGAATGCAGTTCTTAACTCAAACACTCCTTTGCAACAAGCAACCATCGTTCCCGAAACAAAGCTAAATATTGATGAACAAAAAGGTAAATTTGCTATTTTGGATGCCGGCGCTGACCTTGAAGAATTGGTAAATGCCCTAAATATTTTGGGAACTTCACCAAGAGAAATGGCACAAATTTTGCAAAGCATAAAAGCAGCCGGTGCACTTCATGCAGAAGTTATAGTGAGTTAAGCCATGATTCAATCTAATGTCGACGTTTCAACACTAACTTCACAAGCTGCTTTTAATAAATTGGAATCACTTTCTCGCACTCGTAGTGATGAAAAAGAAATTGATAGAGTCGCAGGTGAATTTCAGTCTATGTGCTATTCACAACTAGTAAAGGCTATGTTTGCAACCACTGAAGGTAGCGCTTTGTGGGGAGACAGTCATGCAGCGGGAATCTTGCATTCAATGTTTATTGAAGCAATTTCTCATGCTGGAGGGGCAGAATCACTTAACATTAGATCCAGCATTAAGAAAAGTTTATATAAAACTATGGGTGTAGAAAGTGCACCAGAAATGTCAAACACACCACAGTCAAACGATCATAGCGAAGAAATAAGCTTGAATAAGAAAGAGTCGATAAATGTCCTTCTCTGAAACATATGATGACTTTTGTAAAACTGCAGAGAGCTTATTGCAAGTTATGCAAATGGAAGAACAGTACCTAAAAGATACACGACTTACTCAACTAGATTCGCTACTGCAAAAAAAATCTGAGCTGTTTAAAAGCAATCAACATTATGCTGATCAAATTCTTGATCCAACTTGTTGGAAGCAATTAGTGCAATCACAACAGCAAAACGTAAACCAACTACTACAATCCGTTACAAATGCTATGAAACAAAATCTTGACCTATTAGATCTTTCAAGTCGCGGGAACAAGAAATTAATGGACCTATATTTTAATAAAGTAAAATTTAAGCCGGCATCTTACACAGCTTTTGGTAAATTGTTTGAAACCTCCTATGCACCAAGTTTGGGTGTGCAGCATATAGTATAGGAGGTCGCTATGGGTGAAATTTGGGGTTCAGGCGTTGGGTTAGCTTTAGCTGCCTTGCGACAACAAACTCGGGCAATGAAACGCCTAGAGATTGATATGGTGGCAATGGACCAGCCTGGCTTCACCAAAACGATTCAAGAAGCTTCTATTCATTATGCAGGCGGCAACGCAATTGGCATTACCGAAGGCACTCTTAAAGAAGTAACTGACATTGGGGCAGAAAATCAATTACGCGGCATTGCTGCACAAGTAAATAGGAATAAAGAATTAGCAAAATATGTTGGTGATTATGAAAAAGCTTTTGGGCAAATGGGCGGAAGTAACGCTTTTATAACTAGTGGAAACAAAGTTGTAACAACTATCAACACTGTATGCAGTCATGGTGGAGATTCTCCGGCTAATAAAAGAGCTGTACTTGATGCGATTGCTGAGCATACAAAGCAAATAAAAATAGTAGCTGATAAATTACAAAATTTACGCAATTCTGCCTCACAGGAATTATCGGGTGGAATCCCTGAAATCAATAAATTATTATCTGACATTGCATCAGTCAATGCCAGTATGGCAGCACCAGGGTCGACACCTGATTCTAATATTTCATACCAACGTCAACGTCGGGTGATGATAGATCAGCTATCTGAATACATGCAAATTAATGTAGAAGATAACGCCAATAGTGATTTTTTGATATATACGCCAAAGGGCCGCGTACTTGTGCAAGGCTCTTTAGCTGCAGAATTTATTTATACTCCCCCCCCTGCAATTGATGCTACTCAAAATTTTGGTGCGGGAACCATTACACTACAATCGATTGCGATTGACTCTACAGCCATGGAATCTCCATCTACTGGGATGAATGCTCTATCAGAAGACCCTAGTGACCCTAATTATTATGATAGAAAGCTAGAATCTTTTGTTTTTGATGTCTCAAGTGATTTTGCAGATATGCAAGGTGGAGCAATATCAGGACTTATGGCATTTTTGCAAGGTGATTCAACAGTATTTAACCAGGCACTTGACTCTTACGCAGCAGGATTGCGTGATTCATTTAATGCGCTTCATAACCTGAGCTCATCAATTCAGCCTCGCGCAACACTACAAGGCAGTGGCCCTGGTTACATTGGTGGTTCTAGTTTGTCGGGGGAAGTATCTATAACTGGCGCCGGCACACTTAGAATCGCAGTAATTAATACCACAACCAACTTAGCAACACTAAGCGCAGATATCGATCTAAGCGAGGTAACAACAGATACCGATGGTTTGTGTGATTTAATTAACAGCAATTCAACGTTAACAGGTCATGTTACAGCAAGTATTGTTAATGGTTCTCTGCAAATTACCACAACTGACTCAGGCTGCGGCATAAGCCTAGGAAGCGTTTCTGGCTCAGAATTACCGACAATTTCTGTTCCTGAATCACCTGCATATGGATTTAGTGAATTTTTTCACCTAAATGATGTAGTTACAACAACTCCAGAATTTTGGCGAGGTGGCACTATTGCTGGATTAGCTTCGAGCCTCAGCGTTAATAGCTCAATGTTGAGTAACCCTGATTTTTTTTCAATTAATAAACTGCGAGATGATGCACTTGGAACGACAGCACAAGCCGTATCAGGTGATCCAAGCATTGGTCGTGCATTTAGTGATTTATTTACTCGCACCAAGACTAGTTTTCAAACACAAACAGGGGGAACAATTTCCCAAACCTTGGAAGCTTTCTCATCAGGTTTAGTCAAACAAGTTGCAAATGAATCTAGCTCCCTGCAAGCGGAAACAGAAGCGCAAACAGAAGCGTATAAACAACAAGAAATATTATTTTCGCAAGAATATGGAATGGATGAACAAGAAATCGCCATTCGTTCAATGCAAATTTCAAAAAGTCAGGATTTATACTTTTCTTTTCTCAATAACTACTGGCGAATGATGAGTCGCATCTCGGAGATGGGACAATGATTATTAACTACGCAGAGAAATTTTTTATAAACAGCATAAGGGATTTTATATGAGCATAAATGGTTTAGATGCTATGGCAAGTAGATTGAGTGATGCTCATAAAATGAGCCTTAAACGTAGTGAAAGACTTGCATCTGGAGGAGCAGAAGCTCCTTGGTCCGGTAAAACTAGCACTCAAATTGATGTAAGCATTACAACCTCAAATAAAATCCAACGACTTGAAGGATTTGAAAAGGCCAACACTCTTGTTGAAAGTCTTTTAAAAACTCAGCTTTTGGCACTGGACGACTACATAAAATTGGCAAGGAGAGTTCAAACAGAATTCATGCCAGGTAGTCATACAATGGGGGGAGTAAAACCAGGACTAGCAGCAATTCAAGAGGACATAAAAAATAGCTTTCACTCCATTGGTAATAAAGTTGATTCCGTATCTGGAGAATACGCTATGGGAGGCGTGGCAACACAGAGCCCTCCCATGAAAAATGTTACAGCCTTCTCAGCCTATACAGGGTCATCAGCCGATTGTAGCACTTCCGTATCTGGCTCAATAACAGTTTACATAAATGATGAGGGAGATACGGTCAGTCTTTCAGGAAGCGATTTTGATTCAGAAATTGCAAGTCTTTACCGTGCAATTATGAAACTTAGCGATTCGACCACAGGTGCTGATGCAGCCTCTGATCAAGCAAGTGCTTATGCTGCAGATGCACAAAAAGCGCTTGTGTCAAAATATTATCAGAAATTATCAGAACTTAATAAAGTCGAAGATCAAGATGAAGAATTATCAAATTCAATTAAGCAAGCAATGACCTTAAGAGAAGAATTCGCTGAAGACAGTGTCGAAGAATTGTTAGCAGCACTCATGTCGTCAAACGTTATGGAAGATATTTGTCAGCATTTGTTCACCCAAGAAAGTCGCAAAGCACAAAGCGCGGCAGAAATGTTAAAACGAGGATAATTATATGCTTAAAGCAACAACGTCAAACAAAATTAAAAAACACGTTTCAACAAAAGTGGGAGAACTTGAATATACCCATAAGGATATTTTTCTTTTCAAAAACGGAATTTATGGTTTTGAAAATCTAAAGGAATTTATCATCACAACACTGCCCTACGAGAATACACCAGAAGTTTACAGATGTTTACAATCAGAAAAAGAGGAAAGTCTGACTTTGATTATGATGAATGTCACTGTTAATTCTAAGGGTGCAAGTCTTATTGACATGAAAGACCTAGAGCCGCACCTTCATTCAAAAAATTTAGAACTAAAGGATGTGGCTATATTCTTGGTAACATCTATTTATAAAGAAGCCGGCGAGCATCGCGTTAGTGTAAACACTGCGGCACCTATTATATTGGAACCTCGTTCACAAGAAGGCTGGCAAGTCATTCTAGATAGCCCTGCTTATCACGTGCAGCACTTTTTGGTTTAAGGATTAGCTATTCATTGTGGCAGCAACAATCCCTTGTTTTGCCATCATGTCTGCTCGTTCATTGCCTTCTTCGCCATTATGAGCAGCGACCCATTCCCAGTTAATTGGGCGGTTTTGAGATAGAACATCTAATTCCTGCCAAAGATCCATATTTTTAACTGGCGTTTTATTAGCAGTTTTCCATCCATTTTTTTTCCAGCCTATGATCCAGTGACGAATACCATCTTGAACATAGCGACTATCAGTGCGCAAAGTAATGGAAAGATCTTTGGGTATAACCTTCAATGCCTCAATACATGCAGTTAATTCCATGCGGTTATTGGTCGTTTGAAGCTCTCCACCATTCCATTCGTGGGCTTTTCCATCAGCGCGCAACACAACCCCCCATCCTCCAGGTCCTGGGTTTCCACTACAAGCTCCGTCGGTATAAACAAGAACAGCAGTATTTTTGCTTAGGGAATTAAAAAAATCCATTACTAATAACCTGTTTGCAATTGATCAATCAGCTGTTTAACCGTTGGCACGAATCCATTTGCATAAAATGAATCCTGTCCAAAACGGTACGCCTGATGACCAGCAAACATCAATTGATTTTCAATATCGTCGCTGTGGCTAATTTTTTGGAGTGTTTTTTGAATACAAAAAGATCTAGGATCAGCTTTTTTACCTGTGGACCATGTTTCATTTTGTGCCCAGTTACTAAATTTACATTCAGATAAGCATCCCATGCAATTAATCTGGTCTGTCAAAATATCCCGAGAGTCTTCTGGTGATACGAAAATCAAGGTATTGTCTGGGGTTCGCATAGGAGTATTGTACCCTTGTTGTACCCACTTATCAGCAGACTCTTTATCATGTTGAGCAAGATATACAAACCTGCCACGAGCCCCTACTGGAAATTGTTGTGTGTGTTCCCCAATGGGTTCAACGGAATAGGCTACCTGGCGTGCAGCTCTACCTTCTAGATTCTGCATAAAAGTATTACGCACTCCAGAAGAATAAAAACCTGTTGGGCTAAATCGATTTAAAAAGATATCACCTTCATTAAGGCTCACAAGTCTTTTCTTCCAGCTTGCCGAAATAGGGCTTTCCTGTGTTAAAAGTGGTCGAGTACCAAATTGAAATAAAATTGGACCTAGTTCCGGATTATTAATCCAGTCCGCCCATTCTGACAACCACCAAACACCACCCGCCATAAAAATAGGAGTCTCGCCCAAACCAACATCTCGCATAGCTTTACGCAGCGCAATAACACGTGGCATAGGATCTTCTGGCACAAGGGGATCTTCACTATTGGAAAGACCGTTATGTCCACCTGCCAGCCACGGATCTTCATATACTACGCCGCCTAATGATTCTGGGAAACGACTATAGGCACGTTTCCATAAAATATGGAACGCTCTAGCTGAAGAAACAATCGGATAATAGTACAATCCGTAACTTACACAAATTTCAGCCAACTTGAAGGGCATGCCAGCACCGCAAGTAACTCCGTGAACAAGACCTTTTGTTTGAGACAAAACTCCATGCAAAATAGGTTCAACTGCACCCATCTCCCAAAGAACATTCATATGAATGCGCCCTTGACCATTACTACGCTCATGAGCAATACGTGCTTGAGTAATTCCGCCCTTAATAGAATAAGCTATTAATTCTTCATGACGCTCTCGACGAGTTTTTCCATGGTATACAACTGAGATAAGATTTCCATCCGCATCGTGTGCATCAGCATTGACTGCAGAAAACGTTCCGACTCCACCAGCAGCAGCCCAGGCTCCTGAACTTTCTCCGGTAGATATAGAAATGCCCTTTCCTCCTTCAACAAGAGGAAGAACTTCTTTACCCGATATGCGTATAGAATTCATTAAACTCACAAGACTGCTATAGTATAATCCATCTTGCTTTTTTAACCGGAATTTGACAAAAAGTCTATTCTTGGTCAATGAAAATTATTGATTTTCCTGTTACAAAAATCAGGAACCCCAGAAAATTAGATGTAAAATGGCAGCGGAAAAGATCATTAATGGAGCTCTGTTTCTTCAAAAAAAAGCTTCAATTCCTATTTTCTCAGAATGTCTAATCTATAATTAAGTGCTTCAAGTACATGCTTTCCTGAAATATTTTCACAAGCACTTAAGTCAGCAATCGTGCGTGATACACGCAATAAACGGTGATATCCTCGCGCCGATAAATTATAACGATTTATAGCCTGGCTTAGAATCGCATCAACTTCTACATCACAGCGCACTGCTTTATCAAGCATTTCTCCATCAACGTAAGCATTAATCATCACTTGAGAATTATAGCGTTTATGCTGTCGATCTCTGGCACTTTTCACTCTCGATAAAATACTTTGGCTTGATTCCTCATTAAGCTCTGCCTGTAGCTCATCTGGCTTCAATGCCTGAACAGGAATGACTAAATCAAAACGATCCAGCATAGGCCCAGAAATTTTTTGCTGATATTCTTCAGCGCATCTTGGATGCCTTATTACATTGACGATCTTCATCACCAAAATACCCACACCTACATGGATTCATGGCCGCTATGCACTGAAATCTTGCTGGGTAAGTATAATGATGTTGCACCCTGGCAATCGTTATGGTGCCCGTTTCAAGTGGTTGTCGCAAACTTTCCAAACATCCCCTAGAAAATTCAGGAAGTTCATCAAGAAATAGTACGCCATTATGCGCTAGTGATATTTCCCCCGGCTTACCTTTTTGACCACCCCCAACTAAGGCTGGCAATGAAGCACTGTGATGAGGATCTCTAAATGGACGAGTTTTAACTAGCCCATCTTTTGGAGCCATACCAGCTAAACTATGCACAACTGTTACATCAAGTGCTTCTTTAGGGCTAAGTTTTGGAAGAATTCCAGGAAGTCGCGCCGCAAGCATTGATTTTCCTGCACCTGGAGGCCCTATCATTAAAACATTATGGCCGCCTGCTGCTGCAATTTCTAATCCTCGCTTAGCAAAACGCTGTGATTTCACATCTTTCATATCAAGAGTATGTGAACTCACCTCATCAAGCTTAGGCTCAGGCTGCGCCAAAATAGTTTCGTTTTTAAAATGTTGAATAATTTCTAAAATATCTCTGGGTGCCAAAATACGAATATCGCCACCCCAAGCAGCTTCTGGGCCACAATCTTTCGGACATATAATGCCTTTTTCGTGTTCCGCAGATAATAGTGCAGAAGGCAAAACCCCAGGAACACTTAGAATGCGCCCATCCAACGTAATTTCACCCAAAGCAATGTAATTTTTCAATTCATCTTTTGGAATAATGTTCATTACCGCTAAAATTGCCAAAGCAATGGGCAAGTCATAGTGAGCGCCTTCTTTTTGAAGATCTGCTGGGGTTAAATTAACGGTTAGCCTAACGGCTGGAATATCCATGCCTAATCCGTGTAAACAAGCTCGAATTCTCTCACGTGATTCCGCAACAGCTTTATCAGCTAAGCCAACAATTGTAAAAGCAGGCAAGCCAGGGGCAAACTGAACCTGAACCTCAATTAACTTAGGCTGAACGCCAAAAAAAGCGACTGTATAACAGGTGGCGAGCTTCATTGGTTTTTTCTTTTATTTTGTGGCTATAACCATTAAAAAAATGTGAAAAAAATGAAGACTTCTAAAAAATTTAACTAAGAACAGGAAATTTTGTAATCCATGTTTCGTGGTTAGCAGGTGGAATGAATTCGAATTTCTGCAACACGTCAGGCAATGCATAATGAAAACCATATTTATCTTGCATATCACCAGCTATTTTTTCAAAATTTTCTTTAGTTTTTGCTGGCCCTTGGTAGCAAATAAGAACGATGTTTCCTTCATCATCCGTCATAGCAGCGGCAATATTTTCAAAATTTTCAAATATATCTTTCACAACAGCTCGAGGAACAAGGGGAATATATGCATTAAAAATAAATACCCCTCCCTCTTTAAGACAATTTTTTAATTTCTTAAATAGATTGGTGTATTTTTCCGCAATTGAAGGTTTTTCAAGGTACATATCACAAAAAATTAAATCATAATGTCCCTTAATTTCATCAACATACTCAAATCCATCCCTACAATGATAATTAGCAAGATTTTTTATATCCATTTCACGAAATTGCTTCACAATATCTATCATTGCAGGATTGATTTCGACTGCATCGACTTGCGCTGTTGGAAAATAATTCATTAAGTAACCTAAAAAATCACCCGCCCCTAACCCTAAGAGCAGTACTTTATTTAGCTTTTTGGTAAAACAAAAACTTATAGTTACTAAAGGCTCGTATAATAAGCCTAAATAAGTGGGGTCTCCTTGTTTAAACGTAGACTGCATTACATCGTAGTCTTTGTTTTCGCATATACTTAAAACCTCTGGCTCCGAGGTGGTAATGACCTCAATCAAACCTAAGGGTGACTGTCTGGAATACAAAATAGTTGGAGCAGCAGTTTTTTCAGCACTCTCAACAACACCAATGAACAAGAAACAAAGAAGTCTCACTAGCTTGCAAAACATATTAAAAACTAACTTCTTCCTGATCCCCTTACATATTCTAACCATACAAAACTAAGAATGCCCATAGTTTTTACAAAAAATGACCTATAGTTTCCTGAGTTTTTCTTTTTTTGTTGGCATAATCATTAAAAAATGTGAAAAAAGGAATACTTCTAAAAAATTCAACTAAGAACAGGAAATTTTGTAATCCATGTTTCATAGTCAGCAAGTGGAATGAATTCGAATTTCTGCAACACGTCAGGCAGCGCATAACGAAAATTATGCTGCTTTTGCACATTTTCTGCGACTATCTCTAAATCTTGTTTAGTTTTTTGGGGACCTTGATAGCAAAGAAAAACAATGTTTTCTCCATCATTTGTAATTGAAGCGACAATATTTTCAAAATTCCTGAACATGTCCTCTACTACACCTCGTGGTATAAAGGGAATATGTGCATTCCAAACAAATACCCCACCTTGATTAAGATGGTTATTCACCCTTACGAAAAAATCTTTATACTCTTTTGCTATGAAGGGCTTCATAAAATAAATATCACAATAAATAAGATCGTAAGACTTCTTCATCCTTGCAATATGTTTAAATGCGTCTCCATTAATAAAATTAACTGTGTTTTTTGGAGCACGAAATTTTTTCGTGATATCAATCATCACATGATTAATTTCGACAACATCCACTTGCGTTTTCGGGAAGTAATTCAGCAAATAACTCAAAAAATCACCCGCTCCAATCCCTAGTAATAATACTTTTTCGAAATTTTCAACAAAACAAAAAGATGTTGTTGCTAGCGGTTGATACCATAAACCTAAATAGGTTGCGTCGCCTTGCATAAACATAGATTGATAAGGATAATATTTTTCATTTTCACAAACACCTAAAAGTCCCCGTGTGTTGGTAGTCACCACCTCAATCAAACCAAAAGGTGACTGCCTAGAATACAAAATGGTTGGGGCAGTCGTTTTTTCAGCACTCTCAACAACACCAATAAATAAAAAACAAAAAAATCGTAGTATCTTGAAAAACATAAAAGCCTAAAAACTTCTTCTGGTTACACTTGCATATGCTAACCATACAAAACTAAGAATGCCCATAGTTTTTTTACAAAAAAAGAGTTATAGTTCCTTCGTGTAAAGGCAAAAATTTATGAATATACGTATATTTTTTATTGTTATTATTGCAGCTGTTGCTGTAGGAGGAATGAGTCTCTATAAAAAATTCTCATCATCACCTATTGATAAAAGAACAATCTGTATTTTCTCGTCGAATACTCCCGGTACGAAAGACGATATTCGCTTCATCCGTCAAGCTTTACAGCTTTACGATATTAAGCGTGACCAGAGTATTGAAAACCCAAAATTAAATTGTGAATGCGAAAATGCATTCATTAAAATATTTTTAGAACAGAAAAAATTTAATGAGTGCATCAAAAAAGATGATTCATCATTAAAAATTGGAATCCGTCTTCATGATCATCCTGAAGAAGAAAATCCAAAAATTATTAGCTTGTTTGAAGAAGATAACGCCGAAGCTTTATTGGACTTAGCAAAAACAATTGTAAAAAAAACTGTGATTTGCTTATTAGTGTACGATGAAAGCAGCGAGCACTCAAAGCGTCTAGCAATGCAGTATCAAGAACTAGCAAAGATTAAAGAAGTAGATTTGCGATTGTGCGTTCTCTCAGCAAATAGAAATATTCCAACACTTCTAAAAGAAGTTAGTCAAAATATCAATGCAGTTATTTTTGTTCCAGGAGAAATTGTTTTCTCTGATTCCGAGCTCATTCTGGAATTTTTTAAAATAAAAAAAATTCCAGTGTTTGCTAATCATGCAGGATTAATTCGAGCTGGAGCATTAGGCGGATATGATTTTGATACGCAAGAAATTTCCCAAAGCATTGCTGAAATTTCTAGCTGTTTTTTACGCGACACAAAGAATATAAAAAGCGATGCTTTTGATGAATTATATCCGCAGCTACATTTAAATATGGATACTATTGGCCACCTTGGCATACAATTAGATTCTGAGGATTTATTAGACGAAGCAGTTACAGTTGGTGGCGCAGATTTATGAACACGATTCAGCTTATAGGAGCTATTGAGCTTGGCTTAATCTATGGATTCGTAGCAATGGGCGTATATTTATCGCTAAGAATCCTTGATTTTCCTGATTTAAGCGTTGATGGCACATTCCCTTTGGGTGCTGCTACATGCGCAGCCCTAATTGTCGCTGGAGTGCATCCTTTACTAGCAACAATAGCCGCAATGATTTTAGGTGGCGCTGCTGGTTTAGTAACAGCCTGGTTATCAACTCACTTAAAATTTATGAATTTGCTATCTGGAATTTTAGTAATGACAGCGCTGTATTCTATAAATCTTCGAATTATGGGACGTCCAAATATTCCACTTTTAGGAGAGAACACCATTTTTGAAGAATTTTTCCTGCCATTAAAAGCTCCTTTGGGATTCTTTTGGAGAATTTTTCCAATTTTAATTTTAATTAGTCTTATAGCGTACATATTAAACCGTTTTTTAAAAACAGACGTAGGACTGGCTTTAAGAGCCACTGGAAATAATGCACGTATGGCTAGGGCTCAAGGCATTAACGATAAGGCCATGATCAGTTTAGGATTATGCTTAGCAAATAGTTTTGTTGCATTAGGTGGGGCTATCTTTGCCCAAGTAAGTGGTTATGCTGACGTTAGTATGGGAGTAGGCACTATCATTATAGGGTTAGCTGCTGTAATTATCGGAGAAGCGATTCTTCCAATACGAAAAATTAGTCATGCAATTCTTGCTTGTATTGCTGGTGCAATATTATACAGATTTGTTATTGCAACAGCTTTAAACATTGGTGGCTCATTGTTACAAGCTTCTGACTTAAATCTAGTGACAGCAATTCTTGTAGGCATTGCAATGCTATTGCCTGATTTAAAAAAGCAATTAAGGGCAAAGCAATGATTAGCCTAAAAAACGTATCTGTACATTTTGGAGCTGGAACAGCTGCTTTTAGATCGGCCCTTAAAAATGTGTCGCTTCAAATTCAAGAGGGTGAATTTGTTACCGTAATTGGTAGTAACGGCGCTGGAAAATCAACTCTTCTTAATACAATTGCTGGTGAAGTTATCCCTGACTCTGGTCATATTTTGATTGATGAAGAAGAAGTCACTCAACAAAGCACAAGCACTAGAGCTAAACACGTTGCACGAGTTTTTCAGGACCCCATAGCTGGCACGTGTTCGTATCTCACCATTGGAGAAAATTTAGCGCTAGCACTGTGTAGGGGAAAAAATCGCTCTCTTAAAAGCGCAGTAACAAACTCTTCACGTACATATTTTCAAAGCATATTAAGGCCTTTGAATTTGGGTTTGGAAAATAGGTTGGACACTCAAATGGCAATGTTATCTGGTGGACAACGTCAAGCAGTTAGCTTACTTATGGCAACCCTAAGTCCTTTAAAAATTTTACTTCTTGATGAACACACAGCAGCCCTAGACCCAAAAACAAGCCGCTTTGTTATGGAAGTAACGCAAAAAATTGTTGAAGAGAAAAAATTAACAGCATTGATGGTAACGCATAGTTTGGGGCACGCTCTTCAATATGGCACTCGAACAGTAATGTTACATGAAAGCCAACTTATATATGACATTAGTGGTGAGGATCGTAAGCGCCTTACTCCTCAGGATTTAATGCATCAGTTTGGCAGTTCAATCGATAGCGATCGTTTATTATTGAACACTTAGGTTTTTAAGTATTTCCTTTGGAATTGGCATAAAACGACACAAACCAGTTTTTACGGCAGATCTCATCTTTTCTAATGATTGCTTTTTCTCAATTCCCAAAGTTAACCCAGAGAGCCCCTTAAACCAAAGTCCTATTGGATGATCAGGAGCAACAGCCAAAATAGTATCAGCCATTTCATTGGTTTCTTTAATATTTTCCATTTTATCAAAACACAAATTTAAAAATCCTATGGCCATATCTGCTCTCATCGGAAATCTAGAAAGATGCTCAATGAGTGTTTTTTTAAATTCTTTAAAAAATTCAGAGTCTGGTGAAATGCTAACTTTTAGCAAGCTAACATATGTATTACACAAATTGATAACGTGCACAGAGCTAACGACATTACGCTTTTGATATGAGTTTAAATAATCTTGCGCCAAATAAATAATAGCTTTTTCGATATTAGGCAAGTATTTCAGCTCAGCCCCGGTTACTGTGCCTAATCCCTGAGAAAAACGCCCTATAATCATGTTAGAAGCTTTGTAGGTGCTTAACTTGTCATAAGAATGAGCAGGATCATTAATGAATTTTGATATATCTTCATCAAACGATTGAATCGATTTGTATTTATGCTTATCAAGCGTAAAAGAAGACCACATCTCAACACAAGAAAATACTATTAAAAGCAAACCGCACGCTATCCAAGCAAAGCCAGAAATCTGGAAACTGTAACTAGTCTTTTCTTTTACTAAAATCATTGCAAAAAGTGAAAAAATTAAAACGGGTGGCGTTTGAAACCAAGCACTCAAAAGAATTAGATAACTAACAACAAAAAATCTTCCGGCCCAGTCGCTAGGATCAATATTTTCCACCCACTTGTAAATAATGGTCAGCAAAAGACCTACCCCCACCAACCCTGATGAAACAAGTATTTCCAGGATTAAGTTATGGCTATGCAAAAGATTACGCTCCAAAAACTCCCAATTGGGTTTGAAATTCCCGTCTGCATACATGCTAAAATTTTCAATGCTAAAAAGATTTAGCACGGGAAATTCTTGATAACTTCCCCAGCCATACCCAAACAACAAATGGAAAAATTTTGAAAAGGTGAACTGATCAAAATACTGAGAAACCGAGACCATTCCAAGCAACGTACGACTTTGTAGCGGTGAAGGCAGGCAAGGTAGGAATAATTGCGACACAAGAATCATCACTGCAATGAATCCAAGTCCACAGACGATATACCAACCATCTTTCCTTGGTAGAAATGCTATAAATTTTTTAGCCAAGGGCAACAAGAAAACAAAAACAAAGGCACATAAGCATCCAACAGTAGCTGCATCATTAGTGCAGTAAACCAATAGCAAATAAAAAATAGAGGCAAAAACTACATCCCATAAACGCCGAAACGCAGTCAGTGATTTTCTGAAATCCGCATACATAGGCAAGCTTGCTAACAATGGAAATGCTGCAATATCGGGGAATATATATGTTTTCAAGTGTAACCAGCCATAATAACCAGCAATTGTTAGCAAGCAATATGCCACAGGTACCAACCAAAGCGGCAGTTTATGCATATCAGATTGCTTTCCAACAAGAATTAAAATTGCTAAAGCTAAAAAAGTTGCAGTTCCTTCACGAATTTCGTTAACCCCACCAAGCGCAGCCAAGCCATTTTGAAAAATACCAATAACGCTTAGTGCAGCCAGCAAAAAAAATCCACACGATAGAATCGATATTTTAAAGTGTTGTTCTTTACTAAACCCTAAAGAAATCGCGTATACTCCTGCTGTTAACCACAGTCCAAAAAAAGCCAAATCTGATTCTTGAAAAATACCTGTTGGCCAAATTACTGAAGCAAACGGTAAAAAAGCTAAAAGGTAAAGATACTTGTTTGTTTGTATGGTAGACATTTCTTACTCTAAGGCTCTAATCAAGCACTAAGCAATTTACTTAAGCTTGTTGCATGATGGATACATCTGTGGATTATACAGAAAATTTAAACCAAAAAACTAAAAAATTTTAGGAGAATGGTATATATTTTAAATTGTAATAATATACTTTTTAAGAGGATATCTATGTTTAAACAATTTAAGGCAGTAAAAGCCCTAGCGCTAGCAACTGCAATTATAGGAAGCGGGCACTTGTCTGCTGCTGGCGGCGCAAGCGGCGGTTCATCAACAACGACAACATCTAGCGTAGCCCCATCTGCTTACGGCGCGACTGGTTATTATTCTTACCAATCTGTTGCGACAACACCTTCTGCTGTTGTTACAGAGCCTTCAATTATGGCAATTAAAGTAACTAAAATTATGGGTTTGGTAGGCGCTGTAACTGCTGAAGCTGCTGAAGCAATGACTGGAAGTAAAACAGGCACATCAGCTGCTGGAGCTGACGCTGGTATAAAAGTTGCTGGTTCATCAGGATCTGCGCATCGCGCGTCAACATGGCTACGCGTAAGCTACGGCGCTATTGACAATGCACTAACAGATCAATCTTGGAATGGTAAATCATACTTAACTATGGTTGGCGCTGACTACAAGTTTAACAACATGTTCTGTGCTGGATTAGGCTTAAGCTATGGTCACCTTGATGCAAGAACAGAGTTTAACAATGGAACCATGAAGCAAGATACTTTAGGTGTAAACCCTTACTTGATCATTGTGCCACACAAAAACTTTAACGTTGAATTTGTTGGTGGATGGAGCACTACAAAAGGCAGTGATACTCGTCGTTGGATTACAACAAAACAGTCATCAGCTACAGCTGTTGCTACCAACATTGATAACAAGTTCAGCAGTTCACCAAAATCCAAGGCAATGTTTGGTGGTGTATTTGCTAACTTTGTAAACAAGGTAAACAAAGCATCTTTCAGCTTGCAAGTTGGTTATTTGATGATGCAAAGCAAAATGGACAAGTTTAAGGAAACTTCAGCAAGCGCAGCTTATGCGGATAACGCTGTAAGCGTTCCATCGAACACTTTCAAAGCGCAAACTGCTACAGCTAAAGTTTTGGTAGGTTACCAAATGACACCTAGCGTTATGCCTTTCTTAAATGTTCATGGACAATATGACGTTAAACAAAATAAAGGTGTAGCCTACACTGCTGGTAATCAAAAAGGATACCAAGTCAACCGCTCTGCGTTTGGTGGTGGTGCTGGATTACAAGTGAAGAATGATGACCAATTATCAGGAAGTTTACAATTCGACTACACAAGGCGTGGTCAATTGACAACTAACGTAACTGGACTTCGTTTACACTACGGCTTCTAAGAAGAAGTGTACTTAAAAAGACTAAAAAAGGCGGTGGTTTTCACCGCCTTTTTTTTATTTGGTTGTATCAGTGATCAACTACGTATCAATAAAGCCTTTGACCTTGCTACGCAAAACAATTACCAACCAGCAGTTATTAACTCTTCACAATTTCCTATTCAAATTTTTTACCAAGAACACAATAGCAAGCATGCAGTTATTTACCTTGAAGGCGATGGACTTGTTATAAATAAGTACGGAAATGTAGCATTGAATTCTACTCCAACTGACCCCATGGCAATAAGGCTAGCTTCTGTTGATAAGCGTCCACTCACTAAAATTGTGATCAATCGCCCTTATCAGTATGTAAAGGGCGTAAATCCTAATTCTAAATACTGGACAACTGCCCGTTACGCACCAGAAATTATTCAATCAATTTTGGAAGTTATAAAAATTTGCCAGCAGCAATATCATTTTGAAACAATTGAACTTATTGCTTATTCAGGTGGCGCGACCGTAGCGTTATTAATAGCTCCACACCTAAAAAATCTTGAAAAAATTATTTCTTTTGCTGGAAATTTAGATCATAAAAGTTGGACAAACTATCATCACACAGAACCACTTTTTGAATCACTTGATATCATGCAAGGGAAAGCAACCATAAGAAAAATTCGACAAATTCACTTCCTTGGCACAAGTGATGCAAACACAACAATTGACTTAGGTATGACCTACAAACAGCAAATTAATTCAGATAATATCTCTATCATACCAATTGATGGGTTTGACCATGACAGTAATTGGCCCAGTGTTTGGCAAGAACAATTAGTGAAATTAAAGTAGCAGCGCTCTGCAAAAACGATTAGAATGACACCAATACTACAAAAAATGAATAGTTGTGATCGTTTCTTGCCCAAGATGCCACAAGCAGTATCGACTTGATGCTAGCCGACTGAATTACACGCACTTACCCGATAACAGCGGTCAAGGTGTGCAGCTGGCGTGCTCTAATTGCCATGAACAATGGTGGGAACTAAAAAAAGAATCAGTCAACATGAATCAACCAGAATATAAGGTTGCCGCACCTGAACAACCCTTTAGAAATTTAACTGATATTTCTTTGCTGTATCAAAGACAATCAGCAAATTATGCGTATCAATCCTCGCCACGTGAAGCAGATGTAGCATTTACATCACGAGAAGATCGCGCGTATTCACAGCAACAAGCTCAACCAAAAGAAGTTTTAAAACCACAAAAGTGGAAAAGCCTGGTCCGAATCACTTTATGGAGTCTGATTATTTTAGGAGGAACTATTGCTTTAGCGCTTGTTGCTATGCAATTTAATCCCTCATCTTTACTACTTTCAACAACAGACGATGCACAGATTTCTGTAACACCAGGAGAAATTAGCATTGAAAATATTCAGTATGACGTTAAACCAATTATTGATGAAAACACTCAAAAAACAGATGAAGACCATCAAAAAATCATTGTTGTCGGTAATGTTAAAAACCCGGGACCGTTAGCTATACCATTGCACAATCTCCAAATTACCGCATGGGGTACATGTCTACCGGAAGAATCTCCTAACGAACATGGACTTTGTCAAATTCGCGTTTGGCCCTATAAATGGAAACAGGATTTACTGCAATCAGGAGAACAGCTACCCTTTAAAAGTGCAGCTAAAATTCCAGCAAATTTGCAAGTAGATCAGGTTCACGTTGATGTCACAACAAACTAAAAAAACAATTCCTCAACCAGATAAATTTTTGGTTAAAGAATTGCTCCGTAAAAATGGACACGCTATAAAAAAATATTGGCCAGTGCTACTCCTGGCGCAGCTTCCTGCGCTTATAGTTTGCCTGTTGTTAACTTATCAAAAACCATTTCCGCAAACTCAGATGGTATCTGATAAAAAAAATACTGAACTTCATAAGCAGCACTCTGCCCATATAAAAAATATCGAACAGCGTTTTAATGAATTAAATCAGCGATTTGTCGCATTGCAAAATCAGCATGCGAAAACCGTTAAATCGCTAATATTACTTAAAACAGCAACTGCTCAACAAGGTAATCTGCCTTCAGTTAATTTGATCAAAAAAACTACTTTGGACACACTTGATCGAATTGGTGAAAAAATTAGGCTGAACGAACCATTCTCTGGGATACTCTCAAGCCTTCCTAAAGAATGTTCAGCTTTCCCTGGATATAAGACTTTACAGCAGTTTTCATCTCGCCTTCCCCTAAGCTTTATGCAACTTAAAAACGCTTTTGAAGATATACGAAAAAACTACACACCACCAAAAGCAAAAAGTAGTCTCCCCAAATGGTTAGAAAAAATTGCTTCCACTTTTCATGGGAACATCAAAATAGAAAAAGCTAATCAAAGTGATGAAAGCCCTCTTCAACCAATTGCTGATGCTCTTGAAGCACAAGACTTGAAGTTGGCTTATTCTTTTGCAAAGAATATTCAGATCCAATCAGTTGGATTGTGGGCAAAGCACGTAGCAGAACGTATATCACTAGATGAAGAGTATTCTTTGTTTGCGGAAAAAGTACAAAACTGGGTTAAGCAAACAATTCTAGGAAATCAAACCCCACCAACAAACACAACACAGGAGAGTATTCCTTAATGGCACTTATCAAAGGCTTACGCTTTTTCATTGCCCTTAGTGTTCTTTGCGTTATCGGCGTACTCATTACTAGCTATCCTGGTGAGGTAAAGTTTAATTGGTTTGATTACTCTATTTCTCTACCAATAGGCCTGTTCCTGGCCTGCCTGACTGTTATTTTTGGATTAGTCGCTTCACTTTATAATTTGTGGAAATGGCTATGGAATCTTCCACAGAACTATTTGATATATCTTCAAAAAAAACGTATCCAAAAAGGGAACAACTTGTTGATCGATGGACTTAGTGCCATTGCAGCAGGACAAAATCAAGAAGCAAAAGAAGTTATTGCTATAGCGTGTGAGCTATTGCCAGACAACCTTCTTACCCAGTTTATTGCAGCACAAGCTTCATACATGGTGGGGGATGAAGAATCTGCAACTCGGCAATACATGTCCATGCAAAAAGACCGACGCACAAGCTTTCTTGGACTTCGTGGGCTTATTTTGCAAGCTAAAGACAGAGAAGATCACAAACTTGTGCAAGAATATATAAATAAGGCGCTTGCCATTAGACCAGACTCTCCTTGGTTACAAGGTGAATACCTTTTAAATACCGTTCTTCTTGCGCAAAAAGGAATTTTTCCAAAAACAGATAAAAACAAACTAACAAAATATGTTTCAAAAGTTCAATGGTCTAGACATCTAGCAATGTTAAGCTGGCTAAAATTACAAAACACACCTTCTCTAGCTAGCAACGAAAAAGAAAAATTACATTTGAAGATTTTTGATTTAGCGCCTGACTGGACAGAAAATGTTCAACAGCTAGTTGAGCACTACATTCGTCATCAATCATTTTCAAAAGCGCAGAAACTATTAATTGATTCTTTCAAACAGCACCCTCACAGAACACTTGGTTTATTGTGGGATTCAGTTTTTCATGAAATGGAACCAGTTGATCGCTATCGAGCCATGGAAAAACTTGTGGCATCTCAAGAAGATCATCCTGAAAGTCAATTCTGCCTCGCCTCCAGCGCCATGAAAGCGCAGCTATGGGGACAAGCCAAGGAACACTTAGATAACCTATTAAGTCATGGCTACACTCGAACGGGATGCAATCTCATGGCCGATCTAATGGAGCTTCAACATCCAGCTCAATTTGATTTGGCGCGTGAATGGTGGCACCGAGCATCACAAATTTCATCAGACTATGAATGGCAATGTAACTCTTGCCATAATCATTTTGATAAATGGCAACTCATCTGCAGTAATTGTTTGACTGTAGATCAGATTTACTGGCAAGAAACCTCCTCACCTCAACGACACGTTAAGGGTGACATAGAGACAACGCGCATTTGCCAGGTAGTTTAGTGTGATTTCAATAATGGCCGTTATGTTTAGCATTTTGTGTTTTCCAATATGCAACGCTATGTCATCCCATGAAGCAACATTTAGGTGTAAAGCCTCCATTGAAAATGCGGAGGCTCACTACTCTAAATTAGAAAATGCTGATTTAAAAAAAATAGCCAAAACTGCTCTTTCTATTATGCAGAAACTTTTAAAAGAACTTTCGCAGGGAAGCCTTAAAGATTTACCAACCTTAACCAAGCAGTGCATTCAGCATGAAGAGCATGCAGCGTGGTTAGCCAATAGCATTGCACCAGCCATGAAAACAACCAAAGAAACAAAAGCACTCGCTTCGCAAGCGTCTGATTTAGAACAAAAAAATGATAAACCAAAGAAACGAAAACTGAAAGAAAAAATAATACAGATTAATCAGCAAAGTTTTGATCAAAAAGATTTAGAAAAAATGCTTGAAAGAGAAGTGAGTCTAAAATCAGGCGACAATTCAATGTCGTTAACCACCTTAACTCCCTCGCTTTAAGCTATCTAAAATTGCTAAGTAAGAGTCTTTAAATCCCTTTTTAATGCCAGTTTCATTTGACAAAATTTTCAGAAATTGCACTGATTTTTGCTGACGAATGGCTTTATTTAGTAAAATTCTATGCCAGAAAACTGATTCGGAGGTTGCCTCTTGTTTATGAAGCCCCTTCGCAATCGAAAGGTCAGGGAAAGAAGATTTTGGCTTTTCCTTGATATGGTCTTTTTTTACAACTTCTAATTTTGTACCAAATAAATTTTTTTGCATTTTTTAAAGACTACTTAGCCGATCGTTTATTAATATACTCCATTAAAGTTCCGGTCCCAACAGCTGATTTCATTTCAGAACGCAACGTTGTGATTTGGTTAAATCCAGCTATTTCAACGTAATAAACTCTCTGGCCATCCGTAATCCAAACAATTTCGACCGATGATGAATCTTTTTTAAAATTAGTTTTAACTGAAAAATCTTTTTCTTTTGGTGCGGCAACCAACTTACCTGAAAGCTTTGCATTCACCATTGCTGACAGCTTTCCTTCGCCTGCGTAAAAATCAACTAGGTATTTTTTCATGAATTCTTTTACTTTTTCTTTGTCTTCGTCTGACAAATCCTTGTACCCCAACGGGGCAAAAACAGCTTGTGTAATGCGATCAATATCCAAATCCTTATTAACACATTCACTTAATCCCTTGCGTTTTTCATCTTCCGACATACCACTATGGTTAACAATTCCAAGCGCATCGTTAACTAGCTTTTCAATAAATCCAGCCGCTGCTACCTCAGAAGATACTTCCGCCCCAGCAACAGGGAATATACATAAACAAATAAAAGGGATAATATGAAAAATCTTTAGCATTACCTAAATTCCATTTAATACAAAACATCTGTTGATAGTATCATATAAACATGAACAAGTCATTAAAACACACTTTAATTAATTCAAAATTTTTAATACTTTTTTCCATTGTTGGTGGACTTGCGTTCTCACCATTTAACCAACCTGTTGCTTTGTTTTTATCTATTTATGTGCTGCTTTCGCATGTTCAAACACAGACTTGTTTTTACAACTTTTTCAAACAAACGTTTATCTTTTTTTTCTTTTTCTTTTTGACTCAGCTTTATTGGGTGGCTTGGGCCTTTAATGTATATGGTATTCCCGAGGCCATGCCTATTGGGTTAATTTGCATGCCAATTATTATTGGTATATTTCCAACTGTATTTATTTTGCCAAGCTATTTTTTCAAGGAAAACACAGTTGCATTTGCATGGATGTTTTTTCTTGGTTGGTGCTTAAGCGAAATAGCAAGAAGCTTTTTATTCACTGGTTTTCCGTGGAATTTAAACGGCTATGTGTGGGATTTACCGCTTTTACAATGCACCAGGTTTTTTGGAATCTTTGGATTATCATTTTTAACAACCGCAGCTGCTGTTGTTTTATACACAAAACAAAAATGGCTTGGAATAGGTATTTTCGGCGCCCTCCTCTGTTTTTGGATTGAAGGAAATCAGCGTTTAAAATCACCACAATTAAATACTGAAATCTGCTTACGATTAGTTCAACCATCAGTTGATCAGCGTGAAAAATGGCGCCCTGATTTTTTTGAAAAGAATTTATCAATTTTAGAAATACTATCTAAAGCAGATGGTGAAAAACCAGTTCATGTAACCATTTGGCCAGAGGCCGCTATAACTATTCCACTTGATGCCCATGTTGATTTTTCGGCTCATCTAGGTAGCTTTATTAATCAAGGTTACTTGATTACAGGCGCACCAAGAAAAATGCACAATCCAGAAAAAACTTTCAGTTGCCTTCAGGTTATTGATAGTAAGGGACTGATTCATGCCACATTCGATAAATTTCATTTGGTACCATTTGGTGAATATGTTCCCCTACGTTCTCTAAACCCCCTTCCAAAACTTACCAATGGAAGCATTGATTATTCTGCAGGAACAGGACCACGAACAATTCGCGTATCCGGCATTCCCTCATTTAGTCCTCTTATATGCTATGAAGCTATTTTTAGTGGGGCCGTTATTGACCCCACAGACCGTCCCCAGTGGCTGTTAAACATTACGAATGATGCTTGGTATGGAATAACCAGTGGCCCCTATCAGCACCTTAAAATTGTACAGGTACGCGCCATCGAAGAAGGGCTACCCCTAATACGTGTAGCTAACAATGGTATTAGTGCAGTTATTGATAGCTATGGGGAAATACTCCAGCAATTAGAACTTAATAAAATTGGTTTTATCGATGCATATCTTCCAACCCATTTACCACAAACGCTTTATCGTAGTTTTATCAATTACTTGCGCAACAACAACCTCAAAACGTGTGCATAAAATTGTGGAAAAATACACATAAGCACTGTGCAAACATTGTGTAAAAAAACCCCCTGTGCATAAATGCTTAGTTAGCCATGAAATTCTGTAACTTATACACCAGTTGTAAACACACAAACAAAAAATATCCCCAGTTTAGAAAAAATTTCACACAACCAACTCACATAGGGATTCAACCCTCTATACAAAAAGAAAATCTTGTGGATAAGATGGGGACAACCTTGGGATTAGGCTTTTGCACAAGCACTACTACCAACACTAAAACCTTTAAATATATATATTATTATTAGTATGAAGATTGTTCAGGCGTTAAACGGTCATACCGAAACTCAAAAACCCATTTGGATAATGCGGCAAGCAGGTCGTTATTTGCCAGAATATAGGGCTTTGAGAAAAAAAACAGCCAATTTCATGCATTTCTGCCTAAACCAAGAAATGGTTGTGGAAGCAACTCTTCAGCCAATTGTTCGCTTTGATTTTGATGCGGCAATTATTTTTAGTGATATTCTTGTTATCCCACATTTTTTAGGTCAGAACGTTCACTTTAAGGAGGGGGTTGGTCCCATTCTTGAGCACGCTAATTGGCAAGAGCTTCTGCAAACACCTATCCATGAAGACATTCATATCATTTATGAATCAATAAAAAATGTTAGACGAGAGTTGGACTCACAAAAAGCATTGATTGGGTTTGTTGGGTGTCCGTGGACAATTGCTTCGTACATGATAAGCGAGGGCAAGACCAATAACTTTGAGGGATTGGTTGCGCTTGCCAAAACTTGGCCACTTTTTGATAGGCTTATGGAAAAGCTTATTGCGGTAATTTCTGATCACGCAGTTCGTCAACTAAAGTCTGGGGCAAACGTTGTGCAACTTTTTGAATCATGGGCGGCAGCTGTTCCAGTCGAACTTCAACAGAAGTGGTTGTTTGAGCCCACTGAGCAAATCATTCACCAGATCCAAAAACAAGTGCCTGGGGCAAGTATTATCTATTACGGTAAGGGGATCGCTCAAGAGGCCATAAATAATCTGCAACATCTGGGAGTTGGTTTTGGTGTAAGCCAGGACACAGGGCTTTCTACCCTAAAAAACACAAGCGTTTGCTTGCAGGGGAACCTTGATCCTCAAAAACTTCTCGATGGTAATTTCAAAGGTGATGTTTTAAATATTTTAGAATTCTCAAAAGATCGACCATTTATTGTTAACCTCGGTCACGGAATTCTTCCTGAAACTCCAGTATCACATGTTGAGGAGTTTATTGATTTGGTGCGGAGTCAGCAGTGAAACAAAAGATTGTGGTTGTTTTGATGAATCTTGGTGGGCCAGACTCTCTTGCGGCTGTTCGACCATTTTTGTTTAACTTGTTTTACGACAGGGCTATTTTGAATTTACCCAACCCCGTTCGTTACCTGTTGGCAGGATATATTTCATTTTTTCGCGACAAGAAAGCCAGGGGGATTTATTCCTTAATAGGGGGAAAATCACCTATTTTAGAAAACACTCTCATTCAAGCAAGGCACTTAAGGGCTGCGCTGGAGGTTGTAAATGCCCTTAACCCATCTAAGGTTGTGTTGTTACCCTTGTATCCGCAGTTTTCCACAACAACCACAAAATCGTCCATTGAAGAGTGGCAAAAAATAGCCCATCAATGGCAATCAAAAACTGTCATTGAGTGCTGCTATTTCAATGACCCAGATTTTGTTAAAGCTCACCAAGAACTTATCAGTCCAATCTTGACCGAGGCAATGAAACATGGGGTTCCCAGAATCCTTTTTTCTGCCCATGGATTGCCCCAGAAGGTTATCGATGGTGGTGATCCCTATCAGCGGCAAATAGAGGCAAGCGTTGCAGCTATAATGCAAGATTTTGATGGAACTGATTTTGTTATTTGTTATCAAAGCAAAGTGGGAAGGCTCAAATGGTTGACCCCAACCACAGAAGATGAGCTTAAAAAGGCAGGGTCACAATCCACACCCGTGGTGGTCGTTCCAATATCTTTTGTTTCTGAGCATTCAGAAACCCTAGTTGAACTTGATATTGATTATGCAAAAAAAGCAAAAACCTGGGGAGTTCCTTTTTACGGACGAGTCCCAGCTTTGGGGGATAACCCCTCATACATAAAATGCTTGGAAATGCTGTGCGACGACTGGTTGCCTGAGCACACTCTTCATTGAAGAAGTAAAACTTGATTCTACATGGCTTGACCATGGGGTCCAGTGAGTAGCACTCACATCCCTAAAATTTATCTAAAGTTGTTTGGGATATAATAATATATTTTTGAGGTTTTTTTGATTAACGATATTCTGCTTACTGAAGGGTGATTCTGAAAAATAGATAAGGAAAAAACTTTAGATATGAAAAATCAAAAACCTAATGCCAAAATTGCTCGTCATGCCAAACGTGTTTTTTGGCACCTTTTAAGAAACAAACAATATAATCATTCTTTGAAAGCTCTTGAGTTTAGATCCAGACTTAGAAAATCAAGCCTCAACCAAGATATTCCTATTAATTTAAGCGAACATTTGCATGAACTAAATGTGGATGACATTCCCGCAGAATGCCTTAAAAAGTGGAGTAACCAAAGAACAGTAATAACTGGAAATACCTATTTTGCGCAGAAAAAGATATTTCTAATAACTAATATATAAGCTGAAGTCAGCTAGCGGATTTCAGAAAATATGATGTGACTAAAAGAAAGAATGTAATTCAACAAAATAGCTTCGCATTTTAGTGTGACACCGTATACGCACCCAAGCTGGCATTAGGTTAATAGCCTAAGGTTAGAACTTGCGGTACCAGGGTCTTGTCTAATCAACAAGATAACCGCGGTAGCTTTTAACAAACAAGGTAACACTTGCT
>CAITNM010000040.1 GCA_903893805.1 uncultured Alphaproteobacteria bacterium | reverse complement strand
TGCAAGCATGGACGATGATGCAGTTGACCCTGATGCTGATGACACATCTATGGATGATGCAAGCATGGACGATGATGCAGTTGACCCTGATGCTGATGACACATCTATGGATGATGCAAGCATGGACGATGATGCAGTTGATCCTGATGCTGATGATACATCTATGGATGATGGATCAGACACAAGCGATGATGACTCCGAATAAAGTAATGCACATTTAAGTATTGGTTGAGCCATTTGGTTTTTTACCAAAAACTAATTAAGAAAAAATAGTATGTTTGATAAAACCTTAACAACAAGTACTTACATACAAGGTCTTCATGCGGAGGCCCGCGCCTTAAAACACCTGGAAAGTCTTGGCATGATTTGCTTAGCTAGGCGATTAAAAACCCCGCATGGTGAAATTGATCTGCTGATGAAAGATGGAGAAACCATCGTTGCAGCAGAAGTGAAGTATCGGAAAATCTTAGAAAATGCAGCTTATAGCATAAGGCCAGCACAGCAAAAGCGTATTCAGCACGCACTCGAATGGTGGATAAGTAACCATGTTGATTATATTCATCGCCCCCCTTTCCAACGTTTTGATGTTGTTTTAGTATGTCCAGGACACGATATAAAGTATTACAAAAATGCATGGATTTCAGAAGTTCCCAACTAACACGATAATTTTATCAACTCTTTTATGTCTGAACGGTTGCGTTGCTCCATTTATAATAGGCGGAGCCGCAGCTGGTGCAATGGTAGCAACCCGTGAAAAGGGAATCGGCGGAACTATGTCAGATTCAAATATTGGCACAAAAGTAAAAATGAATCTTTATAATTTTAACGCAGATTTACATGCAAAAGTCTCTGTCAGCGTACAAAATCAAGAGGTATTATTAACAGGTGTTGTACAAGATGCATCCTGGCCACAAGAAGCCGAGCGCCTTGCAAAAAGCGTTGAAGGCGTAAAGAACGTTATTAACAATATTGAAACAGAAGGTGAAGAAAATCTTGGATCAATGACTAGCGATGGCTGGATTACAACCCGCATTAAATCATGCTTACTGTTTGAAAAAGACCTGTATTCGTTGAATTATACTGTTGAAACAGTAAACGGTGTTGTGTACCTGACCGGCGTTGGACAAGATGAAGCCGAAATTAATCGTGTTGCAGAAGTTGCGCGAAACGTTGGTGGCGTTAAGAAAGTTGTTAACCATGTAAAAGTTAAAGGACAGGAAACAGCTCCTGATTCTGCATCAGAAGCTACAGCGCCTGTAGAAAATACTTCAGTAGAAGTTGCACCGATTGATCAAAGCAGCACAATACCTGAAGCTGAAGACAGAGGATGATTAAGAAGGGGAAAAAGGAACTTCACGGTTTTGTATTTCCCCTAAAGTCTTTTGTAAAAACCACAAGGCTGGTAATAGAGTTATTGATGACACCAGAAACAAAATAACCCAACCAAAATTCGCTGCCACATACCCTGCGCCAATTGATGCTAAAACCCGAGACAACGATCCCAACGAATACAACAGCGTAAAATGGCTTGCTACGTACGGACTTTTACAAAATAGTGACAAATAGCTAATAAATCCTGTTGCCAAAAGGCCTGAAGAAAAACTTTCAATACTTAAAGTTAAGATAAGCAAATCAATGTGATGCTGCCCAAATGACGCCAACAAAGCAAACAAGGTACATGCCAACATTTGCAACACTGTCGCTAATCGTAGACAAAAGATAGTGCCACTTCGGTGCACCACTAATCCTCCGGTGAAGCTGCCAAACAGCATTAACCCCACTCCATAGACTTTAGTAATAGAGGCATATTCAAGCTTTGAAAAACCAAGAGAAAACAAAAACGGTGCCCCAAGTGCGTTCATTATCGTGCCTGCAACTTTAATAGTTAGAATAAATCCTATAAGGGATATTAAAACGGGAGCCTTTAAAAGCTCCACCAAAGGATTAAAAAAAATTTCTTTCCAAAATTTGTTACTTTTATTTTTATCTTCTTGAGGGTGTGGGTGTGGATCTGGCATATTCAACAACCCGACAATCCCAACGGCACAACACATTGCCATAGCAATATACGAGCCCTGCCAACCCACCACCAACGATAAGTACACAGCTCCCGCGCCAGAAGTAATCATCCCAATACGAAAACCAATTGATTCTGATGCAGCTCCTCCACCAACTTGACTAGAGTCAGATGCATAAATACGCAATGCATCAAGCACAATATCGTGAGTAGCTGCAAAAAAACTTACACAAGTTGCTGTGATCACAACACTCATAATATGGTCGACTGGATCAAGATGCGCGAGCACCATTAAACTTGTAATAAGGCATAATAATGCAAGTAACCCAAAACGCTTGATCGGATGCAGATTTAAAAAAATTGGAAGTTTAACTTTATCAAGGAAAGGAGCCCATAAAAACTTAAAAGCATAGGGCAAACTCACCGCTGTGAACATACCTATAGCCTTAGTATCAAACCCACATTCAACTAACCAAACACTCAAGGTTGAAAGGGTAAGTAAAAAAGGTATCCCGCTAGCAAATCCCATGGCCATTAAACATAAATAAATTGGGTTGCTGTAAAAGCGAAACACGCGTTTAATTTTGAATATTTGTCGATGTAACGATATGATCATTAAACTCAACTAAATTAATATCCCGCTTTCGCGCAAGGCTGAAGCAGGAATTATCAAACTTACTTTCCGGAAAATCCCGATAACAGTAAAGTGGCGGATGGGGTGAGATTCGAACTCACGGAGAGCTCACACCCTCGCCGGTTTTCAAGACCGGTGCCTTCAACCGCTCGGCCACCCATCCACATGTGTGAATATGTATGTGAATATTGCAGGCTTTTTCTAAACTCGCAAGCTTTTTTACACCTTTAAATTACCATTGAGCTGTTTTGTTGATTTTCAGCCATATGAACTTTACTTGGATTTCATGTGATATACACCGTCCCAATCGGCTGGTGGCGGTGTTATTTTGAACGCTTCACACCTAGAAATATAGAGCTCGCATGGATCATCTTGGCCAAATATTTTTTGTAGATCGTGGAAAATAGTTAAAGCTTCATCCCAGCGTTGCTCAAGATAAAATCTAAAAGCTTTAGTGAATTCATCGCAGAATTTTAGTTGATCATCACTTGGTAACACCAAAGGATTAGAATTTTTCAAAGCAACTAACTCGTATACAATAACTCCTTCATTTTTACCTTTAACAGCAACAATATCTAATGGACGTACAACTGCATGGTCATGAAGGTGATGAACAGTTGCTTCACTAAGCATAATATTTGTTCCATAAGCCTTGTTGGCTCCTTCAAGACGCGCTGCTAAGTTCACGGAATCTCCAATAATTGTGTAATTCATTCGCTCTGATGAGCCGATATTGCCAACGATCACCTCTCCAGTATGAATACCAATTCGAGTTAAAAGCTCTGGTTTCTTCTCAAATACCCATTTTCGATTGAGATCCAACAATCGCTTTTGACAAAGCAATGCAGTTAAACAGCAATTTAGAGAATGAGCATTGTCTTGTTGTGGAGCCCCCCAAAAAGCCATGATTGCATCTCCGATATACTTATCTGTCGTTCCATTATTTTGAGCAACGATAGAAGTCATTTCGTCGAAATATTCATATAAGTGCTGCACTAGCTTTTCTGCTGGGTAAGTTTCACTAATAGTTGTAAAATTAGCGATATCTGAGAAAAATATTGATAGCTGCTTTTTTTTGCCCCCTATTTTTTCTTCAACCCCCTTATCGACAAGTTTTTTCACCAAATTTTTAGGCACAAATTTTCCAAATGAAATGAGACTTTTTCGCATGCGAGAAATGGAATTTTGTAGCTTTTGTATTTCCTTAATTCCAGATACAACTTCAGTTACTTGATCTAAATCAAAATTTGTAATTTTATCTGCTTGCTGAGACAGATTATTAATTGGTGTTGCTATGCGTTTTGCCATGACGGCTATGACTACAATTGAAAAAATTAGTATTAGCAGGCAAATTAGCAATGTGTTACGTTGTGTAACTTTCACTGCACCAATATATTCATCAATAGGGGTTATCATCAGAAATTCCCAACCTTTGAATCCTTCAAGGAGAAATTCCTTAAATAAAGCAATGTATTCAATATCTCCTGATGTAAAAATGAAACGAGGTTGTTGATCTATTTGTTTGACACGGTATGCAGCAGATGCAGACTTGTCCATTAAATCATCTATAGTAATTAATTTAGTTTCAGTCCCAACAACTTTAGAGTAATTTTTTTCTGTTGGATGAGCTACTATTTCCCCTTTTTGATTAATCACCATAGATACACCTTTTATGGTGCTTTTTTGAAGGTCGACGGCCAGCTTTGGCAAACCTACAGTAGAAGAAATAACCCCTACAAATTCTCCAGTATCAGAAAGCAAAGGCACACCACACGCAATACTAGGCGCCTGCGTTACATCAGAAACAAAAATATCTGTCCAAATATTAGAACGATTTTGCGCGGTTTTTACGTACCAAGGACGATTTTTATGAACCATAACAATCTGTGCCTCAGGTATTTTTTCTTCGTCCAGCTTTTTACCGTCATTGTCTAGATAGATCCATACTTCAGTTGGTTTTGTCTCACTTCGGTCAACAATTCTTAGAGCAAATACCGCTTTTTTAGGAAGAATCTTTGCTTGTTCAACACGATAGGTTGATCCAGGAATTAGCGGTTTTACCTGCACAAAATAACCTGATTCTGTACCAACATACACACTGTCCACAAGCTTATATTGACGACAATGCCCCATCATAAACTGGATTAAATCTTTGCTAATTACAGTAGATTTTGACGTGTCACGAACTAAATACCCCCCAAGTTCTGTTGAAGTCATTACTTCTCGAAAATTGTCAGCGATAGAGGAAACCTCAGAAATACTCGCATTTTCCATTAAGCGATTTGAAAAATCGACTATAGTACGGGAATTATTAACATAGGTGTAAGTCACAATTGAAATAGCCGTTACAACCTGCAAAATGAAAAAACTACTTAAAATATCAAATCTAAGATTTCTACTTCTGAATCTATTCGTTAACATATCGAAAAAACTTTTAATCATCATAGCTAATTGCCTATAGTTTTTATTGTAATTTTCAATCCATTACTTAATTGTAAATAAAATGTATTAATTTGGTGCTAACAAAATGTTTCGAAATAAAGGTTAACTTTACCACTTAAGTGTCTCTGAAAAGTAGTTTGCTTTGCTTTCACTATCAACTTCATAAGAAGCTGTAATAAGCAATGCATCCATATTGTGTCTTAATGCTCCTTGAATATCTGTATATTCTGTGTCGCCAGTCATTAGCACGCGATCAGGACACTTTAGCTGCTTCAGTGCGCGAATAAATATTTCAGGAAATGGTTTGCCAAAACTAAGCACTTCACCGCCTAGCTGCTGGTAGCGCTGTGATAATAAACCTGGACGTAAATGTTCTTTTTTTGAACAAAAAGCCAATAAATCAGGATTAGCACATATAAATTTCAAATTTCGTTTTATGGCTTGCTTAAAGATTTCATCATAATGAAGATCAATATCTTTTGGATCTTTCACAGCGTGCGGAACCGCCAAAGCTAAAATAAAATCCGCTTCATGAATATTATCTGTAATACAGTGGTAATTGGTAATTTCCTGCCATTTTTCCCAGTAGTGTGTATCAATCAGATAAATTTTTTTTGTGGTCTTATACTCTTTCTGAACATACTCAAAACAAAGATCTCCCGCGGTTAGTACTGTTTGGTACAATTCTGTAGGTAAACCACATTGTTCCAGATTTTTTATACAATCCATTCTTAAAAACGGAGTATTTGAAATCAAAATAACTGGTTTTTTTAAGGAATGTAATTTTTTGAGCACCTCTAACGCATCTCCAAAAATTGTCTCACCTTCATATAAGACCCCCCACAAATCAAATATGAAACAATCATACTTTTCTGAGAAGTCACGAAAACGTTTTATAATTTTGCTCATGTTATCTTTCATTTTATTAAAATCTCAAATTTCTATTTATTTTTTTTTAATACGTGTTAGCATTATAGAGATGAAGTAAAAACTGAAAATTAAAAGTATTTATTTTATTTTAATAATATCCATTATATTATTAACGGCTTAATTTTTTATTAACAAAATAAGTAATTTTATATGCACAAAGGATTGCCGATGACAGACAACGACATTATTGTCTCATTTATAGCTACTAATCCTGTATTTAAGATTTTAGCACCTACAGATAAATCACGCTTTATCAGTAAGTTGAGTGTTAAAAAATATAGTGCTGGCGCTATAATTCACAACAAGCTCGATCAGAGTTCTTCGGGGTTTTTTGTCACAAGTGGATCAGTTGAGTTAAAAACCACAAATTTTGAAAAAAAAATCAGCGTAGGACATTTTTTTTCTTGCGAAAGTGTTCTTGGACTACAAAATCACGCTGCTAAAGCTGTCTGTATTGACGAATGCACGATTATTTCCTTGCCTGATGCTGCACTAAGTGCCCTAGTTAATTTAAATCCAGACGCGCTGGGTTATTTTAGCGCAAATGCATTTGAAAATTTTGGAATAGCTGAAAAACAGTCAGCCTCTGCCACAAAAATAAAAACATTCACAGAAAGCTCTATGTTTGATTTTGAGGGTAGCATTTGGAGTTGGCTAGCTCTGCTTATTTGCACTCCGGCACTCTATGCTTATATGCAAATCCCTGCAATCTCAAACGACGCTAGAATATTTCTTACATTTTTAGCAGTATGCGTTTTTATGTGGGTATTTCGTTTGGTTCCTTACTATATTCCAGCACTATTCACCATACTTGGAACCCTAGCTGTTGATATAGCGCCTGTAAAAGTAGTTTTAAGTGGTTTTTCATCTGAAAGCTTCATTATGATTATGGCCCTGTCTGCTGTTAGCTTGGTAGTGATCAAATCAGGTATTTTGTATCGAGCCTTAATTAAATTATTATCAGTCAGCAAGTGTAGTTATAATTTTTACAACTTTATTTTATTTTTCATAGGGTCAATACTCACACTCTTTATTCCAGCAATTGTCACTCGTTGCCAAATTATGGCGCAATTAACTAATGAGGCTAGAGACCTACTAAATACTAAAAAAACTGATTCATTCAGTACAAGCCTGGCAGTTACAGGTTTTTTTGGAGCAAGTTTATTCTCAACCATATTTTTTACCGGATCGTTAATGAACTTTTTGGTGCAAAACATTTTACCAACTCAGGAACAAACACAATTTCAGTCATTAGGATGGATTAAAGCATCAATAATGATGGGAGTATTTTTTCTGGTTGGCTATTTAGTGGCATTTTATGCAGTGTTTTTTAATACGGAAAAGTGTGAACTGAAGCAGGAAACCTTAGTTTCAAAATTAAATGTTATTGGAAAAATTTCGATAATTGAGTGGAGCGCAATTTCGGGTGTTGCTTTTTTGAGCATAGGGTTTTTCACATATTTTCAGCACCAAATTCATCCTGCTTGGGTTGCCACCATAACTATGATAGCGCTTGTGGGAGTTGGCGCATTTAGCAAAAAAGATTTTCAAGCTGGAATAGACTGGGCATTTATCATTTTTATAGCCACTTGCTCCGGAATTGGAGCAACACTAAATTATCTAGGCTTAAATGATATTATCGCTAAAAACTTAGTTAATCTCTTAGGAACAAATTTTAAAGATCCTTTTTATTTTATATCACTAATCATAATCTCGACGTTATTGATTAGAGTATTTTTACCAATAACGCCTTCTGTGCTCATTTTGTGTACAATATTTATTCCTATTTCAACCTTCTATGATATTAGTCCATGGTTAGTCTCTATAGTAATACTAGTCACAGCGGATATGTGGTTCTTACCTTATCAAAACTTCTTCTATGTTATGTTTGAAGAATTTTCAAAAAATAATTACAACCAGAAAAAATTTATTTTATTTAATATTATTATGAACATTGTGCGTGTGGGAGGTATTTATTTGTCGATGCCTTATTGGTCCAAATTAGGTTTGATGTAAAAAGGGATTATCATGATTAAATTACGCTTATTATTTGTAGGGTTATTTGTGCTTGGCAGCACCTATTTTTTGGTCAAAGAAAGCATTTCAACTCCTAGAATTCTTGTATTGCAGAGTTATGGAAGTGATTATTCTTGGACACATGATGTTGATGTTGGTATAAAGGGAATCTTCGAAAAAGACAGTACTGTTACCGTAAGATGGCACTATATGGACACTAAAAATCACCCTGAAAAACATTATCTAGAAAAAATTGGTATTGTTAGCAAACGAGTGATCGAGCAATTCAAACCATCCGTGATCATTGCTGTAGATGACGATGCCCAGGAATACGTTACCAAGTACTACAATAATGACCCCAAAATTAAGGTTGTATTTGCTGGTGTAAATGGCACAAGGGAACAATACGGTTTTGATAAAGCAAGTAACATAACTGGAATATTAGAGCGCTTACCTGTTGAGGGTATTGTTGACTCACTACAACTACTTGCCGGAACGACAAATAGTATAAGAATAATTCATGTAAGTGATGACTCAAAAACCGTCAAACTTGATGATAAGTTTTTGCATGCATATGAGGGATGGAAAAATGTAAAAATGCTCCCTTCGCTGCTTGTTTCAACTTTTGATGATTGGAAAGTAGCTATTAAAAAAGCCTGCGAAGATGCAGATTATATTGTTATTTCGAATTGCAGAAAAATCTATGACGTCAAGGGCAGTGAGAAAAAAGTCCCCCCCAAAGAAATAATGGCATGGACAATGGCTAATGCTACCAAACCAATAATAGGAATGAATGGGTTTGTATTTGAAGATGGTGCACATTTAGCAATAGCAACATCGCCTTACGAACAAGGAGAGATTGCCGCACAGTTTGCACTAGATATTATCAAGACAGGTATTATTCCTTCCCATACTCAAACTAAGCAGTTCATAGTAGGCATTGATGAAGAGTCTATCGCCCCTGGTGGAGAATTTTTTGGACTCCCAAAAACTTATGTAGCCTATGCTTTGTATTCAGGAAAATTCAGAAAAAAGAAAAGCAATGAAAAATAACACCACCTTCTCTTACATCACAAGGTCGAAGTTTGAAGAGCTGAATATTTTAAGGCTTTCTTAAGCTTTTCAAAAGCAGATATTTCAAGTTGACGCACACGTTCACGGGAAATTGTTAAGTGATGACTCATTTCCTCAAGCGTCTTTGGAGGCTCATCCAAACGTCTGCCGATGATAATTTCCTGTTCTCTTGCATTGAGCGCTTTCATAGCCCCTTGAAGTGCATTGCGTCGTTTATCTAGCTCATCACGTTGAACGATTTGAATCTCTTGATTGTCACTTTCATCAGCCAGCCAGTCCATCCATTCCATAGTGCTTTCACTATCATTAACAGGCGTATTTAAAGATGAATCGTGGCTTGCTATACGCTGTTCCATTGACCAAACTTCGTCTTCTGACACATTCAGCTTTAATGCAATTTTTTGCACCAATTCAGGGGTTAGTTGGTCACTGTGTTGTTTACCATCTTTTTCTTGAGCCTCCAGAATAATTGCCCGCTTGGTTTTTTTGAGAGAAAAGAACAGTTTTTTTTGAGCAGCGGTTGTGCCAATTTTTACTAAAGACCAAGTGTGTAAAATGTAATCTTGCATGCTGGCCTTAATCCACCACATAGCATAGGTAGAAAAGCGAAAGCCACGATCAGGTTCGTAATGTTTCATGGCTTGCATCATACCGATATTGCCTTCAGCAATCAGGTCACTAATAGGCAGACCATATCCACGATAACCTACAGCAACTTTTGCTACTAATTTTAGATGCGCTGCTGCCAATTTTTCCATGGCTTTATGGTCTTGGTTTTCGCGCCAATCTTTAGCTAGTTTATATTCTTCTTCAAGACTAAGAACTGCAAGGCTACGAACCTTTTGCACATATTGATGGTGGTCATGATGCTGTTGCAAAATCATTTACAAATCAAAGTATCTGTAACAAGTCTAGCTAGTTTTTTGCAGCGTATTCAAGCAAAGGATTTTAAAATTGCACGCTTGAATAAAAGGAATAAAATTGTGGCTCTTCTGGTCAGAAAAGCCACTAGGTAGAAATTAAGAATGAACCCGCATACTTAATTGCAGTCTATCATGAATTTCATCTGCTTCAGAGTCTACAACTGTAGCCAATTGAAATAAATTAAAGCAAAGAGCATTGAGCCTAGGGCCAAATTGCGTAAGTATTTCTCGTTCTAGCTCTGCAGCAGTATCAGTCACTTCACGAAATCCTGCTTCAAGATCATCTTCCCCTCTAGCTACTACTGAACTATTCAACATTTGCATTGAAGCTGATTTAATATTTAGCAACGATTTAAGTCTGAGTGAGTCTGTAGGGCTGCCTAAACCAGTTGCTATAGCACGTAAAGTTGTAGCTTTTCCTTTTAGTATCTCTTGATCGTGTGATGCATCACGTAGATCAGCAGCAAAAACTGCTCCAAGAACGCAGGTTAATAGCAAAATCATAAATTTACTCATAATATTCCCTCCAAATTTTGTGTTTCATTACCCTAGCCATTGGTAATCATATCAGTTAGTCGCCTCAGGCAAGCACACTCTAGCACTACACACCAGCGAAGAAAAGCCAATGCACTCGAATGAAAATTAATCACCCTCAATCAGGCCTTCATTGATTTGTTGATTCCATAATTTCGCATATAAACCATTTTGTTGTAGCAATTTCACGTGGGTACCTGATTCTGCAATTACACCTTGGTCTAATACAAAGATTTTATCAGCATCAACAATGGTGCTAAGCCTGTGAGCAATAATAATGGTTGTTTGATTTTTAGAAATTTTTTGCAGACTTTCTTGAATACGCTTTTCAGTAGAACTATCAAGAGCTGAAGTTGCTTCATCAAAAATGAAAATCTTTGGTTTTTTAAGTAGCATTCTGGCAATTGCTACTCGTTGTTTTTCTCCACCTGATAGCTTCAAACCCCGTTCACCAACTTTAGTATCAAATCCTTCAGGAAGAGATGCAATGAAAGCATCAAGCTCAGCATTTTTAGCGGCTTCTTGAATTTGACTAGGAGAAGCATCTGGAGCACCGTAAGCAATGTTATAGCCAAGCGTATCATTAAATAGTACCGTATCTTGCGGCACCATTCCTAAAACTTCCCTAAGGCTTTCTTGAGTAACAGATTTCAAATCTTGGTCATCAATGTAAATGCTACCTTTGCAAGGATCGTAAAACCGAAATAGTAGGCGTGATAAGGTTGATTTTCCAGCACCAGTTGCTCCAACAAATGCGGCTGTTTCACCTGGCTGTATTTCAAAATTTATATTTTTTAGAATCTGGCGGTCGGCACCATAGTTAAAGCATATGTTTTCAAACACAACTTTGCCTGTTTTATAGACCAACGGTTTTGCCCCAGCAATATCTTTGGTGTCAGATTCTTGATCAAGCAATTCAAACATTTCCCCAAGATTGACTATTCCTTGCTTAATTTCTCGGTAAGCAAACCCTAGGTTAAATAAAGGCATCACCAGTTGAAGGGAAAAAGCAAATAATGCAGCAACATCACCGGGTGTAATTGCACCTATTGCCGCACGCTGAACTGCAAAAGCAAGCATTCCCCCAAGACCTATGGAAAATATGATCGCTTGCCCTGCGTTTAAGAAGTTAAGGGAACCCCTTAATTTTCGTGATGTTTTTTCATAAACAGCTTGCACTTCATCGTAACGTTTGACTTCAAATTCTTCATTTCCAAAGTATTTTACCGTTTCGAAATTGAGTAAACTATCAATTGCACGAGTTTGAGCTGTATTATCATAAGCATTCATTTGTTTGACAATTTTCAAGCGCTTAGTCGACACAATAATGGTAAACACGACATAAGTGACCATGGTTAAAACCATAATCAGGCTGCACCAGGGGCTATACCAAATCCATAGTAGAATCGATAAAAAGATTGTTTCTATTATGCTTGGAAAAATCGTCATCATTAAAAACTGACTAATCATTTCTAAGGATTTTGTAGCACGCTCAATAATACGGCTAAGCCCACCCGTTTGTCGGTTAAGATGAAATTTTAAGCTTAAAGAATGCAAATGCTTAAATGTAGTGACCGATATTTCGCGAAACACTCGCTGAGTTACAATATTAAACGTGTAATCACGCAATTCGTTAAATGTTTGAGCCAATATGCGAACAGCAACAAAACTAATCAAAATACCCGCAGGAAAAACAGCAGGACTTTTTTCTAGGTGATCAATCAAGTATTTAAAAGCAACTGGACCACACAATACAAAAATGCGACCAATCAATAGAAATGAAAGCGCACTAACAAGGTATACCTTGGCCTTGACCATATTTTTAGGCCACAAATATACCTTAAGTTTTTTTAATGTAAGATTTTTAGTATTCACCTAAATGTTTCCTCATAATGGCTGATAAGAAACTTAATCCCTGCGTACGCAGCTTAAATATAAAGCGGCAAACTTCTACCCCGAATTGAATTAGGTCACTAAATTTGAGCATTTGCTTCTCACCACTCTGGCAGTATAGCGCAAATGCGTACAATTATATAAATATTTTAAGAGCAGAGAGGGTCCAAGAAATAACAAATGAATTTATATGTTTTATTTCGTTAACCTTTTGTTAAAAATCCCTGCTCTAAGCTGTTTATACGAAGCAGAAAAGGGACCTAAAATTTATGAAAAAGAAATTTTTATCATTAGTTCTATTAGCCACAATATCAACAGCTATAGCTAGCCAAGATCAAATAACTACTGAAGAGACTGAAGAGCAAGAATTTAGACAAAAAATTCTTTCACTTTCAGAAAACATATATCAATTACCTACACCAACATACACAGTATGGCCTCCTCGTGATGAGACTCGTCAACCTCTTAGGTTGTCAGAATTATTTTCTTCAGATACTGGACATACACGGATTGATGATAAGGCGCATGAATTGACACATATACTACTTGAAACGGAAGAACGGATAGCAAACTTCCGTCTTCTTTCCGAAGAAACCCAAATTAAAGCAGCAGTGGCCTTTTCGAGACTTGCCTGCAATATTGCTGGGGATGTACCTGGTATTTTAAATACTAGTGCTTTCACAAAAAAATGCGCAGAGTTTTTGTCAGGAAAAGACATCAGTTTCACGCCCGAAGATCTTGCTTATAAATTGGACTTTTGTAGCAGAAATGATAATGGCGCTTTCAATGCTGAAATCACTGAAGTAGCTGCAGCATCAGTTCCTCAAACGAATGCAGATAGCGTTACTGCTGGAACTGAAGAGTCGTTGCCTACTTAATCAGTTCAATAACGATAATTGCAACGCCACACAAGAAAACTAACGCCAAAATACCATTGCCTCCTACTACTTTGTAGGGGGTAATGGTGTTTGATTGACGCAATTTATACGCAACTGCCGCTGGTAGCAAAATTGCCAATACACTCAGCGCAATTGATGCGTACCCCAAAGCCATAATGAAACCATTTGGGTAAAACAGTGCAAAAAATAACGGAGGTACGAAGGTTAAAAGTGCCGTTTGAAACCTTTGTCCGGAAGTGTTTTTCTTCTTTAAACTTTCAGCCAAATAATCAAATAATCCAATCGCCACCCCTAAAAATGATGTGGAAACCGCAAAGAACGTAAAAATATTTGAGCAATACCCAATAGCGCTACTTTGAGTTACCTCACTTAAATGATGAATAAACGATGCAACGTTTTGTTCTTCCAGCCCTGTTGATGGTGGCAAAACACCCAACGTTACTGATTGCCAAACTATGTAAACAAACAGCGGAGCAATACTACCTACAACAATAACTTTTCTTAAATATTTGGGATTAGGGCCAACGTAATTAACAAGCGTTGGAATGCTTCCATGAAATCCGAATGATGTAAAAAACAATGGTATTGCTAACCAAAATGCACTTGGTTCACTACCGGCACTAGCCAAATATTGAGTTTGTATAAAGGGAATCAAGCAATAAACAAGGCTTAAGAAAATCCCGACTTTAAAAAATAGTAAAAAACGATTTGCAAAATCTACATGACGAGTCGACGAATAGACAAAAACTCCAAGCATTGCTGCAAATGCAAATGCCATTAATGCAAATGGAACAGAAACACCGAAAAAATTATCGATTCCTGTTTTCAGAAACGCAGCCCCACCAGTAGTATACGCCGAGAGCAGAGCGTAAAATAAAAATCCAATACTTAAAGACGCAATCCATTTTCCAAAACGACCAAATGTTTTCTCAGCCAAGTAAGATATGCTATACCCAGCACCGAACCGTAGGTTTATTTCCAAGGTGATAAGCGCTGCAAAGCAGGTGAAAATCCACATAGCAACCAATAGCAAAGAACTATTAAGGAATCCTGCTTTACCAGAAGTCATAGGAAGTGCGAGCATTCCTGCACCAAAAGTTGTACCAGCAACAATGAGCGTTGCACCTATAAACCTACTTTTTGATGGGGCTTGCATTTGGTGAGAATCACCCTGATTAAGAGATTCAGATACTATACGTGGTGCAGATTGCGTTGCTGTTTGCATGCGAAACTTATCTAAATGGTTTCCTATATGGTAGGATGTTTTTACTTTAAAAATCCAGTCAAAATTGTACCATCTATGAAGTTAACTAATTTTTGGAAAAACCTTCCTGGGCAATGGCATTTTGAGAGATTCATCGCTGATGAGTTTATGCAGATTGGGGTTCTGAACGTAGAAAAACTAAATTCCAAATTTTATAAAGCACATGAAAGTGGCGTATATAAAAATAGTAATGAACAAACGTTTTTTCGTGACTACAATTTTAGTTGGGAAAATGGCTGTTTAAGTATTCATGGTTTTAACCCAAAGGATGGATACGTTCTTCTACATAACCTAAATGATACATCAAGAGTACACACGCACTTTTGCAACAAAGATGAGTACCAGTTTGAGCTGAAGGAGTTTAGTTTAAATAATTGGATCTCGGTTATTTCTATAACTGGGCCAAAAAAGAATTTAAAAATAAAAACTAACTACAAAAGATAATAATTTTTGAATTTTAATTTAAAATACAGCATACTAAAAGCATACGAGTTATTCTTTGTTAAGTGCAATATTACATATCAGATAAAAAATTCAAAATACTACCTGCTGTCAAAAGGTTTATGGAAAACTCAGATCATCTTTAAAAGTTACTTCAGCAACCTTTGGGCGATTTTAATAACACCTTCAAGAGTGTTTTCTATATGCAAAAATTGTGTATGTTCTTTGCGTGCAAAGTCAGTATCAATAATATGATGAAACAATGAAACCAAGGGATCCCAGAAATTATTAATGTTAGCAATAATGATTGGTTTTTGATGCAGATTGAGCTGTCTCCAAGTTAAGATTTCAAAAAATTCATCTAATGTTCCATAACCACCAGGCATAATAATGAATGCATCTGCTTTTTGAGACATCTGAAGTTTTCTTGCGTGCATAGTATCAACCACGTGTATTTCGTGAAGTCCACTCTGCACACCTTCACGTTCATCTAGCTGTTCTGTCGTTACCCCTACAACAAGACCGCCATTTTCAACAACGGCATTAGAAACACGCCCCATTAAACCAAGACGCCCTCCCCCATAAACCATATTAAAGCCGTTGGTAGCAATCAGCTTTCCAAGCTCTTCCGCTGCCTGATAGTACATAGGCTCAACACGTTCAGAAGCACCACAATACACGCAAAGATATTTACCTTTAGTCATAATTACCTACCAGTTGGGCTTTATCTGTATGAATGACACTAGACAAAGGTTTTTTTTCTGTCTCAGAATGACAAACAGTACTTAACATTTCATTAAAATTATAATTTTTCAAGGGGAAGTACGTGTCTGCTGGTGAAATTCTCTCCATCAAAATTAAAACTGCATTTGGAGATGGCGCTTTTGTAGTGCAACGAGTTGTAGTCGAAGAGACGTTATCTGAACCATATGTTATTGATGTGTACGCATCAACAATGACTTCTACATTTGATGGTGACGATCTAGTACACACCACTGCTGGGGTGATTTTCGAAGTATATGGAGAACAGGACTCTTCTTCCAAACAAGGAATTCGTGCCTATCATGGGGTGATCACCCACATGGAACATCTAAAAACAGTGATAGATGAACAAAAACAGTTAACTCATTTTTTTCATTTTCAAATGCGATCTACATTCTGGATGTCAAAACACGGGGCTGATCACAGGATTTTTCAAGAACAATCGGCAATGGATATTATCCAAACCATTTTAGGGGAAAATGGCGTATCTAATCTTGAGGTGAAAGCTAGCGGAGGCACAGAAGTACGTGAATATTGCGTACAATATGGCGAAAGCCACTATGATTTTGTTTCAAGACTACTGGAAGAAGAAGGTATTGGGTATTACTTCACCTACACAGATTCAAGTCACACAATGGTTTTATTTGATCAAAACTCAAGTTTTATGCACATTACCCAAGGCTCTTTGGCCTTTTTAAATGTTGATGCTGACGGTGCATTTATTGATCGTGTTTTTGCTTTTGGTAAAAAATCACAAGTGGCTCCTAAGGCGTACAAAACAATTGATTACAATTACAAAACCCCCCATGCACAATTACTGAATACTAGTTCTGGACCTGGGTTTGGCAAAGAAATTTATGAATATCCAGGATTGTTTCAAAAATCGAGCGAAGGGCATAAGTTAGCAGACCAGCGAATGGAAGAAATTGAATGGTTTACTAAACGAGTGTATGGAAGAACATCATGTCCTACTTTAGCGCCTGGCTATACTTTTACGCTGAAAGAGCACCCCATAAAAGAATACAACAAAGAGTACGCCATTTCTTATGTGAAGCATGAAATTATTTCCCAATCTGATGACCAATCAACTGAAGGACGAGAATCTAATCTTTTAACTTATACAAACAGTTTTGAAGGTTTTTTAAAAACGATTCACTATCGCCCTTACCGTAAAACGCTTAAGCCTCGTATATATGGTTCTCAGACAGCCTTTGTTACAGGTGCCGGAACTGAAGTGTACGGAGATCCGATGGCACGAATTAAAGTTAAGTTCCATTGGGACTTACGCAATCCTGACGATGAAACAAGCTCTTTGTGGATTCGAGTAAGCCAGTCACTAAGCGGTGTAACTTGGGGAGCCTTGCAAATGCCACGCATTGGTATGGAAGTAGTCGTAGCATTTATTGACGGAGATCCCGACCGACCTTTAATTACAGGATGTGTCTACAATCAAGCATTCATGCCTCCTTATTCTCCCCAAGATAAGCCTTACTACATGACCTTGAAGAGTAAAACGTTCGATGATGATTCTGGCCATAATGAGCTGCGTTTTAGTGATGATCCCGGCAAAGAGGAAATATATCTGCACGGTCAATACGATATGAATACGGTAATAGAACATAGTCGAAATGAAGATATAAACACTGGTGACGATACGCTAACCATCCACGAAGGTGATAAAATGATTCACCAAAAAGGAAAAGGCACCATGTATTTAACACTCATTGATAAAGGGGATCGAACAACAAATCTTAAAAAGGGAAATTTTGTTATTGATGTTAATGGAACTATTTTAATTAAAGCCACCAAAGACATTACGATACAAACGCCTAAAAATATTATCATGAAAGCGGGGCAAAATATTATGATGAAGGCGGGGAAAAACATTATGATGAAAGCCGGGATGAATATCCAATCCAAAGCAGGCATGAATATCCAGTCTAAAGCAGGGACTAATATCCAGACCAAAGCAGGCATGAATATACAAGAAAAGGCCGGCATGATGATTCAGATGAAAGCTGGATTAGCCTTTCAAGCGAAAGCCGGAACAATGATGGAACTAAAGAGCGGCGCGTTAATAAAAGCTGAAGGCGGCGCAATGGGCATGTTTAAAGGCGCCATCACGAAATTAGAATATGGTTTTTGATAGTCATAAATTAATGGCAACCACCCAAGAAGTGTCCAAGGCAGAAGAGCAGATTGAACAACATAAAAGCACACTCAGTGGAAAAATCGAACCAGCTTAAAAACAAGCACAGCAAGCAAATGAATGTGAGGAACATGCTCAAACTTTGGTACAGAATGTAAAGCACGCACACGAAGATTTAAAAGAGCACCACAGCATCAGAGATTTAGCAAAACTTTCTGCCAGTCAAACCTCAAGTATGATTAACATAACAGAAAATAGCGAAAAAATTGCTGATTGTTCACCTGGTTACGAACATGATATCCAAGAAAATGAAGAAGAGATGCGATCTTTTGATGAGGAAAGTCAGCGTGATGAGGAAGAAGACACTCAAAATGATAACGATAACGATAACGATTCTGAGGAAGATAATCCTAAAGAAGACCTCAAGGCCCCGGCTCATGAGGTGAAAATTCAGAAGATAGGCAACAAGACTATACATGCTGAGTTTTCAAGAGGTTTAAAACAGGGACTAACATCGATTAAAACCAAAGAAGGTCATTATGAAATGCAAGCATATTATGCAAAAGATAAGCTTCACGGTCCTACGACGTATTATTACGCAGATGGAAAAATTGAACGCGAAATAAATTTTCAACAGTGGAAAATGCATGGTTTGATGAAGTCTTTTCATGAAGATGGGAAAACAGCAATGGAAATTGAATATGAGCATGGAGTAATGCATGGCATGTCAAAAATTTATGACGAATTTGGAAATAACCAAATTTTTTCCACTTACAAAAAAGGTAAGCTTCACGGGGAAATGATTGTTTTTTTTAATGGAAAACCTTATTTAAAAAAAGTCTATAACGAAGGACGTGAAACACACCAACAGCATGATCCGGAAGCAGCACACAGTTGTTAAGTTTTATTTTGTTGCTTATAATAAAAGTCAAAAGTATATCTGGAAGATTTAGATGGAAGAATCGGGCTATGCAGTCGACGCACTGGTGTTAAGTAGAGCAAAGCGCGAAAAATTTAAAACTGAAGCAAAAAGCCTTACAAAATTTATTATAGGTTTTTTAGTTTTTAGCACTTTGTTTTTTAAGCCTTTCAATATTCCAACTGGGTCAATGATTCCGAATTTATTGGTTGGAGATTTTTTAGTCGTGAATAAATTCGCTTATGGATATACACGATACAGTTTGCCATTTGGCGCGGATATTCCTTGGTTTAAAGGACGAGTATTACCAGAGAACCCTAAAATGGGTGACATTGGTGTGTTTCATAACCCAAAAGATTCTGAACCATTTTCTATCCTGGGAATTAAGCTTTGGGATTCAGCAAAAGATTACGTCAAAAGAATTATCGGTTTACCGGGTGACCGCATTCAAATGAAAAAAGGACGTTTGTGGATTAATGGTAAAGAATGTCCCATTCAGCGAATAGAAGATTTTCCTTACCTTGACCATCATTCAGGGAAGACCGTGATGGTTCCAAGATATCTAGAAACTCTACCTAATGGCGTAAAACACACTTTCATAAAGTACATTCCATTTGGCGAAGCCCCACCCTTCAGACATGATCCAGAGCACAGCACAGACGATACCCCAGAACATATTGTTCCAGAGAATCAGTTTATGATTATTGGTGATAACCGTGATGGATCGCTTGATAGCAGATACATGAACGATAAAGTAAGTTTTATCTCTTATGATCACCTTATGGGTAAAGTCGCTTTTGTATTTTTCTCAACATCAGCAAAGTGGTATGAAGTTTGGAAATGGTTCACTAGCGTAAGGATTGAGCGCGTAATGACCATTCCACAGTGATGATGAATACAAACACTAAAGTATTCATTTAAAAAAGAAAAAGGCTCTTTAAAGAGCCTTTTTCTTTTTTCAGGAGAAACTATTTACTTCTTTTTCTTATCTATAAGCTTCAAAGGACCACTGTGGCTTGTATGATTACCCCAGTCTTTTCCTGTAAAATGTTCACGGATAGGAGCGGTTGTTTTTTTACCCACATTCTCATAATTTTCTTTAATCCAATCAGTAGCAGCTTTACGACCTCTTTCAAAAAGGTGTGCAAAAAATTCTGCTTCTGTGTTGAGTTTGCTTCCCCAACCAAGCTCTTGGAAAGTTGATTCATCTTCGATAAGATGTAAGTGCACACGCTTCATACGACCTTCAGGAATAATTCCTTCATCTTGTAATTGAGTAATCAAATGCATTGCACGAATTTCACGAACAACTGAAGCGTTATTTGTAATTTCATTCAAACGGTCACCAATTTCACGAGCACTTGATGGCAGCTTGTTTCTAACAGTTGGGTTTAATTGAATTAAAATAATATCAGAAGTTTCGCAATCATAAATCAATGGGAACATGACAGGGTTTCCAATGAATCCACCATCCCAATAGTATTCGCCATCTACCAATACAGCACTATGAATTGTTAGTAAGCATGCCGTTGCAAGCAAACATTCAACTTTTAATTCTTCAGTTTTAAATACAGTCAATTTTCCTGTAAAAACGTGAGTAGCACATAGGAATACTTTGCAAATATCTTGAGTGCGCAAAAGTTCAAAATCAAACGTTTTATTAATAACATCACGCAACGGATCTTTTTTCATTGGATTAAGTTCATCTGGTGTATGCATACGGCTTAAAAATTCAAACATGACAAACCCTGGAGAATTATACATTGTCCAGTTGTTCATTTTTTTATCAATAGGACCGCGATTATTAATTGAACTATTTTTTCCGCTTTCACAAACTCCATCCCAAAATAATTTCAAGGTAGCACGTGCTTCTTGATTGCCGCCCTTAGCCAAACCTTGAGCAACAGCCACTGCATTCATACCACCCGCGGAGGTTCCTGTTAGACCTTCAATTTCAAAACGACCATCTTCTAGTATTTTATCCAATACACCCCAGGTAAAAGCACCATGAGAACCACCGCCTTGACAGGCAATAGCTACTCGTTTTTTTTCTTTACTTGCCATACTTTGACCTTCCATAAATGTAAAAATTTCTCTATTTATAGTGTTATCCTATACAAATAGGTTTAATAAAAAGTTAATTTGGAAGGTATTTATGATGATTTTAGCAATTGAAACAAGTTGTGATGAAACATCTATTGCCGTCGTTCAAGATAAAATTATAGACGATAGGATATTGAGTTTAGTCACTCGCAGCCAAATAAATGAACATCAAGCTTATGGGGGGGTTGTTCCTGAACTTGCAGCACGAGCACATCTAAGCAATATAGAACCCATTATGGATCAGGCAATCAGCCTTGCTGGGATTCCCCTAAATGCGATCGATGCAATTGCAGTCACTGCTGGACCTGGGCTTATTGGTGGAGTTTTGGTGGGCGTAATGCTTGCAAAATCCCTTAGTCTTTCATTGAATAAACCCATGTATGCCATCAATCATTTAGAAGGTCATGCTCTAACTGCTCGATTAAGTCACAATGCCTCCTACCCTTATTTGTTATTATTAACTTCAGGAGGGCACTGCATGTTTGTTGAAGTGCTTGGCTTTCGTCAGTATGTTCTTTTGGGACAAACTCTAGACGATGCCGCTGGTGAATGTTTTGACAAAATTGCCAAGCTCTTGAATTTTAATTTTCCAGGTGGCCCTGCATTAGAGCAAAAAGCTATACATGGGGACTCCAAGCGCTTTATTTTTCCAAAACCGTTAGAACACACTCTTCAACCTAATTTTTCTTTCTCAGGGCTTAAAACTGCAGTTAAGCAAACTATTGAAAAAAACATTATTGATGAGCAAACAGCTTGCGATATTGCAGCAAGCTTTCAATATACTGTTGGTGAAATTTTTAAAGAGCGATTACTAAAAGCTTTAAAATATAGCCACCATAAAGTGGAGCGTCTAGTTATGGCAGGTGGTGTCGCTGCCAATCAATATTTAAGAGGTCAACTGCATTCCCTATGCGCTGAAAAAGCAATTGAAGCCATTTTTCCGCCAATGAATTTATGTACAGACAATGCAGCAATGATTGGATGGGCAGCTATTGAGGCAATCAACAACGGCATGCTACCATCAACGGATGACTTTCAGCCAAAACCACGATGGCCCTTAGAACATCTAAGCTTGTAGATCTGCGCTTTTTAAGTCTTTGCTTAATGAGCGTTTTGACAGGCATGGAAATGGATGTATTCACTCCCAGTTTTCCAGAAATCATGGAAACATTTTCTATTAGCATTGAACAAGCACAACTAACCTTAAGTTTAAATTTTGTCGCATACGCCCTAAGCACTTTGTGGGTTGGGCCATTGGCAGAGCGTTTTAGCAGCAAAAATATATCTTTGTTATCTCTTTGTGTTTTTATCATTGGAAGTATTTTTTGCTATATCGCACCAACTTTTGAAACCTTGTTGATAGGACGCGTATTGCAGGGTTTAGGTATGAGCGGACCAAACGTATTGAGTTATTCAATCGTTTATGAGTTTTACCCAAAATCCCGAGAAAGCTACATGGGAATGTTGAATGGTATTAGTGGCATTACCATGGGAGCAGCACCTGTTTTAGGTAGCTATTTGAACTTGTGGTTTGGATGGCGCTCAAACTTTTTAGCATTGCTTATTTTGTCACTTACCTGCTTTGTTTTGAGCATGAAATATCTTCCAACGCAAAATGCCTCTCATAAAGTTAAACCAAGTTTAGGCCTTAAAACCTACATACCCTTATTTAAATCAAAAGACTTTTTATGGCCTGCTGCAGCAATATTAAGCATTTCCATATGCTATTTTGTATTTGTGGGGCTCGCTCCAATTTTTTACCGAGAAGATTTAGGCGTTTCTTTAGAACACTTTGGTATGTAGCAAGGAGCGCTTGCATCATCATTTGGTATTATTAGTTTTTGCAGCGGCATGTTGTATAAACGATTTGGTAAACAACGGTGCTTTAAAGTAAGCATTAAGCTATATGTTCTGTTCGGACTGATAGCCGGTCTTTATGGTTTCATTTTGCCAACAAGTCCACTTGTACTTACTATCATTCTAATTGGGTCGAGCATGGCGTGCGCTATACCTATTAACATGTGTTACCCCATAGCCATGGGAGCAGTGCGCGGCGCGGCAGCACGCGCTTCTGGAATGTTAGTTGCGTTGCGCCTAGTGTTTAGCGCTGCAGGGCTACAAGTGATTGCACATTTTTACGACCATACCTACGTGCCCCTAGCCCTAATGATAGGTGCTGAAGCTTTTCTTGCTTGGGGGATTGCTCGAAAAATTTTGATTAAGGAATGAAAATTAACTTCACACCTCTCACCTCAGTTCTGGAACTGCACGTCTCATCCAAGCAAGATGTCTTAATGCTCTTACCAAAGCCACGGGATCAGAAAGCGATATTAGCTTCTCATAATGACCACCGCCAAAATTAATAAGCAGCTGATTTTTGGCTCTTTCGTTTACTAGAATATCTTGTAATACGTAAAGATTAGGTGCGAACGCTCTGCTGGGCTCCAGATAATCTATGACCTGACCATAAGTTCCAACAAACTGGCCAGCGGCAGATAAAACCTGAACGTTCGCGTTTAATGCTTCAGCTATTGTTTGCGTAGGTGATATTGCAGCTGCGCGAATACTAAGATCATTTACACTTTGATAACGTTCGGAGCCTGGCCTAAATAACAACTGTTGATTAGTATCTGAATAATTTACAGTTCCGACAACTTGAGTTTCTTCTTCTAATAATTTGGCCACCAGAACAGTTCGAGTGTAAGAGGCAAATGCTTTACGTGCAGCTTCATTTCTTAACAGCAATTTTCGCAGTGACTCAGTACAAATATTCTCTTTATCATTAAATTTTTGCTGCGCAAGTTTTTCAAAAGGTATTTTTCTTAAATCTGCATCTCCAAATAGATACCCATCTCTTAGCCCAATTCTTTGCAGCTCCGCTGTTCTGTTTATCTCATATGCTAGCTCTATACCACTTATTTGTTGTCTAATTACATTTTGACCAAGAGTTTTAAGACCATCAACTAAGCCCTTTGCTTCTGGATAAAAAGCTCTTTGATTTTTTTCTTTACCCTTTTCGAAAATTCTTAATAGACTAAAGTCTAGGTCAGAAAAAGTTGCCCATAATTCAATACTCTCTAAAACCGAGGACATTTTAGCAACACTTCGTAGGGTATTGAACTCTAGACTATTGGAAAGCATTTCAAAGTATTTCTGACGAGCATTAGAAGCAGCGCCATCATCCATTAGCCCAAAACTAAAAAAGCCACATTGACATGCAGCACCTGAACTTTCCAAATGCAAAAATGTATTGCCGCCTACATAATGAATACCTGATTTAAATTGCATAGCTCTTTGTTCAATACCAGATACAAAGGATTTATAAACCAGAGGAATTGTATTAGCAGAACCTGTAATGTCTAAAGCAATATCAGCATATGCAGGAAGTGCGGATGGGTATGGCTGTAGATCCGTTTTTTCTGCAAGTAACGGAGTTGCCCCTTCCCAATAATTTGACTGCTGCAATTTTGCTAAGATAATTTTTTTTATGTCATCAAGAGAGTTAAGCGGGTTATAAAAATATTCTTGCAAAGCCATAGACATCAAGAGCAATAGCGTTTGCTTTTTTTTAATACTAACGTCTGCTGTTTGAGGAATATCCTTAAATTTATCTTCAGCAGGTCTAGGATCTTTAGTTTGATAGCCCCCATCAAAACGAACAGATTTTATGCGCTCAACAGCAGCAAAAGCTCGTCTAATCAATGTTCTTTTTAAATGACTTGTATCTTCTAGAGCTGTAAGAGGAAGCGCCCAACACTTTGTTTCAATGGCATCCGTCAATCGTATTGCGTCAGCTGTGGTTGTGACTGACATCAACGCATGCATATCTGTTCTAAGAGCATTCAGTCCATCATCAACAGGAATAGCAGCATAATCTGCCGCTTGATTTCCACTACACACTGAAAAACCTGGGCTTGTCATTAAATTTGCAACAAGCGCATCAAATTGGCGCATAGCTGGAATCCTTAGAAGCTTATCTTCTGTCATATCAGTTTCAGAAGCTTTTATAGCAGCAGCTATTGCATGAATTTTATCTTTAAAGAAATGTTTTTCACCATCACCATTAAAAACTTCATCGGTGGCAATACTGATATATTTTAATGTCTGATAGTGTTTTTTAGTCAAAGCATTACCATTATCTGACAATATTTTAGTTGCAAAATACCGTGGAACTCCACGCTTTTTATGCCAAATCTCAAGAATAATCGCTACTTCTGTCATAATCGTGTATTCCCTGGGAGTACAAATTTTTCCAGAAAATCCACCAACACCCGCTCCTGAGTAGAGAATTTTTTCCATCATTTCTATTTGATCTGATTTATTTACTTCAACTAATTCATTACGAAAATTGTGACTTAACTTTTCAAGAAACAATATTGAATTCGCACAATCCCTTGCAGGCACAAGAGATGATTTAAATACTCTAAATCTTTCTGCCATAATAGAGTCTGTTATTTCGGCAAAACATGAATTCAATAATAAAAAAAAATGTAAAACAATAGATTTAAAAAACATAAAATTTAAATTTATAACACCATGTAATACTTTATTCTAATAGCATTTATTTAATATTATGTAAATATATTGCTCACTTATAATTCTAAATTTTACCTAAACAAATCATCTCTAATTTTAATTAAAATTTAACTTTTGACCTCGATACTTAGGATGTATTTCTCATTTAGTAAGGCCAGGTCAATGCAAACAAAAAATTATTTGTGCAGTATACTTGTTACCATGGGTGTTATCTGGTCTGCAGAACTTGCAGAAGCAACCATCGCGCTTCACCCTGAAGTTGAAGAACTTCTCGCAAGAACAACCGAATTTTCTGGAAAGGGCTATACTGACGAATCTGACAGCATGGCCAGACGAAACACAAGTAAATTGCTTACCCCGTTGGCAAACAGAATTGCTACTCCGGCCGAAGCTAAAGCAATGGTTGATGCGCATTTAAGGGCAGAACTTTATTACGCTTTTAATACTCAGTGGGGAACTGGAAAAACCAGAGACCATCGCATTGTTTACGATTTTCTAAGTCAACTTAACAAAGAAACTGTTAGAAATGCCAATCAGAAAGAGCATTTAACCACCTTCACTGTACTTTCATTAGCTGCGCAGGAATATTTTTGGAATGAAAAAACAACCGTTATTGATTTAAGAAACCGTGTTAAACGAGAACTTAGGTATGGGCTTTTCAAACAAACCGGACATAAACTTGATATTTCCAACATTGCATACCTTGATGATACAAATTTAGATCGCATCATTACGAAATGGGTTGATGATACCTTAGCTGGAAAATTAAGAACGCTAATGGAAGAATTTAGAGGAAAAATCTTAGGTACAACTTACGTAGGGCTATTAGACCACTTGCAGTCTACTATTGATGGAGTACCTACAACAGAATTATCCCTTGACCTTACGGCAGAAAGAATTGCTCCGTTTGGGCTTGCAGTAAAATTAGGCCTTAAACCTACCCCTTCATTTGGAGACGGCATGTGTGGAGAGCATAGTTTTTTCATCCCTACTGATGGTGCGTTAGATGGTATTCAGGAAGGAAATGGTCGCTATAAAATGCACCGCGCTATTCTAGATAATTCACCCGATGATGAGACCAAACGATTATATTTGATAGCTAGCCAACATATGGATGGGGCTAGTTTTGTTTCATTTATAGAAAAGAAAATAGAAGAACTTCGTCCCGTAAATTCTACACAGGCAGATGAACTACAAGAAAAATTAGACACTTATCACCGGTTTATCCTCGATAAACAAACAGAAAATGAAGAACATGTAGCACAGTCAAAAAGAACATTACTAACTCATGTTACCCAGCTACCCAAATTAGAAATTTCCTTAGGCATTTTCAATGCTGCACTAAACAATCCAGCACAACTAGAAACATGTTTTTTTGCGCCAAATTTTAGAAACATCATAGATGAAATGATGCTACTACGAACAGCCAATGCTGAACTAAGCAGGCTTTTAACAGCAATAGATGCGGATATACTCAGACTAGATGCTGAAGCAAAAAATGCAGGAGAAATTGCAACATTAGCGGCAAATACAGCACGCACTAAAGCTGAAGCAGAGTTTAAATTAGCTCAAACCGATTTTGAACAATTCCGAAAAGATAATACGGATTTGGTTAAAGAATATAATGCGTTGCTTATGAAACAACAACAATTAACAAACCTTATTAAAAATCCCTCAGTAGCGCCCGATGCCTTACAAACAATAAAAACTGCTTTGGAAAATGCTCAGACAAAAATCGCTGATTTTGAATCAAGAAACCAACAACTTATCAATGACAGCATACAAAAACAGACAGCTATCCTGAACGCTCAAAAAAACTACTACGACATTGCAGAAAATCGCACAGCAAAAGAAAAACTACTGGCTGAAAAATATGTCTTAATTAGCAATACTTTAAAAGAATTTATCAGCTTGAATATGCTTCCCGACAAAAGCCCTAATGCTTTTTCTATAGATAGTCTTTGTTCTGGTGAAAACCCGCGTTACGCTAATTTTATTAATGGCATTTGCCAAGAAATATGCACAATCGCAGGTGATACCGAAACAACAATGGTCATCAGGAAAATCTGGGATGAGCTCGCGGGTGTAAAAGAAGTACTTACCAGACAAATGGAACAACAGCTACTTTCACAGCGTTTAGAAATAGCAGCATCATTACCTGCTCTCCCGACAGAGCTTTCTCCAAATTCTTTGATGATAGAAATGGAAAAACTAGCCCTTAGAGAAGGTGAACTAGATGGTTGGCTACCTTGTGATGCAACTTACACTCAACTATGGGCGATACTTAATAATTTAAATGTCTTTGTTTTTTCAAGTGGAGAAGCATATGGCAGAACACCACTTGACGTCATGACTCGTCTTAAAGACATGCCATATGATAGCGTAACGATGCCATACCCAGCAGAGACAACTGGCAAGCACCTAGCCACTGTTATTTTAACATCGCCAACTGCTAAAAATATATTTTTAGATAAATCGCCCAACCATTACGATAAGTTCATATTGCCAGATGACTACGCTGCTATAGCTCGAGAGATTCGTCATGTAGCTTGGACAAAGCTTGCAGATAGATACGCGTCGTATCCTTAAAACAAAAGTGCTATTGTCTAACGCCTAATATTCGCCTTACCATTGTCATAGGGGATTAAATTCAAGACTCTATGGCAAAGGTAGACGATAGCCTAGTTCGCTACTATCAAGAAGAACTCAACTACTTGCGCTTAAGTGGCCAAGAGTTCTCAAAGCAATACCCAAAAATTGCGCGTCGACTTGAACTAACGGACGATGAATCACCTGACCCACATGTGGAACGGTTGCTTGAATCATTCGCATTTTTAACAGCACGACTTAGCCGCGCTATTGATGATCGTTTTCCTCAAACAGCCCATGCATTATTAAGCGTATTGTATCCCCATTTAATTAATCCCGTTCCTGCTATATGGCTATTGCAAAACTGCAAGTTGATGTCAATCAAACTCCACCTGACAAAGGGCATTTTTTACCAAAGGGCACAAAGCTTTTAGCGCGCTCCGTTGAAGATGTTCAATGCCGCTTTCGCACCGTTTATGACATGCATCTTTGGCCTATTAGCATTGAATCAGTTGATCTAGTTTCAAAAGATGCGTTTACTTTTGCATCACCCCCGCAAAATCACTGGTTTTTAAAAATCACGTTAGCATCAAAAACGGCACCATTTTCTGCCATGGCGTTAGATGATGTATTGGCGCATATAAGTTGCAATTGGGTAAAAGCAAACCTTTTGCATGAAGCATTATTCAGCGAATACACAGACCAAGTGTATGTTGCTACCGATGAACAAACACCCGCTGTTGGCGGCTGTAATTTAGAAGCCGTAGGGTATAAACGAGAAGAACTCACTTTACCAGTTCCAGATTACAGCCTGCATCACTACGCACTGTTTCAAGAGTATTTTCATTTTCGGGAAAAATTTTTATTCTTTCGAATTACCGCATTGCAAGCAGCAATTGCGAAATTAGCGCCAAAGAACCAAATACATGTTTTAATCCCTTTAAAAGATGCCTCGGCATTTCAGCAAAGTGGTGTTGATGCGTCGTGTTTTTCACTGAACTGCTTGCCTATTATTAATTTGTTCGACAGACCTTCTGACCCTATACGTATTCACCACAGGCACTTGCGGTATAGGCTTACCCCCGACATACGTCGAGAACGCACAACCGAAGTTTACAGCATTCAAAGCATTGAAGGTGTTGAAGAAAAAACTCAAAAAGTTATTCCATACACGCCCTACTATGGTCTTGAGGCGCACAAAAATGTAAAAGATGGCTTCTGGCTTTCACAAAGAGTGCCGGCAGAGCTAAGAGGAATTCCTGGTACTGATATTTACCTATCATTCATCGATAGAAATTTTCAGCCGGTCAAAGCGAAAGACATTGTGGCAACCGCAAAAATTACGTGTACGAATCGCTACCTAGCGGATCAGCTGACTGCAAATTCATTGCTTCAGCCAGAAGACAAAGCCCCTGTTCTAAAAATTACCCTTTTAAACAAGCCCACTTCGCAAAACTATACCGTGCTTGATGGGGAAAGCTTGTGGATGCTAATATCTCAGCTTTCAAGCAATTACTTAGGCGTTTTGGATCCCACCCAAGGAATTAATTCTATAAAAGATTTTCTGTATCTTTTTGCTAGCCGTTATCCTGATCAACCCACAACTTCCATAGATGACTTGAAAAATATGACGGTTACCCAAGTCACCAAGCGCTTTGGAAATGAAGCATGGCCTGGCTTTGTGCAAGGATACAAAGTGCAACTTGAAATGGAAAAAACCAATCAGCAGGGCGGCAACAACTTGATTCTAGGCACCATTTTAAAAGAGTATTTTAGCTCGCTTGTGAACTGGAACAGCTTTGTGATGTGCAGTTTAAGTGATGGAAACAACAAAGGAGAGTGGATGCAATGGCAGCCCCAGCCCGGCGCTCAAGCGCAACTGTAAAAAAAACTCTACCTGAACAAATTCTAGAAACGCCAGAAGCGTTTGACCTTGATCAGCTTATTTACATTGTTGAATCAATTAGAACCAATGCGAATCCGCTGGGAGAAGCTTCAAATCCTGCCCATGAAGCTGTGCGCGTGCGCAGTAAACTTACCATGCACCAAGAAGGTACAGAAGTTGACCGCATTAATGTAAAAAACACACCATCTAGCCTGCCCGAGGTTTATATCAATACTCTAAGCATTGGGGGTGTTAACGGTCCTTTGCCAACGCCATATACTGAAATATTGCTTGATCAAGTTAGAGAAAAAGATTATTCAGGACTCCATTTTTTAGATATTTTTCACCATCGCCTAGCTTCCATGTGGCACCGCTTACGCAAACGTACTTATCCGCACCTTTTCAAACGCCCCCCACTTAATACGCCCTTGGGAAAATTGCAGGAAAATCTAAGTGGATTCAAGCAGCAGGGTGATGTCGCCCATACCTTATTTTTTGACCATTTCTGGAGACGCTCTAGATCCCTTTCCTGCCTACTTCAAATGATTGAAAAGTTTTTCAATGTGAAAGCAACCGCACAGCCGTTTGAGGGCACTTGGAGAACAGTGGACGCATCTGAGGGCAGCAGACTTGGAAATAACGGGCAATTTCAGCTTTTGGGGAAAAACGCCATTTTAGGACTTAGATGCTGGGATCAAGCAGCAGGGTTTACCATAACCCTTTCGCCCTTAGATTGGGCAACAACTCAGCAATTTTTGCCTTTTTCTGATGCCAGCTTAGGTGGCGCAAACTTCAACCGATTCAGGCAGATTTTAGTAAGCTATATGGGCTCCCTACCCCGCGTATTTTTAAATGTTTCACTTAAACAAAACGAAAACCAAGGCACAACATTAAATACGAAACATGGCCTTGGGTGGAACACTTGGTTGACTGGGCCAAGGGCTGATGACGTTCGGCTGAAGCTTTAGTTTTATGGCTCTCGCCTGATTTCCACATTGCATGTATCAATAGTATTTTTAGTATTCATGGCAGTGATTTGATAAAATCCCGCATTGGCAGGAGTCCAAGAATATGCTGTTTTTGATTCACCCAGATAAGTACCGTTCACATACCAAAGCACCATGTCACTTGAATTGGTTTGCAAATAAACCACCTCATCAACGGGCACACAGAGAGTTGTTGATTTTTTAGGCATGGAAATATGAAAATCTTGCTTTTCATGTGTTTGGAATCGTAACCGTTGTTGAGAAGAGCTATTTTGTTCAGAAATCAAAATAGGGTTAGCACCCAAATAATTAAAAACTTGCATCATTAATGGTGCGGCAATTTGCCGACCGTGGTAACCAGGGCATGGAGTGCCATCAGCACGCCCTACCCATATGCCAACCACGTATTGATTATCGTAACCAATGCTCCATGCGTCACGAAATCCATAACTGGTACCCGTTTTATAGGCAATTCCTGGGTTTTTTATACGTTGATCTGGCATAGGAGTTAGAGCTAGTGTCTGAGTAACCCAAACTTGTGATGGTTGATTCAGTAACTTTCCTTTAGCAAGTTTTCCATATAAACACGCCAATTCAACCAGGCTCATTCCTACTCCTCCCAACCCAATGGCAAGGCGAGGTCTTTTATTGTTATGGGTAGGAAAATGGATAGCTACCTGTTTTTGTTTTAACCAATCAAAAAAGTAACCCGGACCAATTTGATCAAGCACCTGAATAACTGGTGTATTTAATGATTGCTGCAGCGCCTCTTCAATAGTCATGTCTCCGCAAAAAACCATATCAAAATTTTCAGGCATATAGCCCTTTAGGTTAATAGGTTTATCAGTGATAAGAGTTTGAGGGTTAATATAGCCTCTCTCCATAGCCAATCCGTAAATAAACGGCTTTAACAATGATCCAGGAGAGCGTATTGCCCTGCACATGTCATTGCCATCCATTCGACATGCACCACCAACTGCACCTATATAAACCAGCACCTGATCAGCTTTTAAATCATACACAACACAAGCAGCATTCATAGGAGCTGGGAGTTTTTCGACATAATCAAAAGCGAATGTCGTAATGGCTTCCTGATAAGACTTATCAAGTAAAATGGGGACCTTAAGTCTAAAAGCGTGAGCAGCCAATTTGATAAACGGAGTGATTTTAATTTGGCAAAGTTCACCCAAAGCCTCTTTTATATCTGGACTATTCCCCATGCGCTGTAACACTTTATTTTTGGCATCATTGGCTTTTTTAATAAATCGATCTGGCCTTAAGCGGCTTGGAGATTGAGGAATAGCTACCAGCATGGCTTTGTAACTTAAGGGCAGAAAATTTGGCTCTTTCCCAAAATAATGCAAGCTTGCAGCGCGAATTCCATGAATATTTCCTCCATATGGTGCAAGGGTTAAATACATTTTCAACACCGATTCTTTACTGTACTGGGTGGTTAATCGCAACGCAGTGTGAACCTCACAACATTTTTTCCATAAAGTACGAGGCCCAGGGCTCAACAGTCGTGCGACTTGCATAGTAATAGTTGACCCACCTGAGAGTATTTTTTTATGAATGATAGCTTGACCCAGAGCACGAACCATAGCCAAAGGATTTACCCCCGGATGGACATAAAACCATTTATCTTCAAAATTCAAAAGTAATTCTTTAAACTGCACGTCAACAGTTTGGGCTTTTAGCACCCAACGATCATGAGCATTCCGCTCAACGTGAATTAACTCTCCGTTTCGGTCATATAACGTGGGAGATTCTTCATTATATTTAGCAAGATCAACCGGCCAAAATAAACTACATGCAAAAGCTAGTAAGCCAACACCTATAACTAATCGTCGTTTTGTGGCAAAGTATGGCTGTAACAAACGCTTCTGTTCTCAATGGAATTTAAACACTTAAAAAGTATATTAGAAAAACACAACCTGTGGGCGAAAAAGTCATTAGGACAACATTTCCTGATGGATGAGTCTGTTTGTCAAAAAATAGTGCATAACCTAGATTTAAAAGGACAAACTGTTGTTGAAATTGGTCCCGGCCCTGGCAGTCTCACTGATATTTTATTGAAAGCTGAGCCAGCATTTTTGCTAGCAATCGAAAAAGATCAGCGGTTTATCAACATTTTAAAAGAGTTTGAAAATCCTGTTAATACCGCATTTACAATTGTCCAAGCAGATGCGCTGAATGTTTGCATTTCAAAGCTTTTGAGTGAACATGGAAAAGCAGGGCCTTATCATATAGTGGCGAATTTGCCGTACAACGTAGGTACCGAGCTGCTTATTCGGTGGATTAGTGATATTGAAAATATCACATCCATTACGGTGATGCTACAACGGGAAGTGGTTGATCGCATGACTGCGCTACCTGGTACCAAGGACTACGGTCGTTTAGCCATTGTTTTGCAGTCTTGTTTTGATATTCAGGAATTATTTCAAATTTCCCCAGAAGCTTTTATTCCACCTCCGAAAGTGTGGTCAAGTGTGGCATTCCTTAAACCACGAAAAGACGTTCCTGAACCAAATGTAATTAAGACATTGGGCAAATTAACGAACATGGCGTTTTGTTACCGTCGTAAAATGTTGCGCGCCAGTCTTGGAAAATCATTGCCCTTAACCTTGTGGCAGAAATTGTGTGATACTTTAAATATTGATGAAACCAGGCGTCCAGAAGAGTTGGATACCCATACATTTTTGGCAATGGCACAGATATGCAGCAAGGAACAAATCTAGAAAAATTACGGACGTGGATGCGTAATCAAAACGTGCACGCGCTTCATATTCCCCGGGAAGATATGTTCGGAGGAGAATATGTAGCCGAGTGCGATGAGCGCTTGGCTTGGGTTAGCGGTTTTACTGGCAGTGCTGGATTTGCAATTATCACCCAAGATGCCGTACATTTATTTGTTGATGGACGCTATACCCTACAAGCAAAAAACCAAGCATCAGATTTTAAAATTCATGACTTTAATAAAGCAGCAATTGATGCGGTGTGTGATTCGTTAAGCACTCTGCATTACGACCCCTGGTTAATGTCGGCTCAGCAACTACAAAGCTGGCGTGACCGAGTGGATTTAATTGCCCTTAAAGCTAATCCTATTGATGCGTTGTGGACAGATAGGCCAAAGCCAATTCATAAAGCAGCATTTGATTACCCAGTTATTTATGCAGGAACCACACGGGAAGAAAAACGTAAGCTTATTGAAGCGGCATGGTTTTTAAGCAATCCGGAATCGGTCTGTTGGCTGCTAAATATTCGCGGGGGCGACCTGCCCTATGTGCCCCTGCTTCATTGCATGGCATTAGTTACAAAAAATGAAATTACTCTATTTTGCGAACCATCAAAAATTTCAAACGAATTGGCAACATTGCTTAATGTTAAAGTTGTGCCCTTTGAACAAATGGCAAATACATTAAAAGCTGTAGATGTTAAAATGTATGCTGATAAACGCACAACACCCTCTGCGTTAAATGACATCTCATTTAATTGGCAAATCGATCCATGCGAGTTACCCAAAGCAAAAAAGAACCTGACTGAGCAACAGGGTATGCGTAATTGCCATATGCGTGATGCGGCAGCTGTAATTCATTTTTGGATGTGGATAGAAAACCAAAAAGGTATTACTGAAATTGACGCACAAGATTATCTTGAAACGTGCCGCCAAAAAATGGATTTGCATCAAGGGGCCAGTTTTGCAACCATTTCTGGATTTGGCGCCCATGGTGCAATTGTACATTACCGGGCAGAACCCAATACAAATATAGCAATTACCCAAGGCATGTACCTGCTTGATTCTGGTGGCCAATATCTTGATGGCACAACCGACATTACCCGCACGTTTTCAATAGGTGCGCCCACCCAGGAACAACGTATTCATTATACCTTAGTATTAAAGGGTCACATTGCTTTGGCTAATGCTAGCTTTCCAATGGGCACAACCGGCGCTCAGCTTGATGCGTTAGCCCGTCAACACTTATGGAATAATGGTCTTGATTACGCCCATGGTACCGGTCATGGGGTGGGAAGCTATTTAAATGTGCACGAAGGTCCACAAGGAATAAGCAAGGTGCGTAACACTGCTTTAGAACCTGGCATGGTGGTATCAAACGAACCGGGCCTATACCTTGAAGGGCAGTACGGCATTCGCATTGAAAATCTGCAAATAATTAAAGAATCTGCCCATGAAGGATTCTTATGTTTTGAATCTTTAACCTTAGTACCATATGAACCAGGGTTGATTGAGAAATCTCTACTCACTCAAACTGAAAGTGACTGGATTAAGCAGTACTACCAAGCAATTTGGACGAATATTTCTCCGCTTCTGGATAATACCGAGCAAGTTTGGCTGCAACATAAACTTGGTATTGCGTGAAAATTTGCATCTTTTTAAATTTTTTTTTCAAATACCCTATTGTGAAAGTTTAAAAAGTTTTGTGTACTATATGAAAGCGTCTTTTAATTTGGATTGTTAATGAGTCAAGAAGTAGATGGTTACTTACCAGAAGATAGTGAAACTTTCATGAACCCTAAACAGCTGGAGTACTTTAAAAGTAAGCTCATTAGCTGGAGAGATCAGATCTTGAAAGACTGCTCTGAAACCATTACAGATTTGCAAGACAACCAAGTTGAAGCCGACGTTATAGATGCCGCTGCAAAAGAGGCAGACTATAAACTAACACTTCGTGCCAGAAATCGAGATTTTAAACTTCTTAAGAAAATTGATGAAGCTCTTTTGCGCATTGATAATGGAAGTTATGGCTACTGTGAAGAAACAGGAGAGCCAATTGGCGTAAAAAGACTAGATGCACGACCTATTGCCACTCTTGGCATTGAAGCACAAGAACGTCATGAGCGGGAAGAACGTACCCATCGAGATGTTTAGTTAGCTTTTTATCACACCGTATCTTGACGAAATCGCTCTTTTTTGGGATACTTAGGCGCCGAATTTATAAATTATTAATGTAGGAGGGGTTATTGAAAGAATTACATCTCCATTATAAACGTTTAGGGACAGCCTTGGCTTTGGTTATGGTTCTGTTCGGATCAACGCGCGCTTTTAGACATTATTTTTCATCTGAACAAGCACTCCATCAAGAATTAGCAGAGCCAATTACAGCAAATAAATCATCTGAACCTGAAATTCAAGAGACGACTCTGACCTTGGGTAACGGTGGCAACGTAAATAAGCTTTTAACGAGCTTTGGCGTGAGTAAAGAAGCGGCACTTCAAATAACAAATGCTTTTGCTCAATACGTATCTCATAGAAATTTAAAATCCGGACAAAATTTCAATGTTCGCTATAAACGTTCTGAACAAGGCGTAGAAATTGAATCATTCCAATCTCAGCCTTCAATCGATCAAAAAATTATCATTACAAAATCTGATGGAAATTACGTCAGTAAAGCTGAGTTAATTCACTTGACTCCTGTCGTGCATGTTTTTGAAGGCAACGTTCATTCTAGTTTTTACAGCGCAGCCATGAAGGCTGGAGTTCCTACTAAACTCGTCCAAGAAGCCGTTGACGTTTTAAGTTACGTTGTGAACTTTCAACACGGCATAAAAGCTGGTGCCTCTTTTAAAATTTTATGCGACGCTCTAAGAAATGACAAAGGCGATATTGTCAAAATTCAGCAACTGCGATTTGTTTCTTTGCAAACAGGTGGACAAGATCATAAGCTTTTCGCTTTTACAGAAAATGGCAAAGTGCGCTTTTTCAATGAAAAGGGAGAAAGCGTTGTACGCTCTCTTTTGCAAACCCCCTTAAATGCGGCAAAATTACGAGTCACTTCAGGATTCAGCAACAGTCGAATGCACCCATTGCTTGGTTACTGCCGGGCCCATAAAGGTGTGGATTTTGGGGCCCCCACAGGAACCCCAGTATTGGCTGCAGGTGAAGGACGTGTGGTATCCTGTGGATGGAGCGGTAGTGGTTATGGCAATCTTGTACATATTCGCCATAGCGGTGGTTATGAAACTAAATATGCCCATTTAAAATATATTAACAAAAGCATAAGGCCAGGTGCAGTAGTTTCTCAACGTCAAGTTCTAGGCGGTGTTGGCATGACAGGAACTGCCACGGGTCCTCATTTGCATTTTGAAGTTATTTTAAATAAACACCACATTAACCCCATGAAAGTACAGGCGCTTCCGTCTTTAAAACTTACCGGTGGAGCTCTCAAGAAATTTGACTCAGTAAAATCAGCTACTCAGCAGGAAATGGTGAACTTCGTGCAAACGAAAGCTGTCACTGGGCTGTAGTTTTTAATTTGAATCTTTACTAAAAAATACACCTATATACCTACTGATACTAAAATCTTGATCGGGCTGGTGTGTTTAGAAAATGGTCATTTGTGATTTTAGGAATTCTCAATATGGGAACTAGTGTATACATCAGCCTTGAAATGCACACATGGAACATGAACAGATTTTATAGACAGCTAAACCAATGCAGTGAAAATTTTTAAAATAAAATTCCTCAACTACTGCAAATTTCCAAAACGTGTAAATTTCCCATCAAAAAACAACTTCACTGTTCCAACTGGGCCATGACGCTGTTTTGCTATAATGATCTCTGCTTGGTTTTGCACTTTAGACATGCGCTGCTGCCATTCAAGATGTTTGTCAGTCCCAATAGGTGGTTCTTTACGAGCTTCGTAATATTCATCACGATAAATAAACATGACAACATCAGCATCTTGCTCAATTGATCCTGATTCGCGCAAGTCAGCAAGCTGAGGACGTTTATCTTCACGTTGTTCCACTGCACGAGATAACTGAGACATAGCAATGACTGGAACATTCAGTTCCTTAGCCAAAGCTTTCAGACCACGTGATATATCAGAAATTTCTTGAACACGACTGTCACCATTTCTGCTTTTTCCTGAACCTTCTAGCAACTGCAGGTAGTCAACAACAATTAACCCAATACCGTGTTGACGTTGTAAACGACGTGCACGGTTACGAAGCGCTGTTACCGTTAGTGCTGGAGTATCATCTATAAATAAACCTAAATTTTCAATGAGCCTACTTGCTGAAACCAAACCAGGAAAATCTTCCGCCTTGATATCTCCGCGACGAATTCGATCTGACGATATTTTTGACTGGGTTGCAAGAATACGAGTAGCCAATTGCTCAGCTGACATTTCTAACGAAAAAAAAACAGCATTAGCACCTTCTTTAGGGTTTTCCATAAATGCTTTTGCTGCATTAAAAGCAATGTTAGTCCCCAAAACGGTCTTTCCCATTGAAGGACGTCCTGCAACAATCAGTAAGTCTGATGGATGCAAACCACCCAGCCATTTATCAATATCAGTTAAACCTGTTGTTACACCAACAATTGAACTGTCTCGACGGTAAGCAATTTCTGCCATCTTAACAGCTTCAGTTAGTGCTGTTTTAAAGGACACAGCCCCACGAGTTGTGTCACCACTACTGGCAAGATCATAAAGTTGCTTTTCAGCACCTTCAATTTTTTCCATTGCTGTATCTTCAGACTTCACATCATGAGCATCGCGAATGATTGTATCGCCAATAGATGAAAGACTTCGTCGCAGGTAAAATTCATGAATCATCTGACCATAGTCACGCACGCTGACCGTGCTAGAAACACCTGACACCAAATCAACCAAATACCCTACTCCACCAGCTTCTTGTATTAAGGGATCACCCTCTAACAGTGGCTTAAGAGTAATCGGGTCAGCAACTTGTGACCGTTCAATTAGTCTGGCAATAACTTCATAGATAGTTTTATGCAAAGGGTGAGAAAAATGCTCTGGTTTTAAAAATTCAGTAATAACTTCAAATGCTTGGTTATTAAGCATCAAAGCTCCAAGCAGTGACTGTTCAGCCTCTAAATTATGAAGAGCTTGAATCTGCTGTTGTTTGTCAAAGGCTAAAACTTGAGCCATAAATACATTCTCCTGTTGCATTTTAAGGTACCACAGTGGAGAGTCTTTACCAACTATTAAGACTATCCTTATATACTAGAAAAAATATAATTTTCCATTATATGCGTTTTTTTATTATTTTTTATTTAGCAATACAATGTGGATGGGCGGGCTATTATTCTTCCAACAATACTTCTGGGGGGATGTCATTAAATATTCAGCGTATTGATGTTCGCATTGAAAAATTTATATCTACGCTCAAAGAAATGAAACGAAAAGAACAAGAGAACGGCACTGAAAGTCAAATTGAAGAAGATTGGTACAAGCGTGATGAAAGTGGAGAAATTGTAAAGGGAAAAAATTTCCAAAACCATGTTCTTAAGATTTTAATGCAAGAACTTATCGAACGTTTCGCTAAATCAGAAGCCAATCGTGCTGAAATGGTTGAAAGTATTCTCTTGTACTTGAATGAATTTATTGGAGAAAGGTTTACTCCTGCTGCTTATCACGGAGCCATAAAGAAAATATTCACTTATGCACACGAATTGCAGCAAAAGCCCTCAATGCAAGTAGCAAACACTGTATTTAAAGAATTATCTGAAACTGCACAGAAAGCCTTTCATGATGACGGAGTACGCGTCCAAACAAACGGGCTTGAACGCGCACCAACCGGCAGAAATCTTGATTCTATGCGTGCTGACCCTATGTTAGTTGAAGTTTTATTTATGCAAATTGTGTGGGATGCGCAAAAACGAAACAGCACACGCCAAGAGCTTCTAAACACAATTGAAAAAAACATGATCAAAATGGAACAACTATTTGGCAATGATCCTGATTATACAATAGTTGGGACGTTTTCAAGTTTACGCTCTACCTTAGTGGAAGAAGCTCAGAAAGAATCACCCCTACCAGCATTGATAAAATATATCATCAGCCTTATTACAGATACTGAGATTAAGAAGGAACTGGAAGAAGAAAATAAAGAAATTCTTGAAGACAAAACACGTGATGAGTGGAAAGAAATCACTAAAGAAAAAGCAAAATCAGCCGTCTCAATTTGGCAAAAAAAAGATATTACCCCTCAGATAAGTGAAGATGAAAAAAGAAAACAACTAAAAAAAGAAGAAAAGAAAAAGAAAAAATTAGCAGAAAAAGAAGGGCTAGAGAATTTAAAGGATACTACAATTGATTCAGTAAAAAACAAAGGTATTGAAACAGTAAAGAATAAATTTTCCAGTTTAATGGGTGATGTTTTTGGATCACTTAGTAAACTTGGCGCTTAATTTAAAAAAAGCTGACCAGATAAAAGCTTAAGGGTGGCATTGACAGACTCTTCATTAAACTCGCGCCAAATACCACCAATTTTCTTAGTTACTGTACCGTTTGACTAGCAAGTGCCTCACTTGAAATAGGTATTTCTTTTCCCGCTTCGTCCTCAGAGTACTCAATTGGCTGAAGCTCAGTAGAAAGGGCTAATCGCAACACTTCATCAACATGCTTGACTGGTATAATCTTTAAACCTTTTGTTACGTTATCAGGGATATCAGCAAGATCTTTCTCGTTGTCATAAGGAATAATAACAGTCTTAACTCCCCCCCTGTGAGCTGCTAACAATTTTTCTTTTAGTCCTCCAATAGGAAGCACATTACCACGCAGCGTTACCTCACCAGTCATAGCAACATCTTTACGCACAGGAATTCCAGTCAACACCGATACAATTGATGTGCACATAGTAATACCTGCTGATGGACCATCTTTTGGAATAGCACCTTCTGGCACATGAATATGAATGTCCTTACGTTCAAACAGACTTGGCTTCAAGCCAAATTGCGTTGAACGTGCTCGAACGTAACTAAGTGCTGCCTGAATAGATTCTTGCATCACGTCACCAAGCTTACCAGTGATCTGTGTTTTTCCTTTACCAGGTAATACAACGGCTTCAATACTTAATAGCTCTCCGCCTGATTCTGTCCAAGCAAGACCTGTTGTTACACCCACTGCATCATTTTCTTCTGCCAAACCGTAGCGAAAACGTTTAATGCCCGCATATTTTCCTAAATTTTCGTCAGTCACGTTTAATTGCTTGATCTTTGAGCTCATGATCTCACGAACAGCTTTTCGACAAAGATTTGTAATTTCACGCTCAAGACTACGCACACCTGCTTCACGAGTATAAGTACGAATAAGTGTCATCAAGGCATCGTCATCGATTGAAAATTCAGTCGCTTTTAACCCATGTTGCTCCATTTGTTTTGGCAGAAGGTGCTCTTTAGCAATAACTAATTTCTCATCCTCTGTGTAACCAGGAATACGGATAATTTCCATACGATCAAGTAAGGGCTGAGGCATTTTTAGCGTGTTAGCAGTTGTTATAAACATTACATCTGAGAGATCGTAATCCACTTCTAGATAGTGATCATTGAAAGTTGCATTCTGTTCTGGATCAAGCACTTCTAGTAACGCGGAAGCGGGATCACCACGAAAATCGCTACCTAACTTATCAATCTCATCTAACAAAAATAATGGATTAGATGTTTTAGCTTTTTTCATTCCTTGAATAATTTTACCTGGCATTGAACCAATATAGGTACGTCGATGCCCTCGAATTTCAGATTCATCACGCACTCCACCTAAGGATATGCGCACAAAACTTCTTCCTGTAGCTTTCGCCAATGATTTTCCTAAGCTGGTTTTACCTACGCCAGGAGGACCAACTAAACACAAAATTTGGCCGCGAACCTTGCCAACTCTCGCTTGAACTGCAAGATATTCAAGAATACGCTCTTTAACTTTATCAAGAGCATAATGATCTTTGTTTAAAATATTTTCTGCTGCATCCAAATCAGTTTTTGTGCGACTGCGCTGCTTCCATGGCAAGTTCAAAAGCCAGTCTAGGTAATTACGCAGTACAGTAGATTCAGCAGAAGAGGCATTCATGGTTCGCAATTTTCTAACCTCTGAAATAGCCTTTTCTCTAGCTTCTTTAGTAAGCTTTACTTTTTTGATTTTAGCTTCAAAGTCAGCAACCTCGTCTTTACCTTCTTCACCTTCGCCCAGCTCGCGATTGATCGCTTTTAACTGTTCATTAAGGTAATACTCTCGTTGAGTTTTCTCCATTTGTTTTTTAACACGAGTCCGGATTTTTTTCTCAACATGCAAAACTGCACTTTCACTTTCAATATATCCGAGAACCTTTTCGAGGCGCTTACTAATATTGGCTGTTTCAAGCAAAATCTGTTTGTCTGGAATTTTCAAACTGAAATACGACGCAACCGTATCAGCAAGTTTTGCTGGGTCAGTAATCTGATTAACCGTAACCAACACTTCTGGGGGGATTTTTCTATTAAGTTTTACGTATTGTTCAAACTGAGAAACCACGGCTCGTGTAAGCGCTTCAAGTTCTTCTTCAGCTCCATCCTCTTCAGGTATAATAGAACCATAAGCTTGAAAGAAAAGAGATTCGTCAACGAATTGATTCAAATGAACTCTCTGTGTGCCTTCAACTAAAACTTTAACCGTACCATCAGGAAGTTTCAAAAGTTGCAACAGTGTACCTAAAGTTCCAACTGAATATAAATCTTTTGCTTCAGGATTGTCGTCAGCTGGACTTTTTTGAGTAACCAAAATAAGTTCTTTTTTATCGGCCAGCATCATCTCTTCCAGAGCCAATACTGATTTCTCACGCCCTACAAAAAGCGGAACTATCATATGCGGAAAAACAACAATATCTCTTAAGGGCAATACTGGAAATAAATCCCCTTGAGTAATTGAAAGTGATCCGCTTTTTTTAGCCATTAACGTGCACCTTCTTTGCGCTTAGGTTCTTCAGCCCTTGGGATAACGACAGGAGCTCCCTTAGAGTCAATCACTTCTTTATTGATGACAACTTCTTCCACATCTTCTCTTGATGGAAGCTCATACATTGTATCAAGCAAAATGTTTTCCATAATAGAACGAAGCCCACGAGCACCTGTTTTGCGCAAAATAGCTTTTTTAGCTACTGCATGAAGGGCCTCATTATCAAAGGTTAGCTTAACATCTTCCATTTCAAATAAGCGTGCGTATTGCTTTAGTAACGCATTTTTAGGAGTAGACAAAATCTCTACTAATGCTGCCTCATCTAAATCGCCCAACGTAGCGACTACAGGAAGACGGCCAATAAACTCTGGAATCAGGCCAAATTTCAAAAGATCTTCTGGCTCAAGATCACATAATAGCTCGCCAACTTTATGATCCTGAGGACCCTTTACATCTACCCCAAACCCTATACCACTACCTTTTTTACGGCCAGCAATGATTTTTTCTAATCCTGCAAACGCTCCACCACAAATAAACAAGATGTTGGTCGTATCTACTTGCAAAAATTCTTGCTGAGGATGCTTTCGTCCCCCTTGAGGAGGAACAGACGCAACCGTGCCTTCCATAATTTTAAGCAACGCTTGCTGCACCCCTTCACCAGAAACATCTCGAGTAATTGAAGGGTTGTCTGATTTTCTGGAAATTTTATCGACTTCATCAATGTAAACAATTCCTCGCTGGGCGCGCTCAACATTATAATCAGCGGCTTGCAGAAGCTTTAAAATAATATTTTCTACATCTTCTCCCACATAACCTGCTTCAGTTAGTGTAGTCGCATCAGCCATTGTAAAAGGAACGTCAATAATACGTGCTAAAGTCTGCGCTAATAAAGTCTTACCGCTACCAGTTGGACCGACTAACATAATGTTAGATTTAGCGATTTCTACTTCGCCGCCACGTACACCATGATTAAGGCGCTTATAATGGTTATGAACAGCAACAGACAGTACTTTTTTTGCATGATCTTGCCCAATGACATAATCATCAAGCACCTTACGAATTTCTTGAGGAGCTGGCACGCCTTCTGTTAGCAAACGTGGAGCTGAACTTTCTTCTTGAATAATATCGGTACAAAGATCGACACACTCATCGCAAATAAATACTGTTGGTCCTGCAATTAATTTGCGGACTTCATGCTGACTTTTTCCACAAAAAGAGCAATACAGGGTATTTTTACTATCACCAGTAGGTTTGCTCATATTTTCTCCAGATCAAAAACTTATTAGCAGCGCAAAAACGCATCACTTCATATTTCAACTATGCGGCCGAAAAGTCAAGAAATAGTTAACCAAATTGGCTTTTTTTGTGGATAAAGTGAAGTATCTTAAAGCAACTATTTAAACGTCAAGTTTTTTAGCAACAATATAAAAACCTCCGACACCTTTCATTCCTTTTACTCCAGAACAACTGGTTGCTAAGCCTGCTAATAATGATGTTTCTCCGGCCTCACCAAAATTATACTCCCCAGAACACTCGATCTGAAAACCATAACCAGAAAACATGCGTAAAAATTCTGGTTTATCAATAATATGTGAATACCTATAACAGGTTGGGCTTCCTGCTCTTGCCAAATCTACAATTTCTTCTAGGGACTTTGAAAGGTAAGCCCCACTCTCAAAAATGTAATAAGATTGAGGTGTATAATTTGTGATATCGTCGTCCGACAATCGAACGAACTCTTCCACAAAATTATTTACTCCACCCCCCTCTCTTTCTGCATCAGCCGTTACCTTAGCCATATATCGTCCCGGCTCCGGCGGCTGTGTTTTCAAATGCCCAGCAATGCAAGTCAAACAAGAAGCAATAAGCACACCATTTGGCTCTAAAAGGTTTAACATATTTCGAATAGAAAGAACCTGATCCTGATCACTCAATAAGTGCAGCAAGTTCAAACAAGTAACCGCACTGAAACTGCCCCGTTTCAAAGAGCCTAACAAATTCTGCACTAAGCAAGGAATCTTATTAAAAGTGATATTCGAAGGATGCATAATCCTAATAGGTTCCATGCTATCAAAAACCGTAAAATAAGCTTCGCAGGGCTCAACAAGAGTAATTTCAATAGGTCTTGAACCATCAGAAATAAAGGGAATAAACATATCAAAAATGCCTAAACCACTGCCTATATTTACTATTTTCATTGAAGCAGAGGAAACTTTTCCAAAAATTTTTGCTAACGTACTTAAAGCGACTTCTGAATCTTTTGCATAAGCAGTTTGCACCCCAGGTTGTAAAATATCAGGGTGTCCTCCCAAATCTCCAAGTTCAAACCTGTTGAATTGTTTAGTTGTCAAATTTACAATGGCAACAATGGCGTTTCTTTTGCATCCAGGTGTGTTGGGATGCACCCATTCATTAGCTGCAAATCCTACTGAGTGAACAAAAAATAAAAAAACTCGTAAAAAAAATGGAAAAGTTGATTTTATCATAAATAATTAATAATTATTACAAGTTTAAAATTATCAATTTTTTACAAATTAAGCAACATTCACTTTGACTGATCAACAATCATATTCCAAAGTTTTTGTGCAGCATCACGCTCTGCGTGTTTTTTATTTTTGCCTTCACCAGTTGCAACTAGACCATTTTTCAGGGAAACCTCAAGCATATACGTAGGTGCATGATCAGGACCTGTTCGTCCAATTTCTTTATATTCCGGAATATCCATTCCACGTTTTTGAGCCCATTCTTGCACAAGAGCTTTCGGTTCTTTTGGTAATTCTTCCAGATCATGGATAGCGTCTCCCCAGTATTTGTGTATAAAACCTTGGGAAGCTTCCATCCCTCCATCAATGTATAGGGCAGCTATTACCGATTCTATGCAGTTTGCTAAAATTGATGTTCCTTTCAATTCGCCTTCTTTAATGGGAATAAAGGATGCTAAATTTATACGTTCTGCAATAATGTTGCAAAATTCCCTTGAAGTAAGATAAGAAAGGCGCTTGGCAAGTTTTCCTTCTTCATCATGCGTGTAATGAACATACAACGCCTCCGCTATTACTAACCCAAGAATCCGATCTCCTAAAAATTCTAAACGTTCAAAAGCCTTGCCTTGTTTACGTTGCTGTAAAACCGGTGGTGTAAGAGCTTGAGCAAGCAGTGCTTTCCTTTTAAAGGAATATCCTAGAATGTCTTCAAGCATCATTATTAGACCTGTTTAGAAAGTTGCAAAGTTGAGCAAAAAATTAAGAAAATAGGAGACCCAGCAATCCACAAAGAGCCTCATGTGGATAAGATATCTGAAAGCTCAAAAGAAGCCAACTTCTTTGTACTAATTACGCACACCTGAATTAAAAATTTTGATGTTAAAAGCATAATTTGAAAATGGTGGATTGAAATTTTTGCGCTAAACGGCTATTAAAACGTATCATATTTTAGCAAGCAGATACATGAAGATTGGTGTTCCAAAAGAAGTAAAAAATCATGAGTACCGGGTTGGTTTAACAACCTTGTCAGTAAAGGAATTAATCAACGCCGGTCATGAAGTAGTAGTTGAAACGAACGCGGGTACGGGCATTGGATTAACCGATGCACAGTACAAAGAGGTTGGAGCTAAAATTTTAGCAACAGCAAAAGAAGTATTCGATAACGCTGACATGATTGTCAAGGTAAAAGAGCCGCAGCCCAGCGAATACAGTATGCTAAAAGAAAACCAAATTCTATTTACCTATTTGCATTTGGCGCCAGACCCTGCGCAAGCAAAAGGTTTAATCCAATCAAAGTGCGTAGCGATTGCTTATGAAACCGTAACCGATGAACGAGGCGGTTTGCCTCTTTTGGCACCAATGAGCGAAGTTGCTGGCCGTATGTCCGTACAGGTTGGCGCTTGGATGCTTGAAAAAAGCCAAGGTGGAAAAGGTGTGCTTTTAGGCAGTGTGCCTGGCGTTGAGCCGGCAAGAGTTGTTGTTCTTGGTGGCGGTGTGGTTGGTGCAAATGCTGCACGCATGGCGGCTGCTTTAGGCGCTGATGTAACCATTGTTGACCGTAACTTAAAGCGGTTAAATGAACTGGACTGGATGTTTATGGGTCGTTTAAAGACGGCTTATTCAACACAAGCAATGATTGAAAAGCTTGTCTCAAAAGCAGATCTTGTAATCGGAGCTGTGCTTGTTGTAGGCGCCTCAGCTCCAAGATTAGTGACTAGAGCTATGTTAAAAACAATGAGCCCTGGTAGTGTTTTGGTTGATGTCGCAATTGACCAGGGAGGATGTTTTGAAACAAGTCGTCCTACTACACACGCTGATCCTTACTACGAAGTTGATGGCATATTGCATTATTGCGTTACCAACATGCCTGGTGCAGTAGCCAGAACATCTACTTTTGCTCTTAACAATGCTACTCTGCCCTTCACCATGGCATTAGCCAATAAAGGCTACAAACGAGCACTAATGGATGACAAACATCTACTTAACGGCTTAAATGTATGCAAAGGGCGTATCACACATGAAATTGTAGCTCGTGATTTAAACATGGAATACGTTGAGCCAGGAGTTGCCATCGTTGAAGCTTAAAACTGGCGATACGCTAATTTTAGCAACCCATAATCAGGGAAAGTTAGAGGAAATACAAACTCTACTTTCCCCTTATGGTTTGAATATTAATAGTTCGGGGAATCTAGGCATAGAAGAACCAGAGGAAACAGAAAATACCTTTGAAGGCAACGCCTTACTAAAAGCCAAATATACAGCAGTCAAAACCGGGCAAATTTCCCTGGCTGATGATTCAGGGCTTGTTGTGCCAGCTTTGGATGGCATGCCTGGCATTTACTCTGCACGTTGGGCGGGACCTGAGCGTAATTTTGCAGTGGCCAGAGAAAAAGTTAATACTTTACTTGAAGATAAACCGAGAAATGCTTACTTTCTTTGCGTACTTGCCATTACTTGGCCAGATGGCTCATCAAAAGTTTTTGAAGGTCAAAGCCATGGAGAGATCGTATGGCCAACTCGCGGAGAAGGTGGATTTGGTTATGACTCCATGTTTGTTCCCTCTGGTGACACACGCACATATGCTCAAATGACGAAAATTGAGAAAGCCCAATCATCACACCGAGCAAAAGCTTTCAAATTATTTCAAGAAACATTACTAGATGTATATTAACGTGATAAAGAAACTGTCAGTAGTTTTTTGCATATGTTATGGATGCTTACAACTAAGTTATACGCTTTTTGATATTTCCACTCGAAATGTTGATCCTATTGCTAACCCCGACTTTAAAGCTAGTAAGAAATTATTCAGCAAGGGCGTGTATTTAGTCTCATATGCTGACGGACCTGAGGTATTTTTTCAAAATCAAAATGCTTTAGCGCAGTCAACATTGAACCGTGGGATTGATTTTATTTTTAATTACCGCCGTTCTCATATTGATGAAAATTTCTACAAAAAATATCAGACCATACTTGATCAGAAAATGGGAGCTGGGTATTGGCTGTGGAAACCTTATGTTATTTTAAAAACAATGGAAAATGCTCCAGAAGGAAGCATAATTGTGTATGCAGACACAGGTGCTATTTTTACAAACTCCTTGATGCCTATTTTAGAAAATTTGCAACAATATGATGGTATTTTTTACCGATACGCTAGGGAAATGTACGGCACTTTAAAAACCACAATTGACGAACAAGTAGCTCAAGAACTTGGAGTCTCAACTCATCCTGACTTTAATACAATACGACAGCTTTGGGCGGGACTTATAGTGTTTCGAAATTGCGAGAACTCACGCAATTTTGTAAGAACTTGGCTTGAGCTATGCACAAACCAAAATTATGTAAAAGGATACGGAAAAGGCAGACACTTTCACGATCAATCTCTACTGAGCATTACCCTTTTAAAACATCCAAATCGCATGATTGCGTTGCCGGAAGATGCTTTTCAACCAACGGTGAAGTGGCAGCACCGTCACCCAGATGAAATGTCGTTTAGCTTAATGCCGTATCAGCAGCCCTCAATGTCGTATATCGAACACAAAATGTGGCGCTTTCCACCTTTGAAGTGGCTTAGATATGTGTTGTTAAAAGGATGGTAAAGTTTAAAAAAACAGCTTTTTAAATCATTTTTCACGTTTTTAACTGATATTTTATTAAAATGTTAAATGATCTTTTTTCTCTTATTTCGCAAAGACTAGTTTTCTATATCGGTTTTTTTTTGTAGTATGTGCACAATCAGGTCATGTGTGTAGTTATGAAAAACGTTACGGTTCTATTAGGTGGTTGCGGCAAAGAACGAGAAGTTTCTTTGAATTCAGGAAATGCAACACTTAATGCGCTTAATGAACTTGGTTTTTCTACTTCAACTATTGATTTACCAAATGACCTTAATGAACTTATTGCACAATTAGAGACAATTAAACCAGACGTTGTTTTTAATTGTCTGCATGGTCCCATAGGTGAAGATGGAACTGTCCAAGAAATTTTGAACACGTTGAAAATCCCCTATACTCATTCAGGAGTAACGGCATCTACCAATGCTATGGATAAGTGGAAGTCTTATCAAATTTTTAAAGAAAACAAAATTCCAACCCCAGAAACACTAAAAATTAATCTAACTAATACCCTTGAGTGCCCCCTCGCCTACCCATGCGTGGCAAAACCCATTAACGAAGGATCTAGCGTTGGCATTCATGTGATTTCATCAGATGATGAATGGAAGCAACTTCGGCAAGAGTGGGTGTTCGGTTGCGAATGCTTAGTTCAAGAATACTTAAAGCAGCGGGAGATTCACGTAGCAGTGCTTGATGGTGTGGCTTTAGGAACTATTGAGATCTGCCCTAAAGAAACGTTTTCAATTTTTAGTTATCAAGCAAAGTATGTGCCTGGTGAAGCTCAGTTCATCTGCCCCGCACCCATTAACAAAGTTGAAGAAGATCTTGCCAAAGAAACAGCACTAAAAACCTATCAAGCACTAGGCTGTAGAGGACTTTCAAGAATAGACATGATGTTTGATGGCAATGCTTTCAGTGTTTTAGAACTAAACACACAGCCTGGATTCACCACTACATCATTGGCCCCACAAATCGCAAAAAGCCAAGGACTGCCATTTATTGACTTAGTAGGCAGAATGGTAGCAAGTGCAAAATGCGATTAAACAAAAATACAAAAAAAACTATACTTTCAGCAAAGCGCTCAAAAAATGAGCCTCAAAAATCGGCAGCTACGCGTAAAGTAAATAAAAAGAAAAATGCCCGAACAATGCGTGTGTATGCCGACCACATCCGCTTCTTTTTTGGATTTGTAGCTATGCTCATAGTTGCCATTTTATGGTTTCAAGGATATCCACAAAGAGTATATACGGACACATTAGAAAAGCTTCACAAAATCACTACATCCCTTGGGTTTAGAGTGCAAGAAATTATTGTACAAGGCAGGGTTAACACCAAACAACAAGACCTAATGCAAACTCTGAAAATCAACCGCGGTGATCCCATTTTTACTATTGACCTTCAGCAAGCAAGGTTTCGCCTTGAAAAATTAGAATGGGTTCGCCACGCAACAGTTATACGGAGCTTACCAGACATTATTCACATTAAAATCGAAGAACGGCATCCCATAGCAATATGGCAGCACCATAATCAATTCAATTTGGTTGATGAAGATGGTACAGCTATTTTAACGAAGGACTACCGCCATTACGGAGTTTTACCGCTAGTAATAGGCGAAGGAGCTCCACAAAAATCTCCAGATATATTGAAGATACTAAAGAATTTTCCCAATATACAAAAAAATCTTCAAGCCTTATCAAGGGTACGAGAAAGACGCTGGAATATTTACTTGGTTGGTGGAGTACTAGTTAAACTTTCTGATCACTCATTAAGTCAGGGGCTAATTTTATTAGAAAAACTTTTAACTGAACAAAGATTATCTATCAATAATGTGCGCGAAGTAGACTTGCGAACCCCAGAACGATATTTTCTAAAGGTAACCCCTGAGACAATACTGCGCATAAAAACCAACCGAAAAGGCAGGGTAGCTTAAAAACAATAACCTTAGATTTAACTAAGGTTATTGTTTTACTATAGAAATATTATTATTACTTATTAATAAGATATTCTTAATATTAATGCATTAAATATTAAGATTTATTTTTTCATCGATTTCATTTTTGCCGCTGCACCGCTAGCTGCACTAGACATACCTGCTGCTGCACTACCGCCCATTTTCTTAGCTTGATCAAGCATGCCACCCATACTGCTTTGTTTAGCTTTCTTAGCACCTTTTGCACACAAATCGCTTGAAGAACCAACCAGTGCCAAAAGCATAAGAGTCAAAGTTATTTTTTTCATATATATCTCCATGTTTTTATAAATATAAATTCTATTAGTAATTGTAACATTACTATGTAAAAGTTAATTTTTTACTAAAACTACATTTATACGCATAAAAAGCGGTTTTTACATAGAAAGCTATCGAGAAATCTTAAAAAACCTATGTATCTTAATTTCAGGTAATTTTTTCATATAATAATAAAAACTATGACCTTAGACAAAGCTAAGGTCATAGTTTTTATTTAGAATAGAGAATTTTTATTGATGCATTACTTAGTAATGCTAATCTTATTTTTTCTTGCCGCCTTGTGCGTGTTGGTTATTTTGCTGTTTTTGCTGTTTTTGCTGTTTTTGTTGTTGTTTTTTAGCCGCTTTATGAGAATGGCCTTTCCCTTTATGGCCTTTTGCACATAAATCGCTTGAAGAACCAACCAATGCCAAAAGCATAAGAGCCAAAGTTATTTTTTTCATAGATACCTCCGTTTTTTGATAAATGTAAATTCTATTAGTAATTGTAATATTACTATATAAAAGTTAATTTTTTACTAAAACTACATTTCAATTTATGCATAATAAATTTCCACAAAGCACCTTCGATTAATTGATATATATTTTTTAAGCGGCATTCAAAAGTGGCCGAACATACGGAGTATCAAGCAATCTTAAAAGTGCCATCCATTCTAGTTTTAGATGAACATCACGCTTTGAAAGCGCTTGTTCATGGGCTCTTACGCAAACCTCTGTTGGAATAGTACATATTGGCAACCCTTGCGCTAACGTCCTAACTTGAATTTCTGCTGCTTTTTCCAACATGTACATTAACATAAAAGCTTCAGGTATGGTTGTTCCGACAGTCAATGACCCATGGTTACGCAGAAGCATAACCTTTTTTTCGCCCAAATCTCGCACGATAGTAACTTTTTCATCTTCTCGCATCGCTATACCTTCGTAATCGTGGTACGCAACTTCACCAAACAAATGTAAGGCGTGTTGAGAAATTGGCAAAAGGCCATCTTTTACTGAACTAACGGCTACTCCATTAATGGTATGCAAATGCAAGACGCAACCAATATCAGGCCTAGCTGCATGGGTAGCACCATGAATCACTGAACCAGCAGGGTTAATCTCGTGAACTGTATCGCTTAATATTTCACCATCAAAACTGACCTTAATTAAGTTAGTTGGTGTAACCTCATGAAAATGTAAACCAAAAGGATTAATTAAAAAGCAACCGGGTTGATCAGGTACTCGGGCTGTAAAATGCGTGTAGATTAAATCTGTCCAACCATACATTCCAGCCAAATGATACGCTGCTGTTAATTCCAACCGAGCTTTCCATTCACTATCTGAGATATCATTTCGCATAATTTTAGATTTCGTTAGGGGTTACAACTTTAATTTAGAAAAGAAATAGTTAAAAATTTATTAAAATAAACGTTTTAAAAAACGATCACTAACATACCTTCTGAGCAAATCTTCCGCAATAGCAGGAAAAATGCCCTTTTGAAGCTTAATACATAATTTTTAGTTTTAACTTTTTATATATTTTGATATAGTTCTGTGATTATCTTTATCTATACGTAGAATGTATTTGTACAACTTAAAGCCCATTTTAGTAAGCTTAATCATAGGCTTGATCAGCATCTCTCCTCTTGCAGCAAAAAACGCAGCACAACAGAAAAAGCTGGTGATGTAATCCAAATAACCATTCCGGTGACCTCATTACTTATTGCTTTTGGCAAAGATGATACGATGGCATGAAACAACTTTTTTATAGTGTTGCCGCATCAACTGCAGCAACCTGGGCCTTAAAGCTTTCTATTAATAAAAAAAGACCAAGAGGCGGCAAATATTCCTTTCCATCTGGCCATACAAGCCTAGCGTTTAGTGGAGCTTCTTTCCTTGGAATGCGCTATGGAACCGCTTATGGTGCACCTGCTATTGGAGCAGCAACATATGTTGGGTATTCACGAGTTCATGCAAAGCGTCATTATTGGGGTGATGTTATTGGTGGGGGAATTATTGGTGGCTTAGCAGGCTTCCTTTTCACAACTCCTTATCAGGAAATTAAGAAGGCAGAAAAAACAAAATTTGCTGAAAATGCAGAAATAAAAGATGCAGATAACCCAGCTGAAAAAAAAATAACTTGATCATTTTGCTTGTTTTTTAAGCACTTTTACCGTAGCTTGTAGGTCATGAACTCTATAATTAACATTGGCCCTGTTCGCCTTGACATGAACGTTTTCCTAGCACCGATGACTGGTGTTAGTGATATGGCATTTAGAAGTCTTGTAAAACGAATGGGCGCTGGCCTTGTCATTTCTGAAATGATTGCTAGCCAAGCAATGATTCGTCAAACCCGCGCAAGCCTGCGCATGATTCAAGCCCACGGAGAAGAACCCATGGTTGTGCAGTTAGCAGGCTGCGAACCAAGTGTTATGGCAGAAGCAGCAAAACTTAATGAAGACTTAGGTGCTAAAGTTATCGACATTAACATGGGCTGTCCTGTTAAAAAGATCGTTAATGGCCACGCAGGCTCAGCTTTAATGCGTGATGAAGCTTTAGCTGCAAAAATTATTGAAGCAACAGTTAAAGCTGTAAATATTCCCGTTACGCTTAAGATGCGCACCGGTTGGGACGATAATAATCGTAATGCACCAAAGCTAGCCAAAATTGCTGAGGACCTAGGCATTCAAATGATCACTGTTCATGGCCGTACACGATGTCAGCTATACAATGGAAGGTCTGACTGGAATTTTATACGTTCCGTAAAAGAAGCTGTGAAGGTCCCCGTTATTGGAAATGGTGATGTTGTTACCGTTGAAGATGCTAAAAATCTTTTAGCACAAAGTGGCGCAGACGGCGTGATGATAGGTAGAGGTGCTTACGGACGCCCTTGGTTTATTAAACAAGCATATGATTACCTAACAACTGGAGCAATACCAAACGATCCATCGCTGGGAGAACAGCTAGAAATCATTCTTGAGCACTTTGAAGATATTTTACAGCTTTATGGTGTTGAAGGAGGCGTTAAGATTGCTCGCAAACATTTGGGATGGTACAGTAAGGGACTTAAGGATTCCGCAGAATATCGGGTGCATGTCAACCAAACTGAATGCCAAGTACAAATGCGAGAACTTGTTCGAAATTTTTACAATCAACAAACAGAATTAATATAAAATTATGACCGGGATTGCAGCAGTTATTGAAAGAATGGTGAAAGAATATTTTACCACCCAGGGCGATAATATTACCGATTCAAGCCTATATAACACAGTTCTGCAAGAGGTAGAGCGCCCTCTGTTAGAGCAAACACTCCATGCTGTCAAAGGTAATAAGGCAAAAGCAGCCAGAGTTCTTGGGATCAATCGAAATACTCTTCATAAAAAACTTAGTGAACATGGTTTGTAATGCTGCGTATCTGCGCAGGCCTATTCAAGGGTAAGCATTTAAAGTTACCGCCTGAATTAGTTTCCATGCCGTCGTCTGACCGTTTACGTCAAGCCGTTTTCAACATACTCACAAACATGCTGAATTTTAATGAACTACGCATTCTAGACGCGTTCGCTGGTTCTGGCGCCTTAGGTTTAGAAGCACTGTCACGCGGCGCCGTTGCGGTGGTTTTTTGTGAAAATAACCTGCAAGTTCAGGCAGTACTTAAAGAAAATATTTTAAGTATCGGAAAATCCATCAATAACAAAGTCACAATCACTCGCGATATTTTCGACCTAACAGCAGCTTATCCATTTGATGTGATATTTCTAGATCCTCCTTATGACAAAGGACTAGAAGTTAAAGCGCTTCAATACCTACTAGATCAAAAACTTATAGCTCAAAATGGTATTGTCGTTGTTGAACAACGAAAAGGTGGGGTAGCGATAGAGCATTCAGATTTCACTATTCAGCCTCCACGTGTTTACGGAAAATGCCAAATAACCTTTTTACAGCTAAAGATTACATTATCAATTTTAACCAGCCAAACGATTAACTGACCACGCATGTACCTTATTATCAAAGCTGAATTCCTCAGCACCGCCATCTTGTTCAAATACATTAATTTCTTCTAGTAAACGCCCTTGGTTAAAGATGATTTTTTCATCATACCCAATTTTGATACCGTAGTTACGAAAGGCAATTGTAAAATGACCACTTTTGATCAATGAAGGAATAGCTTTTATCACATCATCAAGGGTAAAAATGTCACGATCTCCCAATTTTTCAACGCAAATCAATGCGTGGTTTGACCCCGGAAACATTGGCAGTTTTTCAATAAAACCACTTCCCAAACGTGCATTGGTAATAAGCACTCTGTTTTTACCTTTTAAGCCAGAACGACGAATCATGACATCATCGGCTTCAAAAAATGTAGCCCCACCAAATACGACCATACGCTTAACTTGGCGATCGTTCATATTGTAAGGAGGTATAGATAACTTCATTTTCTTGCCGTAACGAATAACTAGCAACTCAGCTTTTTTATTAGCAGCACCCAAATCATTTACAATTTTATCTAGCTTGTACAAGTTTGGCCCAAGCTCTTGCCCATTGATTTCAAGAATACAATCACCAGCTTCTAATATTTCTTCGGCAGGACTATCAGGCATAATGCTATGCACCTTTAAAGCACGATGGAAAGACTCTGGGTATTTCTTTGCATACTCACCCGCACTATCTTCTGGAAAACTATAATACTTAACTAAATCGTCCAATGAACAATACGTAATGATAGCCCCCAAAGAAAACCGCTTAGGTTCCTTATTAGCCTTTAGTGCCTCTAAAATATCTACCCCATAGGCTATAGGAACTGCAAAAGCACTAGTTGCCATGTTAGAAGCAAAGATTATCCCAATGACTTTACCGGAAGAAATATCGTAAACCATAGAGCCACTACCGCCACCCTGCATGTTTAAACTAATGCGCATAGCGTGCTGAGGAAGATGCCCTTCAATTTCATTAGGATTTGCTACCACTCCCGTTTGTGTCGAAAAATGACGGTTTTCATTTTTTCCAATAATCAATACGTTTGTACCAACTTGAATCGGATCACAGCTAAGAGGCAGATCTTCCGTTAGCCCAAGGTCTTTTAAATCGCCTTGAAAGACTGCAATGTCTGCTGTCGGGTCACTATAGATAAGCTTTAAAGGGATCTCTTTACCTGATGAAAGCGTAGCAAGGTATTCAGCAATTACTTTGTTTCCAGCCGCTACATGAGCGTTCGAAAAAACATACCCATTTTTAGCATCTACAATAAACCCAGTACCGGCGGATGGTGAAACATCTCCATAAGCTGCAACAATACTACGTGATTTTATACTGACTACATAAGGCTGTAACTTTGCTAAAAGCTTTGGATCAGTATTGCAAAATAGTGCGTTAAAAAAAATTAGGCTGGTGAAAACATATTTCACCAGCCATATAACAGGAGTGTTAATTTGCATGAATGCTATTTTATTTTTGCTTCACGGAATACTACGTGTTTACGTACAACAGGATCATATTTCTTAAGTTCTAGCTTTTCAGGCTTCTTGCGTGGATTCTTTTTAGTTACATAAAAAAAACCGGTATCTGCCGAGCTTAGAAGCTTAATATTTAGGGTTGCTGTTTTCTTTGCCATGATTCATTTTTCACATATCTAATTACTGTTATAATTACCAAATTGTCTGACACTATGCAAGCAAGAAAATCATCGAGAGGCTAAATACAGTGGATAAAACTGAATTAAGAAGAAAATTAAAAAGTCATCAAGTTGACGAAACACAAAAATTGCTAGAACAAGCATACTTGTTAGCCACTCTTGCAAATATAATAGAAACAACAACACCAACCTGTGTTGGGCTATATTCAGCCATTGAGCACGAAGTTGATTTAAGTTCTATTTTTAAAAAATGCCAGGAACTTAAAATTGCTACAGCTTATCCACGCATCTCAGGGGACGTAATTACTTTTTATCAAGTTGATTCATTGGAAATGCTTGATTCGAAAGTCTTTGGAATTCGTGAGTCGTCTCAAACAGCACAGTTGGTTATGCCTGATTTATTAATTGTTCCAGGCCTTGGTTTTACAAAATGTGGCAAACGCCTTGGGAGAGGAAAAGGACACTATGATCGTTACTTAAGTCATCACCCAGTACACACAATAAGTTTAGTATTTTCTTGGGCCTTGTTAGACGATCTACCAACAGAGCATCATGATGTAAAAATTCATAGAGTTATTAGTTATTGTTAAGAAATTACAAAAAAATTATGGTTATAAAAAAATTCTCTAGGCATATATCCTAGAGAATTTTTCACATACATGAATCAAAAATCAATCACTATGCCATTTGCACGCATCTACCCATATGGTTGCTCCATTTGTGAGTTACCTTTTTGCCTTTGGGCGCAGGTAGACATGTTGCTGCCTGTATAACATGGCTTTTGTTAGCAGTATTAGGCTTTTCAGCATCACCAGATGCTGGCCATTGAGCTGCCTCAACTTTTGGCAGAGCTTCTGCATAATTTTGATCTAGTGTTTTTGCTGGTGCTTTTGAAGGTGCATATGCCGTACCCACGAAGAACACGCCAGCTAGTAATAGTGATAAAGTAAATTTCATAATGAACTCCATTAACTAAAAATGTTATTAACAATCTAGATTGTAAACAGAAAATGTTTAACAAATTATTAACAGCATCGCTTAAAATACCCAAAAATATCCAAGCTCTAGAAAATCTACATCACCCCCTGCTATAGTTTTCAAAAATAGCTATTGAGTTTTTTATGAAAAGTCCTTTTTTGCAAAATCTACAATCTAAAGGATTGCTTTTTCAAGCAACTGACCTTGAAGCTTTAGATGAGCTATTTGCGAATAAGGAACCCGTTGTCGCCTATATTGGCTTTGACCCGACCGCTAGCAGCTTGCATGTAGGCAACCTAAGCCAAATTATGACATTGCGCCTACTGCAACAACATGGGCATAAACCCATTGTGTTAATTGGTGGAGCAACAGCACAGGTAGGAGATCCATCAGGCAAAGACGAAATGCGTCAACAAAATAGTGATGAAACAATTGCTAATAATATTGCAGGTATTAAAGAGTGCTTTTCTAAGTTTTTAAAGTTTGGAAATGGCCCCACCGATGCGGTTTTAGTCAATAATGCCGATTGGCTGATGAATATTAACTATATTGATTTTTTAAAAAACTACGGCCGTCACTTTTCAATAAACCGCATGCTCAGTTTTGATAGCGTAAAATCACGTCTTGAACGTGAGCAACCATTATCGTTCTTAGAATTCAATTACATGATTTTGCAAGCATATGATTTCATGGAACTGTTTAAAAAGCATAAATGCGTTTTGCAACTTGGTGGATCTGATCAGTGGGGAAATATTGTTAACGGTGTTGAATTAACACGCAGAGTTTTAGGCAAACCAGTATTTGGCCTAACCAGCCCACTAGTGACAACATCCAGTGGTGTGAAAATGGGAAAAACTGCCAAAGGTGCGGTTTGGCTGAACGATAATATGCTCAGTCCTTTTGAGTACTGGCAGTTCTGGCGTAACACTGATGATGCAGACGTGCTTCGCTATATGAAGATTTTCACCGATTTCACCGTTGATGACCTTGCAAAATACGCAATTCTTGAAGGCGCAAGCTTAAATGAAGCAAAAATTGCCCTAGCAGATGCAGCAACAACTATGTGTCATGGCACAAGTGTTTTGACTGAAATTCATGCCCAAGTTCAGGCAGCTTTCGGTGCAGGGTCAGATACTGACCTCCCTACAAAATGGATAGAGGAGTCTCAAATTGACATTCCAACTTTGGAAACGTTACTGGTAGCTTCAGGCTTATGCGCTAGTAAAGGCGAAGCAAAACGCCTTGCCCAAGGTGGAGGGCTTCGCATTAATGGCGAACAAGTTACCGATCCACGGCAAGAAATTAACATACTGGCGTTGCGCGCCGCCCCTATAAAAATATCTCTGGGCAAAAAACAACATTGTTTAGTGCAAGTTAATTAAGCGTGCTATCGAACCTTTACATAAATATATTCTGTGCGTTCTCCAAATGCTTGAGTACCCTGCAGTAAAAACCCGACAGCTTCAAATTTTTTTGTAAGGTCCTTTAAGTATGTTCTAAACGTACCTCCAATATCTAGGCTATTTGCAATAAATTCTTCATGAGCAGATAGCATAAAAGCATGATCAATAATACACTTAATGGGGCTTCTACCTTCTGTTTTTAATTGAGCTAATGCTGTCCAAAAACTGGGAGTAACTGCATCTGCAAAAATATCAGCATGAGCACCACCATCATAAGAAATATTAGCAGCACCTCCCCCTTCAGTTATAGCGACAGCAATCTGTCCGTCATGATCACAACGACAATGCTGGCAAGAATGCACAAAAGTTTTATTTGTATAAGCTTTTAAAAATTCGTCAGCAAAATATGCTGTGGTTTCTGGAACATCTGCTATTAAAGAGTGACCGCAACCCAAGACTAATGTATCGGCCTCACCTTCTAATTCTATGCGCTTTAAAAGGGATTGAGCTATCGTGTGATCGAGATGCATTTCTGCACCAAAAAGGTGATCATCACCAGCAACTAACCCCTCAGTCAATAGAATCATCCGCATATTAGTAAGCACAGGGTCTGTATAAGCATCTTCTGCAAAGAATATTTTACTTAAAAAGTGTTTCAGTAATGCACTATTGCCCCCACTAGCTGCTATGCGTTGATTATATGCAGCAACAACAGTTTGGGACTGAGCAATTGATCCTTCCACAAAAGTTGAAAATCCAGCAGCGTCTCCTTCTGTTGTGTGCAATATTTCTAAAATTCCAGCAAGCATTTCATCACTGTTAACATTACGCAAGTTAGGAGCAACGGGACGATCCCCTCTAAAAGATGCACAATATTTTTGTCTCATCATTCCTTTGAAAAATTCAGTTGAGAAAATGTCTTCTCTCGAAAGAACAAGAGACTCTAACTGAATAGAGTTAATATGTTGTTTTATGTTTTGCGCCAAGGGTTGTTCTGGAAACGCTTCAACGAAAGCAGACCATCTAGCTTTATCAAAGGTTTGGATCTTAAAATAACCAGGTACAGTTCGTCCAAGCCCAAGGCTTGGCGCTATTTCAACAGCCTCAGTGACTTCTAGCGCTGAATAAGACGGTGCTATTAGGCACAATACAATGGCTAGTTTTTCAAGGTATTTATTTGCAAACATAATATTAACAACAGATGACTGAACAACTGAGGTTAATATAATTATAAATGTATTTTTATTTAGTTAATTTTATTTATGTATATTAATTAATATAATATTATCCTGAAATTATACATCCCAACCAGGCAGCGCCAATGCTTAAACACACACTTGCCAGTATATAGGCAATAGCCATTAGAATTTGTTGGTTTTGAATCATGTGCAAACATTCCAAAGAAAACGCAGAAAATGTTGTAAAACCACCTAGAAAACCAATAAGTAGCATTGGTTTAAATTGCGGAATTTTAGTAGCAACAACCCCTGCCAAAAACCCTCCACTTACATTCACAATGAAGGTAGAAATGGGTAATCCCATGACAGGAAAAATGTGCAAGGTAAGCAAATAGCGACTTAAGCACCCTGCCCCTCCGCTTAAAAAAACAATCAGCGCATTAACCATAAACAACCTGTTCTTGTTGTGGGTTTTGAGCCAAAAGAACCGCAGCAACCAGCCTATGTGCGCCATCAAGATGTGTATTGTGGGTGTAACGCATAAATTTTTCGACCGCTTGTGCCGGATGAGCGTATGTTTTTGGTTCGCTCAAAGCTTGATGGTATAAAAACTGATGAAGTAGATACCCTAAAAAAGTATCATCACTTAATTTTAAAAGCTCTTGCACAGCTGATTTCAAATCATTCAAATTGGTAAGCATCAATAACTTTTGTATTGCCAACACAGTGGCACTGCCGCCCGCTGCCACAATTTTTTCATAATTGCCAGGTGAGCCAGATGCCTGAGATACAATAGCAGGGTCCACAGTGTGTCCTTGGCTAGTAATCACTTGAGCCATGTCACTATCTGACAACGACTTAAAATTGATATTCAAACACCGAGAACGAAGGGTAGGCATTACACTGCCAATACTATGGCAAATTAGGTAAAAAAAGGCATCGTGAGGAGGCTCTTCTAGCATTTTCAGCAAAGCATTCGCCGCTTGCCGGTTTAGATTATCTACTGAGTCAATAATAATAATTCTAGGGCCTGACACAGCAGCTTTTTGCTTTAAGCTATTTAAAAGGGTGCGCACCTGTTCGATGGTAATGTCGTTTTTAAGCTTTCCGTCATCATCTTTGAATTGGCAAATATAGAAATAGTTAGGGTACGCCCCTGCCATGCATTGTTGTTCAACAATTTTTTCACTAAAAGGGCTAGCTTTAGTTAATGCAGTTGTTGCCAAATTTCTAGCCAACGTTGCTTTGCCAATACCACGGGGGCCACTTAGCAAAAACCCATGATGCTGCTTATTTTTAAGCGCCGATTCTAAAGTATTATAAGATAATGCGTGGCCAATAATCATGAATTCACAATACCTGGGAAACGGTATAAAAAAAACCCCCATAGCCTGTGTGCTATGGGGAATTATTATGTTGAGAGGGGTTATTTTGGCTCTTTTTTGCCCATGCTTGTTTTAAACCTGTCTCGCCCTCTATTGCTTACAATAAACGCACGAGCTGCATTTTCAGCAGTAGTAGCATCAGCATTAGGCGCCATTGATAATAACTTATAACGCCAACCACGTACTTCTGCTAAATATGTACGTCCTAGCATTGATCCAAGATTTGCTCCTTTTGTGGCATCCATCTCATGATCCACCTCAGCTTTTTGTTTTATTAAATACGACTCAAAAGTTTTCAAAATATCTGCTAACCCAAACCTCTTAATCTCAGCTAATGGTCCATCAGCCCAAGGTATCGGTGTAAAATACACACCCAGATTACCTAAATACGTCTCTTTAGCAAGAAGCCCTCCTGATACAGCTCCCTTTTTTGCTGGTGATAATGGCAAGGCTGCTAACCGCACCGGAGCAGGTGGTTCGCTAAATAATTTTATTTTGTCAGCTTGAATAATTAGCAAGGTCGCCGCATCAACTTGTGCTTTTTTAGCTTTACCTATAGCTTCTTTCACTGTAGATAAAACAAGCTCTTTAAATTGGGCATCATTATCAATAATTCTTGCTGTAGAGCTTAATGCTTGAAGAAGATACATCTGCACAGCCTGACCAAACTGAAGACCAGGAGTATTAATATCAGCTGTTTTTACTTCCGCTAGTGTTGTCGCATCTGAGGGAACAAGAACTTTGTCTTCATACAGAGTAAATGCCCTGTCTGTAATAAAGTTAACAAATTTTTCAATCTGGAAATTATCAGTAGAAACATCAGCAGGCAAAATAGCCTTAGTCAAATTGATATGATGCGCCAACACCCAAGTCAAAACATCTGAAAACTGCCCCAAAGGGCTATCAGCAACAGCTAATTGTTTAGAAGTAAGAAATGCATTAATTTTAGTGCTCATTGTACGTCTAAAAGCAGCAGGATTTTGTTTGTAAAATGCATCTGGTGTTGTATGTGACATACGCATAACCATATCAATTGATAATGGTGAGTTAGCGCTTCTATTAACCCCAACTTGATCAATCGCATAGGGCAAATACAACATGTGGTCGTAATAGTCCCAACGATTTACCTCAACATCTTTACGCGCTGAAAACCATGCCTTTTTAATGATATTTTGCAAAGCAAGTGGCATTTTACCAATCATGCCAAAAAAGAATTTATCAAAACTGAAATACGTACCAGTGTAATAAGGGGTGGTGGAATCCTTAAATTTATTCAACATCCACCCATGAATAAGGCTAAAATCAAAAGAGTGTGAGAAAAATGGAAGACTATCCTCAACAACCTTAACAAAATCAGCATCACTTAATTTGATAAATGCTTTTCTTGTAAGTAAGCCAGACTGAGAGCTGCGTATAACGTCATTATCTTTCTTATGGTTGAAGTCTGAAGCAGCAAATATTTCTTTCAAGTTAGTTACAGAATTAATCCCTTGATCTGCTTTTACTAACTTTGTGTAAGCTTGAGCATAATCAGTAGCCGCATCCAAACTCACCATTCCCAAAGTAAGAATGGCAAAAACAGCAAAATATTTTTTAATAGCCATTGGTTAAAACCCAGGAGTTACATTACGTTGTTTTAAAATATCAAAAAAACCTTAAAAAGTTATTAATATGAGCAAACGATAGATGTTGAATAACGAGCCCCCTATCTAATTCCTCCGCGGATAGACCGCGGGGTCAGATAAGAAACATCCGAATTTTATAGAACTAGACTTCGTGGTCAAACCATAGAAAAAATAGTTTTGAAAGTTAATTAAGCTTTCTCTTGACCACCGTTCGTGATGATCATCCCATGAATCCATCTGTTTTCATGTTACCAATCATATGATTTCTCCACGAACGCGGACCTCCTTCTTCCATCATTTTTGATCTTATATTCCTTACTTCTGATACATTATTTGTAGCTAACAAAGCATGACGCCATTCTTTTACTTGTTCTTGGCTGAGTTGTGCTCTTTTGGCTGCTGCGAAATAACTCATACCTGGTAGCATAGCTAGAGGATTTGTGCCTTCAATACATGGGCTTTTATCTGCTGCAGAAGATATTTTTTGCGGTTCTATATAACGCTTACCTTTATCTAAGTAGGTTTCCCAAGTTTTAAGAATATCCGCAAGTCGATAACGCGTTAATCCGTTTATGAAGCTCTGATTTGCTAGTAACTGCTTGTTCTGCAGATCACTTGCATCATCACCGGTAATGCTTTCATCTTTTTCCGCATCATAGGTCCAATCAACTGGGGTAATATATATTTCACACTCTTCAAATCTTGATTCTTTCTTACTATCCTCAACAAGTGGAGTTCCATTAGACCATGTAATTCCCCCTTCTTCTTTCAAAGTTTTTATAGGTGTGGCGTGTTTTTTAGGTGTATCAGGAGTTGGACGAGCTATTGAACTTTTTCTAACGCCTTTATTTCTTTTCGTTTTAAATACCTGATCAAAACCAGTACCAAAATTTACAGCATTTATAGCCATAAGGCCTTTACGCTTGCTGCTGCTTCGCGAAATCTTTCTTATAACTTCACTGAGGCATGATTTTATAAAGGACGGAGCACCTGCGCCATAAGTACGCTGTAAACTTTCTAGAATTTTTTGAGCATACTTAGCAAGTACTTCACTCTTATAGAGGTGCCCAGCAGCATCAGGTTTTTCATTTAAAGATGGAACATGTTCAATAACGAATTCGACGAATGTATTGATATCGAAAGTATCTTCATTAATTTTTTTAAATACAGGGCTATTTCCTATATCATAGTGGCTAATGACCCAGCCCATAATGTTTGTAAATACTTCCTCTTGGTTTTCAATACTTGGAGAAAATTTTTCTACTCTTTTAAAAATAAGAGATGGCTCGCTTACGGACGCTACGAACAACGACGTGATCTTTGGATTAACATATGACCAGAAGCTAGTTAAGCTCTGATTATAAAACTTCAAATCCGCTGCTTCGCTAATATGCGCACCCATAATTACTGGATCCATGGATGGCGCTGTTGCTTCTTTTGCACCCCCGGCTTGCTCAATCGCATAAGGTAAATACAACATGTGATCGTAATAGTCCCAACGACTTTTTTCAACATCTTTACGCGCTGAAAACCATGCCTTTTTAATGATATTTTGTACATTAACTGGCATTTTTCCAATCATGCCAAAAAAGAATTTATCAAAACTGAAGTACGTACCAATGTAATAAGGAGTCGTGGAATCCTTAAATTTATTCAACATCCACCCGTGAATAAGGCTAAAACCAAAAGGTTTTGAGAAAAATGGAAGGGCATTATTAACAACTTTAACAAAATCAGCATCACTTAATTTGATAAATGCTTTTCTTGTATATAGGCCAGACATTGAACTGCGTATAATGTCTGAATCCTTCTTATGGTTAAAACCTGGCGAGCCTTTAACTATCTCTTCCCAACGGGGTACCTTATCCCCTTCTGCATCTAGGGCTAGTATTGCTGTATAGCATGAACCATCAGCATAATCATTCAAATCAAAAGGCTCAGCAGCTCCTAAACTAGAAACAGTCAAAAACACAGAAGCAAAAAGTACAAAGAGATTTTTAATAGCCATAGACTCAAACCCAATATTTCTACATATGGATTTAAAATATCAAAAAAACCTTAAAAAGTTGTTAAAGATGACGAAAAATGAAAAAAAACCGATGCTATCCGGATTCTATAGAACTGGATCCCTACGCCCTAAAGGGCTCTGGATAACGGTTGTGTTTTTCTCTTCTCCCGCTTTCCCTTTCTCTTTCTTTTTCGTTTTCTTCGTTTGCTTCGTTCCGTTTAGTTCGTTTTATCTCGTTTGTTTGCTTCGCATTTTAGAGTGACACCGATCGCTACCATATGGGTGGTGTAGTATTATTATGTATACCACCCACCGGTGAACCACATTACGACTGTGGCGCCGCTGATCAATAATGATTTGCATCACCTTTGAAC
>CAITNM010000039.1 GCA_903893805.1 uncultured Alphaproteobacteria bacterium | reverse complement strand
TTGCCCGTTCAAAGGTGATGCAAATCATTATTGATCAGCGGCGCCACAGTCGTAATGTGGTTCACCGGTGGGTGGTATACATAATAATACTACACCACCCATATGGTAGCGATCGGTGTCACTCTAAAATGCGAAGCAAACGAAAAAAACGGAAAGAAGAAAGAAGGAAACGGGAAAGAAAGGAAAAGGGGGGGTAGAGTGTATGAGAGAAATTGCTTCTTAAAAATAACAAAAACTTACCCTGAAACTAGGTTGCTTAGTTGACTTATGTCTGCTGATCCAAGCGGAGTGTTGGCTGCGATAAGTTGGGGGTTTTCCTGATAAGTTGCTCTCGCTAGAAGCTCTAATAACGAGCGCGTTTCTGGTTGAGTTGCTTTTAACTCTGCCAAGATTTGGGATAGGGTTTTGTTCTCCCATCCGCCGATAAGCTTTAAAAGGGCAGGAGAAGGACTATGAGGTTCTAGTGTAAGAAGAAATTCACCTAATTGGCGGATAGCTTGATAAACGCCAGCTCTGTCATCTATTGTTTGTTTTTTAGGATCCTCTTCTTTATTAGATTCAGTTTTTTCTTCGTCTGATAATGCTAAGGTTGTGCTGGATATTGTTTCATTGTTAATTTTTTCATCAGGAACTTTTTTGCATAAACTATATAGCCCCCTAAGTTCTTCTAAATGATTAATTAGTCCATCAAAACGAGGACCTTCATTTCCAATTTCTTCATTAACAAAAGCATTAATGCTTTTTAAATTTTGTATGCATGCGTCGAGCAATGAAACTTTTGCTGTTCCTTTTTCTTTGGTTACCTCAGAAAGCGCATTTCGAATTCTGTCTATGGTAATTAGGCCATTTGCTAAAGATTTTTGGTAAGCGTCAGCTGCTGCCCCTCCTCTTTTTGCTGTTTTTTCTAGATTGTCAGTCTCATAACATTTTGCGAGGTTTGGGGGCTGACTAAAAATTGGGGAGAGCTCATTTAGCGGTTCAAGGAGTATTGTTTCTCCTGCGGATCTTAAAAAAGATTCAAGAATGTTCGTGCGAAATTCTTGGTCCGGATCTTCAGTTTTTTGTGGGTGAAGATCTTTCCAGAAAGTTTTGATGAATGTTAGCAGTAGCGCTGTGTCTTGTGAAAAATTAGCCACTCCATACAGATGGAGTCTTGCTTCTAAAAGCCACGTTAGAAGCTGTAAATCTTTTGTTTTTGTTTGTAAGACATCGGTGGATAAGCGCTCAACTTCTTGCCAATTAGCGTGCTTTAACTCTCCCTCCCAACTTTCTCGATGCATGCCGTCATTTTCTTCACGTCGTGCATCGCGAATTTTTATATAGACAGGATCGTAACGTAACCAATCTCCAACGCCATTATTCGTGCTAAGTGGAGCCAAGAGTTTGTCAGAAAAGGTTGAGTTTGGTGTTGTGTTATCGCCCATCATTCACCTGACTCTTCTTTCTTTTTTTCTTCTGAACCATCCTCTTCTTCTTGTTCTTTATCACTGGCTTTTTCTTTTGGTTTGTCTTCTTTTGTATTCTCTTTTTTCTCAGAAACAAAAACACTAAAATCTACAGTTTCAATCGTTCCATCAGTTAAAACAGGCTTGTTTTTTATTTCCTTTATTTTTTCTGGTAAATCAGGTGCTGATGTTGGAAATGTCGGCATGGTAATTATCTTAGAAGGCCCCTTTGGTTTACTGGAAGGATCTACTAGGCTTATGGAATTATACACAGTCGTGAATGTCTGGTCAGTCAACGGAACACTGAATTTTAGAACGTATGGATTGGGATCTGTGACCTTAGAAAAAGAACCCTTTGGTGCAAGGTGATCACGAATCAACCACAATAATGCCCACTGACTATCATAAACAAACTCAGCTGTAGAGCCCTCAACCTTTAGAGATGCTTGTCCAGAATCAGAAGTTGGCTTGGGTGTGGTTCCGGTTTCCGGCCATTTGAAACCAACTGTTATTGGTCCTCCAAATGACCAGCTACCCTCTGTTTTTTTGTCATGTTTATCAATGGTGGTTATTTCATCAGTTTTTATATACCAATCAACAATTATATTGCCGCCGCTCTCTTTATCGCGTGCTGTTCTAAAGTCAACTTTAATATTAAAGCTTGGCCTCTCAGCGCTTGGATCTTTAAGGTATGCATTAAGAAATTGACGAACGTCTTCCATTGACAATAAGAATTGAACTGCATCTTTCATATCTGGACCAATTTGGTACAGCTGATCTAATATTACTTTTGAGGAATCCCCACATTCTCTAAACATGTCAAAAAATTCACGAATGTCTTCTGGATTTGCTTCTCCTTTATTTTTCTCAAGTTTTGCACCAACAAAAGGAAACTTTCCTTTCAGGTTTTTATTAAAGAACGTAACTAATTTTTCGTAATTTGTTGTGGCTTGTTGGCGTTGCAAAACTTCCGAACGTGATAAAATTTTTACTTTAATTTCTCGAAGAATTTCAAGTAAGTAATCTCCAGAAACTTCACCTAAATCCTTTAGCTTAAGGTCTTTAAGCATGTCCTTATAGTCACCTACATTAAGGTTTTTAAGAATGAAATTTTCAAGTTGCGCCAAAGAATTGCTCGGTTGTTTCTTGCTGTAGGCTTCAACCTGTTCTGTCAGCCTTATCCATCTCTCAATTAAAGCCTCATCTCGGTCTTCTGCACCATCAAAAGCGGGGGTTTTTAAAAGTTCTACAATAGGCTTTGCAAAATCATTTATTGTGGACGTCAATAATTCCCGTTGAATAGCTGTATAATGCTTTAAATCATTGACATCTCGAACGGCAAATGCCCCAGCTGAGGCTCCTGGTTTTCCGTCCCACCAATCAAAATCATCATGCTTCATTTTGTAGAGTTGGTGTTGCTTAATGTATGCATCAATTTGAGTAAGAAGCCATTGTGACTGACTGCAAAGCAGATTGCGAAGATCTATGTAAGCTTTGCTGACATCATCTTGTTTCAAAATTTCCAATAGTTTTCCAAGTGGATCAGCAACCGCTTTAAAGTCATTTATTTGTGCTCGCAGCATACGCTCTGCCCCAGTACCCGGCTTTATATCTTTCGGGGCATCTATGAAAGTTTGCGCCTTACCTAGTGTTGCCATTAAGACTTCTTGCAGATTTATTCTTGCTGCTATTTTTATATTTTCTTGAACAGACATTGGATATGCCAATAAATCTTTGCTAATGAACGCGTCAAAATCTTTCATCATATTAAATGCAGCTTGTACTAAACTTGAGTCCCAATAAACAAGTTTCCCCACAGGAATTTTGGTTGTTAGAGGTTTCCCAGAAGGTGCTCCCATAAAGCTAAGCTTAAACAATGAAGTTAAGTACTTTTCTAATGTTAACAATCCATGGGATGGGGGGAGTGCTTTTTGATTAAGGCCTTTGTCTACCAAGGAATCATTAATAACCATTAAAAAACTTTTGAAACGGTTGAATCCAATGGCAGTTTGATCAACTAAGTACTGCGTGACATCACGACCAAAAAGAGGTGACATGTCTATTTGGTCAAGAAATTTATCAAATTCTTTCCCAGGCATGAAATTTTTTCCATCAATCCATGTTGAGCCAAGTTCTCCTAAAGAAGGTGCTGTTATGGCTAAATCTCCGACTGCATTTCGAAGACTGGTAAGATCGGGAAGATGTTTTTCATTTTGACTTTGTGTTTGATCAACTAGGGTCTGGATACGTGATACTAGTGTTAGCGGATCATTTTTAGAAAATAGAGCATTTAAAAAATTTTCATATAAAATTGATAAAGTTTGCCGCGCCATTTGCTGATAAGGCTTAAGATCAATTAAGGGGTAGGATGACTCATTTAAAAGCTTCCTAAAACTGGCATATTGCCCAACAAACGTCTCGGGCAAATGAGAATTAAAGGTGTATATAATCAGACTATCAAGATCACGTGCATCAGGAGCACTTTTCAGGTTGTTAAACTTAAATAGCATATCGTTGAGCTCGTATAGCCCTTCTACATACTTCTTTAAAAGAAGATATTCACTAGACGCTAAGGGATTGAGAAGTGCTGCTAATGAGTTTGAGCGATCAGCCATGGTTGGTCGCAACTGCAGAAACTCTCTTGCTTTCATTAGCAAATCAACGTAAATAGTACGGATTACTATCTCCTGATAGGCAACCTGAAGGCCTGCGTGAAGGTCTTTATGTAGTGGGCTAAACCAAGAAGCAGGCACAACAACAGAAATAAATTCCGTTTGTTGAAGTTCTTGCATCATTTCAAGCAATTGACGTGCGTAAGTATCAAACAATGATGCTGTATGTCCTGGCTCATCAATTTTCAAATGCTGCATATCCCTTAAAAGACTGCTCATTTTTGATAGTACTGGTAGAATGCGTTCCTTTTTTTCTCCAAAAGTATCGTAAGCATTAAATAATCCGTAGGTTCCAAGCAAGGTAAAGCATATGGTTGCATTGCGAATAAGGCTTACACCGCGATTCAATGTAGCAATTTTCCCAGTTAGTGGTTTTGCAATTCCTATTTCAGTGAAAATCTTGCTTTGAAATAAATCTCGTAAAAATACCAGAGATAAAGATGGGTTAGGATGTGCTTCTAATGATAGCTCAGAAGGCTTTTCATTTGTAAATGGTAAGCTAGATTCATTAATCCCACTATTGCCTGTGAAGTATATTCCTCGCAGTATTGGGGCTTCATGAGTCGCGCTAGCATGGAAAATACGGTTTAAGTACCCACTAAGATTTTCATTTATTGTTAAAAGTTCTTTAGAAAAAACAAATAATCCATCAGCGTTGCTAGGATCTATTGCAGAACTTAAAAGCTCTGTACGCACTCCATCAATTTTTTCATCAAGGTATTGAAAAGCCTCATCAATCCAGTTTTGTGAGTACATATACTGTAAATTATATGGACTCGACCACCCCAGTATGTTTCCTTGGTTTTTAGCTGGTAATTCTTGAGCAAAGCTTTTAAATCCTGGAATAATGTCACTATATGTAACAACCACATAGATAGGTAATCTCATGCGTAAACTTGTTTGTGCTCTGCTAAGCGTATGTAACATGGCGTTTGCACGAACCTGCAGCGCGTCTGGAGATAGCTTCTCTTTTCCGTAAAGGTCTTTAGCGCTTATACACAACACAATACCGTTTAGTGGTCTGGTTGCTCTATATCGTGCTAGGAGAATCAAGAGGTTGCGCCAGGTAATTGTATCAGTTTCTGTTTCTGGATTGTTTAAAAACAGCCGACCTGCTACATTAATAAGCACACCACGACTGAAAAATTTCCAGCGAATAGATGGATTGGGCTCGTGCAGACTAAAATCTGGACTACTATGAGGCTCATGTAATTGAGTGTGGTTTACAAGAGTTGATTTCCCAGAATCTTTAGCGCCTAAAACTACGTACCAAGGCAGTTTATATAGGGCGTGCTCTCCAAAATTTTTCTTTAAAAACTCAAGGCCTTTTAAAAAAATCTGACTAACAGAATTAACCTGTATCCACCCCTGTTGAACCAAAAAAGAGGTAATCACTCCACCAAGCGGAGGAAGAGAAAATTTTCGCTTAAAAATTGATTTTTTCTCTTCAAGATTAATTTTTTTATTTTTGCTAACGCTCATGTTGATTATTAAAATGCATATTAGCATGACTACTAGGCCAAAAAGCAGCAAGAGGAAGATTAGGCTAGGCAAGCTATTTGTTTGGCTTTGTATGAATTGAATGAAGTCAGTAAATTTATTTGGAGCTGTTGAAGTCATTTAAACAACCGGACCTTGCTTTGTAAGGTGAAAAATGCTCTCTAATACTTCATGAAGATCTTGAGAGATAAGCATCCAAATTCCATAACTCACAAATAAATAAATAAGAATCACAACAAGTGCTGTTAGTGACCAAGCCCTTAAATCAGGAAGCCCCTTGGTAGGAGCCTCGGTGAAAACAAAACTTAAAGAATCTTCTAACATGTAAGCACGCTCGCCCTGCACAAGTGTTGCAGAACGATGGTAGATAAAGCTAAAAAGTTGTTGCTTGTACGATAAAATTTGTGAGTTTCCTTGGGAACGAAAGCGTCCTTGAAAACCAAGCGAAAGGCATAAAAGGTAAAGCCTTGCAAGCTCACGCTGCAAAGGATCATTTGTCCTTAAAAGACTCTCTATTTGTGAAAAAATCCGCTCTCCTGCAACTTGTGTTTGAAAAATTTTGGTTTCAAGACAATTCTGACGCCAATAGTCTGCCCCATGCCAGGATTGATTGATCATAACTTCATCAGACATAGCAACAAGAATGTATTGTGCTTCCTGAATAAAAAGCGAACTTGGTCCAACGGCGATTCTGTGAAACCTTTCCCGTTGCTGATCAAAAAATGCAGTAAACCGTTCTTGCAGAGCTAATACCGGACCAGAAACGGTTATTGTTTTAGAATCTTCAGTTTGTTCATCTGCCGCTGTTAAAGAGACAGAACTACTTCTTAAAGCTACTTCTTTAATACGCAAAAGTTCATAGTAAAAAACATCAAATTCTTCGCTTATAATACCGTGATGAGAAAGGCTTGCTGTTTTCATGGAGAATCATTCTGACGAACAAAAAGAGTAATATCGAGAGGGCGTTTTTCAGAAGAGTCGCCAGGATTGAAGATGTTTAGATTTTTTCGTGATCTAACGAATTCATCATCTTTTTTAATGATAAAAATTAGCGTGCCAGGATTAGGAATAAGGTCATCTAGTTCATCATCCTTAACTGAGGTTCTTAGCGCCCCCGAGATTCGTCGTGTGGTGACAACGTCAATTTTTTCATCTGAGGTGATTATGGCTTCTTGCACCCAATCGTACATTTGGTTTTCACTCATACCAGGAGGACAACGGAATCCTAGATAGAGATCATCATTCATATAAGCGGGTTGCAAATGCAGATAAAACAGTCTGTCTTGTTGATGAAATGGAATGCTTAAGTACCGTTGCTGCACAGAAGAAATCGTTTTTTCAAAAATATTTAAAAAATATTCGATGCTACTTCCGGGATCAAATGGATCATAGGTGGGAAGTATCCCGGGAATTTGAGTTGTTTGAAGTGGTAACAGATTGGCTGCAATATTAAGCAAATGATCAAACAGCCTTTCAGGATGAAGCTTCTCTAGACCAACTAATGGCTCAAGAATACAGAGGCATGATATTAGCGGTTTAAGAGTTGCTTGTGCTTCCCGAAGTATGGGCATAGAGGTTGTTTGTTGCGACTTATTAATTAAGTACGCTGCTTTTTGTCGTATGTTTAAAACTATTTCAGTTAGACGTTTTCTAATTGGATGATCTGATGAAATTGATAAAGACGCAGAAAGAAAGGGTTGCATGGAAAATTGTTTTCCATCAAACGTGAGTTTTAGTAAGGGGAAACCGCTACAGTCATTGGGAACCACGTCAGGATTTAAAAATATTTTTGGGCGTAAAATTGGCAGATTAATAACATTATCGGCGCTATTTTCATCCACAATATTAGTATATTCAACGGAATCATAACGCTTTTTGCTATCGCTTGTTTGGTGGAGACACAGACAGAGCGTTATATCTGTTGCGCTTTTTAAGGCTAAATTAGCTAGGTTATACCTAAGGCTAAGCGGCTCCTGGTCGGCTGTTGTATTTTCAAGACCGTGCAAAACAGTTGTGCCGTCAGGAAGAATTGCCAAAAGCTGTGAAATTTCCACAATCCCTTGGGCGAGAAGGTTTTTATCAAAATTTAACTCTAAACCCCCCAGCCTGTATATGCACTGCTTAGGGCGGATGCATAAAGCAATTGTTCAAGACGCTGCTCGCTATATTGAAAATGTTGAGGGCTTAGCAGCATTCCTTCGTGCCACTGCACTTTATAAACATTCGAAAGCGTTGTCAGAGACATGATATTTTAATAAGAACATTTTAATAAAATTATGCGAACTTTTGTGGAGAATGGCAAGAAATTCCTTTAAGCACACTCAGTTTTCTCTTGGAAGCCTGATATTTTCTTTTGTCACGTAGGATTTATCTGCTCTCTTGGTGTTTTTTTGTTTGACGGCTAGCTTAAAATTTCTTATTGTTGTCACACCTTTGGAAGGGTGGCCGAGTGGTTAAAGGCAGCAGACTGTAAATCTGCCGACGGATGTCTACGTAGGTTCGAACCCTACCCCTTCCACCAATTATCTACCCTTGTAGCAGTTCAAGAAGAATGTCTAGCTGATTCAATTTTTGAAAATGTATAGTAATTGCTCCTCCTTCGCCCTTAACGACAAGATTAACTTTCATATTCAACTTTTCAGTTAGCTGCTCTGTAATCACCTGTATATCTGTATCAATAGGGCCAACATTTTGTTTTTGACCCTTTGCACTAACGAGATTGAGTTGTTGTTTTTTGTTCTTTACCAGCTGCTCTGTATCACGCACATTGAGTTTTTCTTCAAGGATTTGGTTAACAATCATGTTTGGATTGTCTGAGGTAATAATCGCTCGTGCATGCCCAGCACTTAGTTTGTTTTCACGAATAAGTGTCTTTATGTGAGGAGACAAAGAACTTAATCTCATCATATTTGCAACGTAACTTCGGCTTTTTCCAATGCTGCTGGCAATTTGTTCTTGAGTTAAACTAAACTCTTCTTGCAGTCTTTTTATTGCCTCACCTTCTTCAATGGGATTCAGATCGTGACGTTGTAGGTTTTCTATTAATCCTATTTCTAAAGCTTCTTGGTCATTACAATTAATAATAACCACAGGAACACGTTCGAGTTTTGCTGATTTTGCAGCCCTCCAGCGTCTTTCACCCGCTATGATTTCAAAGCGACCGGGTTGAATTAGTCTTACAAGTAGCGGTTGAAGAATTCCTTTGCGCTGAACAGACAGAACTAAATCAGCCAAATCTTCTTGAGAGAACTCTTGTCTAGGCTGATTACGTCCTGGTTGAATTGACGCGACATCAATAGATTGTGGTGTCTGCTGAGCATGAGGGATGTTAACTTCACCTAATAGCGCGGCGAGCCCTCTTCCAAGTGTTGGTCGATTTGTCATTATGCTGCCTCTGAAATATTTATGCGTTGAAGTAATTCTTTTGTTGCATCCATGTATGATACGGCGCCTGTGCTTTTAACATCGTACAAAATAATTGGCTTTCCATGAGATGGGGCCTCAGCAATCTTAACATTTCTAGGAATAACAGATGAAAAAACCTTTTGTTGAAAATGAAAACGTATATCGTGTGCTATTTGTTGGTTAAGCGTACTGCGCTTGTCATACATTGTTAAAAGAATTCCTAGTAGCTGAAGCTGTGGATTTAGTCCACCCTGAACCCGCTGAATAATTTGCATGATATGGCTTATCCCCTCTAAAGCATAGTATTCACATTGCATGGGTATAATAATATGTGAGCTTGCAGTTAGGGCATTAACCGTAAGAAGTCCAAGCGATGGGGGGCAATCTATGATGATGTAATCATATTCTTCTTTAAGGCTAGCAATTCTACTTTGCAAAACAAATTCTCTGTTTGCCATTTGAAGAAGCTCAATATCAGCTGCTGCAAGATCCATGTTAGCGCTTATTAAATTCAAATGAGGAATGTAAGTTTTTTGGATTGGGTTTCCTTTGCCACCCGCCATCCACTCATAAGTTCCAAACTGTTTTTTATCGCCATTAACGCCAGATGTGCTGTTTCCTTGTGGGTCAAAATCAATAAGCAGTGTTTTAAATTGAGAAGCTGCAATAATTGTAGCCATGTTGACAGCTGTAGTTGTTTTTCCAACCCCGCCCTTTTGATTGCCAAACATAATAACTTTTGCGGTCATTTTCTAGACACTTTCGATACTTTTAAAACACACCCTGTTTCATGGGTTGGGCTTTCAAAAACTTCCATATCAAAATTCCAATTTTGTTTAGCTTCCACAATTTCCTCCTTGACTTTAGCGCCCTTTAAAAAAATTCCACTAGCCTCTTTTGTTTCACGTGAAACAAAACTCATAGCCTCAAGTAAATTTGTTAAAGATGCAAAGGCCCTACTTGTTACGACAGTGGCGTTACTTAATTTTAAGTCCTGCCATCTGCACTCATGAATATGCAGTGGTAACTTGTAGATATTCTTAATGTGATTTAAAAAAACAACTTTTTTCCCTGTTGGCTCAACTAGATGCACATTTTTTGCACCATCGATTGCTAACACTAGTCCGGGAAATCCTGCTCCAGATCCAATATCGACTATCACATCTTTGGCATAATCAAGATGGGGTTTTATTAAAAGTGAATTTAGAATATGCCGGTCCTGAATGGATGATGTCGTGCTTTCTTGCACTAGGTTTATTGATTTATTCCACTTAAGAAGCTCATCAATAAAATCGGAAAAAACTTCTGTGCTCATTTGCTAACTTGTGTGAAAAGTAAAAAATTTACTTGTGTGTGTTATTTTATGAATCAATTTCCGTTTTGTCTATAGTGTATTTTTTATTGCAGTACTCACAAATAACCTCAAGATTTTCATCGCCGCTTTGTGAATCTAAGCTTTTAATTATGTTAATGATCTTCTCATGATTGCAGGTGCATTGAAAGGCCAAGGTTGTTTCACGTGAAACAATCGGGGACAAACCATTGAATACTAATTCTATTAAGCGCTCCATTGATGGTCCTGTGCTTAGTAACTCATGAGGCTTTATCGTGGCTGCAAAGCATGACACCTCATGCCATATATCGTTATAATCCTCTTTGTTTATTGCAGAAGACGATGGCATTTTTTGCAACAACAAAGCGGCGCTCTCTATTTTGTTATCGCTAATTGAGCTGCATACCATAACAATAGTTGGAATTTGCTGAGACTGAATAAAGTAATGTTGAAAACATTCTTGTAAGCTAGAAGCGCTCAGTTCTACGATCGTCTGATAATGTTGGTTCTCAAAATCAATAGTAAAAACAAGTTTCCCATTTTGTCCAAACAGTTGCGGAACTGAAAGTCCATCAACGTCGATATTTGATGCTTGGTCTAATGTCGCGCAACACCTGAAAAACTTGCAATCTAATGAGTTAACCAATGCTAATTTAACTGGAGACGTGCCGGTTAACTGCATTGTTGTTTGTGAGTTCGATTTTATATCCATCGAAAAACACTGAGAAATGGCTGTCATTTCAGACAAAAGAGTGTTTATTTTTGAAGGATAGCTATGATTATGTAGCGCATTTGTAATAGAATCACTTAAACGGCAAAAATGTCCTTTCATTGCACCATCACTTAAATAAAAAGATAAACATCTGTCTGTATTCATTGTTCTTGCTTTGCTATTTATGTGATCTCAAACTATCAAATGTCTAATAATTAATCTAGTGCAAGCCCCCATTCTATTTGTTATGCAAGGCAGACGCATCCTGTGTGGCTATGACGAATCCTCGAACTAAACGTGACATTGCTCCAGAATACAAAAGAAGCAATTTATTTTTTCGATAAAGCTCGTAAAAAAAGCGTGTGGTTGAAATTCTATCTTTGCCTGCATTGAATAGTTCGGCCTGTTGATCATGTAGTTTTGCTCTAAAGGTTAGCAACGGGTATGTGATGACTGTTTGTGCTGCAGCAATTAGGGCCCCCATCTGAAGGGACTCATAAAAGCTTGGGGTGTCGCCCTTTACAATTAAGGGGCTTATGTAATGTTTTAATGTTAAAAAAATTCCCACATGCACAAAGCTAGTTTGAAAGGTTAGTGTTCCACCTGTAAAAAGCCATTCTCTACTTCTAAAAAGCATTGGCCAATCTAATTTCCCATTGCAGACGAACGGGATGGGCCTCCTATTTAAAAGGCATACTTTTGCGCGTTCAAAGGGATTCATGCAAAAGACGTCACTTCCGGCTATCACTACAGTCGCTGCTGCTTGTGGAAGCATAGAATATTCCTTTTATAGGTTAGGTGCAAACTCTCTAGTTTGTTGGGTAATAAAGGAATATAGAGAATAAATAACTTGTGACCTTAAAAAGGCTTCGATGCTATTAACCCCCAAAAGTCCAATATAAGGTGTTTTTCCACTAATTAAGTCATAGAATATTTTTTTGTAGGAATTTTCTGTGACCTGACGAAGGATGGTTGGAATATCAAAGGCAAGAGAGAGGCATGCACGCTTAATTCCTGGGGTTAAATTCTCAAAAGTTGATTGACAGCTAGCAAGAGTATTTGCAAGGCGTTGTGTTTTACGGCTTGGATTTTCTGGTCTGTCGTTTGTGTCGTTAGTGAACAGCGGTGAAAAAATAATTAGAGCACACATAGCAGTCTTTTGGAGCAAAATAAGTTCGCCTTTTACTATGGTAGATTTTTATATTCGTCGAGTATGGAACGAAAAAGGCAAAGCATCAATTTTGAAGTTGGGAAATATGCGGGATGCATTGAAATAAACCAGAGCGCTGTTCTTAGATAAAGAGACTTAAATATACTATTTCTACAAAAAATACATACAAATCTCTTTTCTTTACTGTCCAACCTATGTGATACTTCCGCTTGGAAGATTCTTTGTTTCAGAATACCGAGAATGTATATTTATCAAAAATTCAGCTTTCTTAAAAAATCCACATGATTGCAGAAGCTTCATCACTTGCTGCCCGTATTGTCCAGCTTTTGGGCCGCGATAAGATAGCTAGAACTTCACAGTATGTTGTTATGGTGCTTGCGCTATGTTCATGCGCAGCTACACTTTGGGTTATGCGTCTGGGGTCTGGTGTTTTAAGGGCAACAGCAGTATTGCCATATCTTTACATTAATCTTGGCCTTTTGGTGTTAATGGCCATTTTTATCATCAGGCGGGTTATCATTTTGTGGCTGGATCGCAAACGAGGAATTCGCGGTACAAAGTTACACCTGCATTTGGTCATGGTTTTAGCAATTACATGCTTGCTTCCTGCTGTTGGTATTTCCATATTTTCTACATTCTTTTTTAATTCCTCGATTAAATCATTATTTACAGAGCCATTTAAGACTACCATCACCGCTGCTACAGAAATTGCTGAAAATTACATTAAAGAAAAAAAGAATACGATCCGTATTGATGGAATGAGTATGGTTATGCAGCTGCGTCCTATTAGCTCCATGCTTGTTCAAAATACTGAAGAGTTTAACCATGCATTAACTCAGCTTTCCGAGCAGCGTGGTCTAAATGAAGTTCTTGTATTTGATGGGCATCTTAATATTATTGCAAAATCTTATTTCACTTTTGCTCTCGCTTTTGAAAATATTACTTTGCAAGATTTAGCCACTGCAAAAGAAGGTGAGATTGTTTTATTCACTCACAAAGACAAAGTTCGTGCATTAATTCAGTTAGATCCGGTTAGTGACACATATCTTTTTATTGGAAAAACTGTTTCTGAAGACGTCACAAAAGCAATGGATAAAGCTAAAGGAGCTGTGACTGCCTATTCAACGCTGGAGCTTCAGCAAGGTGATATTCAGCTAACCTTCCTAGCATTTTTTGCAATTTTAGTTTTAGTATTGATTTTGGCTTCTGCTTGGATGGGTTTGTCTCTTGCAAATGCTTTGTTTTCTCCCATTTCTAAGCTTATTGAAGCAGCGCATCGTGTAAGTCATGGTGACCTAAATGTGCATATTACGAATAAGCCATTGAATAACGAAATAGACAACCTGATTGGGGCATTTAACCATATGACTCAGCGTCTTAAAAAGCAAAATGAAGAGCTTGCTTTTAATCAAAGAAAGGCTGCTTGGGCTGATGTGGCCCGAAAGATTGCTCATGAAATCAAAAATCCATTAACTCCCATCCAGCTTTCAGCAGAGAGATTGAAGCGTAAATACTTAAAGCAAATTGAAAATGATCCTGATACTTTTCAAAACTGCATTGATACGATTATTCGTCAGGTAAATCACATCGGTAATCTTGTGAATGAGTTTTCTGCTTTTGCTCGTATGCCAGAGCCATATGCGCAAGAAGAAGATCTTGTTGATTTATGCAAGCAAGCAATGGAATTACAAATTCAAGCATATCCCCATATTACCTTTGAGTTTAGGGGGCCTCAAAATTTTCTTTGGAGCTGTGACAGCCAACAAGTCAGCCAATTGTTAACAAACCTTTTGCAAAACGCTGTAAATGCTGTAGAAGAAAATAAGGTTTTAAAACCTTTAATTTCACTTCGATTGTTGCTTGAAGACAAACATTTTTATATGATCATTGAAGATAATGGTCCTGGTTTTGAAAAAGTAAATCGTGAACGCTTGATTGAGCCCTATTACACAACACGTGAAAAAGGTACAGGTCTAGGTTTAGCGATTGTTTCTAAAATTGCAATGGACCACAATGGAAGCATAGAATTTAAAGACAATGATCACCAGGCTGGTGCAAAAGTTATTTTAGAGTTCTCTTATTCAAAAAAGGAATACCATGGCGTTTGATATTTTAGTTGTAGATGATGAGAAAGATATTCGCGAACTCATTGGCGGAATCTTGAGCGACGAAGACTACAATTGCCGAGTAGCTGCAGATGGTGTGCAAGCTCTGGAAGAAATCAAGAAGCGTCAGCCAAATTTAGTGATACTTGATGTATGGTTAGGTGATGGTGAACGTGATGGTCTGAAGATTTTAGAAATTATAAAACGTGATCACCCGTATGTACCAACGGTCATGATTAGCGGGCACAGCACAATTGAAACCGCAGTTGCGGCCATAAAAAAAGGTGCCTACGATTTTATTGAAAAACCCTTTAAAACCGAACGCCTACTTATGGTTGTTGAGCGCGCCATTGAGTCATCATCTTTGAAACGTGAAAATGATGAGTTACGCCAGCGTGCAGGTAATTCTGGTCTTATTGGAAAAAGTTTAGTCATTGAGCAAATTCGCCACCTTATCGACGAAATGGCTGAAGGCAATAGCAGAGCATTCATAACGGGGCAAACTGGCACTGGAAAAGAAAGTGTTGCTCGTGAAATACACCGACTTTCAAAGCGCTCTAGTTTACCTTTTACAGTTTTTCATTGTGGCAGTATTCACCCCACAACCATTGAAGCGGAACTTTTTGGCACGGAAATTCAAGGTCAAATCCAAAGTGAACCTCGTAAAATTGGTATTGTGGAAAAAACGCATGGAGGAACGCTATATTTAGAAGAAATCCAACTTTTGCCTTTGCCTATTCAGGGTAAAATAGTAAGGCTTCTGCAAGATGGTACGTTCTTCCGGTTGGGTTCAAAAGATCCCATCAAAGTTGATATTCGGTATTTTGCAAGCACATCTGAAAATCTAAATGACCTAGTGCAAAATGGAAATTTGCGTGAAGACTTGTATTATCGTTTTACAGCAAACCATGTTCGCCTTCCCTCCTTAAAAGAGCGAGCTAGTGACATTCCATTGTTGATTTCTTATTTTATGGACACTATTGCGAAAAGTCGCTGTTCTATGCCTAGAAAAATTGATGATTCATCCCTAACAATCCTGCAGACCTACAGCTGGCCAGGAAACATCGTCCAGCTTAAAAATGTTGTTGAGTGGTTGTTGATTATGGCAGGGGGGGATCCTACAAGCGCAATTACCCCTGAAATGCTTCCACCTGAAATTCAAAATGACGCTCCTCTTGGCAATAATTGGCAGCAAAAGTCGGCGGATATTATCGTGCTTCCTCTGCGTGAAGCCAGAGAGACTTTTGAGCGGAAATACCTGCTTGCCCAAATCCAACGGTTTGATGGGAATATCTCACAAACAGCCAGATTTATCGGTATGGAACGATCGGCGTTGCACAGAAAACTACGTGCTCTAGGGGTTAGTGATTATCGTGAAGGTTAAAAAGTGAAGGCAATTATTCTTGGTGCTGGCCAAGTAGGATTTAGTATTGCGCGCTATTTAGTGCAAGAACATAATCATATTACTGTTGTTGATCATTCTCCCCAAGCTCTTGATGTAATTTCCGATAAACTTGATGTGCAGCCCATTCTTGGGTTTGCGTCTCACCCTGATGTGCTTGATCGTGCTGGTGCTAAAGAAGCAGATTTAATTATCGCGGTTACTTCTTCTGATGAAGTAAACATGATCGCTTGTGAGGTTGCAAAAAACCTATTTAATGTTCCAATGAAAATAGCGCGAGTGCGGCATCAAAATTATTTACACTCTCCTTGGTCTGAAATGTTAGCGTCACAACAATTGACTGTTGATGTGATTATTTCCCCTGAAGTTGAAGTAGCTCAAACAATTAGCAGAAACTTGCGTGTCCCTGGGGCTTTTGATGTCATTTCTTTGGTTGATGAATCTCTTAAGCTGATTGGTGTTAGGTGTTTGTCTCATTCGGGAATTGTTAACACACCTATAAAACATATCAATTCGCTATATCCGAACCTTGATTTGGCAATCGTGATTATCAAACGTGATGAGCAAATTATTTTTCCTTCCTCGCGAGATCACCTTTTAGTTGATGACGAAGTCTATGTTATTACCCCACGAGAACAACTTAATGGAATCATGGAAGCTTTTGGGTATTCAACGTCAGAAAGCCGAGAAATTCTAATTGTAGGTGGTGGAAACATTGGGCTAAATCTTGCCATTGGTATGGAAAAAGAATATCACAATGTTCATGCACGTATTATTGAAAAGGATCCAAAACGTTGCGAACAAATTGCACGATTTTTAAAGCGCACAGAAATTTTACATGGAGATGCTTTAGACTACGATTTGCTCCAAGAAGCCAATATTGAAAATTGTGAAACCATTATTGCCGTCAGTAATGATGATAAAGTTAATATCCTATCGTCCTTAATCAGCAAGCGACATGGCGCTAGGCGTTCATTGGCTCTTTTAAATAATATGCAATATGCCTCAATGGTTACGTCTTTGGGTGTTGATGCTGTTATTAGTCCAAAAGCTTTAACTGTATCAACGATTTTAAAACATGTGCGTGAAGGAAACTTGCAAAGTATACATCCCATAGCTGAAGGAAATGTTGTTGTTATTGAGGCGCGTGCACGAGAAACAAGCCACATTATTGGTCTTGATATTGAGGATGTCACAATTGCTTCAGAAATCATGGTGGTGGCTCTTATACGTGAAGACACCTTGCATTTTTTGCCTAATCGAATGAATATTAGCGCAAATGATAAACTGATCATCGTCACTCAAAAAGAATCTGTTCATAAAATTGAGAAACTATTTTCTATTCGTCCGTATTATTTATAAAATTTTGAGAAAACATGCGATCTTTCATATTTGTAATATATCTATTTATCAGCACTATTTTGGCAGGCTCACCTTCATCTATTAATGAGGTTAAGTTAAAAACAATTGAAGATTTTTTAAGCTCAATGAGCACCCTTGAAGCTGACATGACTATGGAGATTGATTCAGGAAATAAAGATATGCCAGTAGAGTGCCACGAAGGAAAAATCTGGCTTGATCGTGAAAATGGACTATTGCGCATTAACTATGGAAAAAACTCGATGATAGCCAGGAATGGCTCTCTTGTTGTGCGACAAGAAACGAGTCTCCAAGAATTTGCTACGGATGACACCCCAGCAGGCATTCTTTTGCGCAAAAAAATTGATTTTAAAAGCGAAGGTGTTGTTGTAAAAAGTTTAATCCAAACACAAGATCTTTGGCAGCTTAGCTTAAGCTACGACAGCCCTGCTGGCTCAATACCCGTAACTCTATATTTCAAGCCAAAACCAGTAATGCTGTTAGTAGGGTGGAGCATTGAAAATCCTGATGGATCAACAACAAACGTACATTTAAATCTAGAAGAAATGCATATGGCAATTAAAATTAACTCATCAGTTTTTAAGCTTGAGTAAGGTAATTTATTTTTCTCTATTTTTTGCTTCACATGCCGAAACTATTACCTTGTTATTTTGTCCTGATCGTTTTCCTAATACGCGTTTCGCAGATGCTTGCATACTTGAATCACATCCCAGCCGATTTGCCATGACCGTTGCAGCATTTACTAGAAATAAAGCCTTCTTGCCCATCCGTTTCATCAAAATTTTTTTGCCATGAAAGAGTTGACTCTTGCTTAATTTAGCGGAACGTAGTTTGTGAATGTCTAAAAGTGATAAAGCAGTATTTTCCCTACTAAAACTTACGTTAAACACAGAAATTATAATTATACATACAATTTTTTTAATGTATGAATTCATAAAAAAACATCAAAGATCAATGTCTATATTATAAAATTATCTTTTTAA
>CAITNM010000038.1 GCA_903893805.1 uncultured Alphaproteobacteria bacterium | reverse complement strand
CGTCGGGGTTGATGACTTTAAAGAATGTAATTGGAAATCTATTCTAAGTTCTGATGCCGTAAGGGAAGGTTATCCTTCCATGTGGATAGTATTCTATTCTGCTGCACAAAAAGCAAAGGATGATGGTTGTGAAAAATCCTCTAAAGTCCTTTGGCTGTTGGCAGATGTTTGTTCAATGATGTTGTCACCTCAGAGTCAGAATGAACCGTTCAAGCCCATGATGATTATGGGTGGCAAAAGGTCGGCGATTCCTGACGATTTTACAGAACAAGATATTCTCTTTTTTTCTCACATAATTGATGAAATAGATGACATTTGGTTAAAGGGGCGAATAGCTGACCTAGTTTGGTTGAGAAACCGTGGTCTTGGGTTCAAGTTCGCATTGGATGCAATTGATTCCTATTGCATGATTCCACTTGAAACTGAAGCCTTGATGCACGGTGGTCGTGAATGCTGGGAAAGAGGTATTAGTTTGGCTCTAATGCTCAAAAAAGGAGGATTAGAGCGGCTAGGGAAGATGGAAGCCCTTATTCTTGAGGCATTAAAAAGTGAAATTAAAGGGGATGGTTTTCTTCCGTTGTGCCTTGCAGATTTTTTAGTCGCTCTGAATATTAAAAGAAAACATGGCATACTCATTGCGGAAAAACTCGAATCCTTAGCTCGAGATTTTGATTTAGTAGGTAATTTACTTGCCGCCCAAAAATATTTTCATGCCTCTGCCGAGTGGTTTTTAGCTGCTAAAAATCAAGGAAAGAGTGTTGTGTTGACCTTATGTGAGGCTGAATGTTGTGTGAAGGAAGCTTTGACAAGGCTTGCTTCGAGTCAGCCAAGTCACATGGTGGCGGCCAGTTTTTATGAGAGCGCCATTCAAATCCTTCGTACCATTCCGGCTAATCAGCGAGATATTCACCTGGTGAATGAGAGAATAGACGAACTTCGAAAATGTCTTAATGAATCAGGGGAGAGGTCTTTAGGTGAAATGGGTCACTTTAGCACATCAAGCATTGATATCAGTGAAATCGTTGAAAATGCAAGAAACAAAGTTCGTAACAAAAGTGCGATGGAAGGCTTGAAAGCTTTCACCAATCTACATCAGGGAGCAAAAGCCAAAGAGATTCGTGAGAATGCAATAAAGATGTTAAAGCAACATCCTTTTCGTGCTATGTTTGCTGCTTCAATTATCAGTCGTGATGGTCGTGTAATAGCAAAGCGCCCTGGCATGACTTTAGAGGATGTTCCCTCAGAAGATGATGAGATTGACATCCGAGCTGAAATGGTACGCAATTACGGTATCTTAGTAGCGATAATTGTGCAAGGTGATATTTGGCCAGCACTTGAGGTATTGCTTCTTGAGCACCGCTTGCATGAATTAGATTTTTTTAGACTCGCTCAGCAATCACCGGTTGTGCCAAGTGGTCGAGAACGTCTATTCGGTAAAGCATTGTTTGCTGGGTATGACAGAGATTTTGTTACAGCCCTTCATTTGTTGGTACCACAAATTGAGCATATGGTACGCTGCCATTTGAAGGCTTCGGGAGCAAAAACTACCAATTTGGATAGCAACGGTATTGAGAACGAAAATGGGCTTAGTACTTTGATGGATATGCCAGAGACGGTAAAGGTATTTGGCGAAGATTTAGCCTTCGAAATCAAAACGCTTTTTTGTGATCCTTTTGGTCCGAATCTTCGTAACGAGTTAGCGCATGGTTTAATTGGTTATGATGACTGTCAATCTCCTTATGCAATTTATGCATGGTGGCTCGGTTTGAGGCTGGTATTCAATACATTTTGGAATGCTGCCCAT
>CAITNM010000037.1 GCA_903893805.1 uncultured Alphaproteobacteria bacterium | reverse complement strand
ATTTATGGAGATTTACAGAATGAAAAAATCGCTATTCGCAGTTGCAGCCGTAACAGCTTTTGCTGGCGCAGCTCAAGCTCAATCAAGCGTAACCGTATACGGTATTTTGGACGTTGGTTACTTGCAAACTAATCAGCGCGGAGTTGGTACAACCCCGCTAACAAACGAAACAACTAGTCAGTTTGGTAACAGCTTGGAACAAACAAGCCGTTTAGGTTTCAAAGGTACTGAAGATTTGGGTGGCGGTGCTTCTGCATTCTTCACTGTTGAAACTGGTCTTACACCAACTTCATCAACTTTGGGCGGTACTTCATTGAATAACCGTCAAAGTTTTGTTGGTTTGAAAAAGAACGGTATTGGTCAGTTCTCACTTGGTACTCAGTACACCACCATTTTTGATGCTGCTGCCATTACTGATCCAGGCCAATTGAATAACATGATTGGTAACGTGATTTACGCAACAACTCCAGCTAACGGCAACACAATCGGTACAGACCCAGGTACATCTACCGGCGCTACTAATGCTGCAACTGGTGTTTCTAACGGTTTTGCAACACGTGCTGCAAACGTCTTGAAAGTTAACTCTGATACGTTTGCTGGTTTTGGCGTGAATGCAATGTACACATTGAGCAATGCAAATACAACAATTACCAACACTTCAGTTGGTGGTAACAACAACTTTAACGGTTGGGGTGTTGGCGCTAACTACACATGGAACAAGTTGTTGGTAACAGCTAACTATCAAGCATTGAAGAGCGTGATTGCTTACGGTACAGCCGCTACAGTAACAACTCCAGCTCCTGCGTTGTGGGGCGGTGCTACATACCAAGGTGCTAATACACAAGATAATCAAGGTTATGTTGCTGGTACTTATGACTTTGGTATCTTGAAGGCATACGCTCAGTGGGTGTCACGTAAAGCTACTGATACAGTAAACACTGGCTACTACGGTAAGCGTACTGCTCAGCAGATTGGTGTTCGTAGCTACATTACTCCAGTTATTGAGACATGGGCAAGCGTTGGTAATGGCCGTATTACTACTTTCGGTGTAGGTCAACCAACAGCTAACTTCACTGCTTATCAAGTTGGCGCGAACTACTACCTCAGCAAGCGTACAAACTTCTACGGTATTTTTGGCTCAAACCAAACTTCAAGCACTTCAACTACTTCTGGTGTTAGTGCTAACAACCTCGGTTTAGGTCTTCGTCACACCTTCTAATTTAGTGCTAGCGTAAGCTAGTTGTAAATTAGTTGAGCATTAATTAAACCCACTGTGGCAACACAGTGGGTTTAATTTTATGTGCTCAGACATTGATGGTTAAAAACCAGCCATTATCGAGCGATCTCTAGTAAGAATTGGTTTAAGGCCAGAACTGGCAGAGGATCTTCAAAAAGAATATTTTTTGAGGACGCAATTTCTCTTTTCATCCGATTTCTATACTCAGGATCATTCCCAAGTTGTACAACTTTAGCAATAAAAGCATCAATATTTGGCGTAATGAGTTCATTTAAGCCGATACGTTTTAGGATTCCACTTGCCAGCCTGCCTCGCATAAATTTGCCTTCATAAGTCACTACAGGTAGGTTGCATTGAATGGCTTGGATAGCAGTGTTGAAGCCAGAGAAGCCGATAGTGTCAATAAATACATCTGCTATCTGCATTAGCCCATAGAATTTTTCAGTAACCAGCTTGGGCTGGAAGAAAACATGGTTCTCTAGCGTTAAGCCATTGCGAGCAAAGAGAATAGATAGGCGCTCTTTCAAAATATCAATCGGCATATCTGGAAAGTTAAAGAAAATCAGCTGAGCATTTTTTACTTGCTTTGTAATTTCAAGAAGTACGCAATCAAATTGCGGAGCATATTTGAACGTGGCTCCAGGGCATAACAGTATTGGATAATTGGGGTTAAGATTAAATTCTTCCGCTAAAACCTCTTGAATGGGGCCTTTATAGGGCGTGTAGAAACACCCTAGGTGTGGAAGGTTAATTAGTTTCTCACTGTAATTTTCTTGAGATTGGGAGTTTTCAAAATTCTCTGCTGAAATAAAGTAGTCAATATTGGGTAGGCCAGTAGTTTCGGGATGGCCCCATGTAACCAATTGTTTTGGTGCCAACCTCAAACTAGCAAGTTGACATGTCAATCTATCCATCCCGATTTCCGGGTAAAGAATAATATCTAAATGCTTTGCGAGAATAATTTTTACCCACTCTTCAATTGACAAGTTCCCTTGAATAAAGCTTGTTGAAAGAGACTTTGCAATTTCGGTTTCAGTATCGACTATGTCATCGAGGTAAAACATGTGAATATCAAAATCATTCTGCTGAATATTGGTTAGCCAACCTTTTGTAATAGCGTTCCAAACAGAGTGTGTACGAAAATGGCCACTAATAATGCCCAGACTAATTTTTTTCTTGGAGGTCGATGCCGCTTCGTCGATAACTGACACTATTGGCAGGTTGCTCATAAGCTTTGAGCAAATCTGGCCATATGCCGAAAGAACATCAACATTATTTTCTTCCTGATAGGCTAGAAAGAATGGTTGGTGGCTACCAACAACTTTGTAGCCTTCAGCATATTCATGAGTATTCACCAACTGATGGAGTGCATTTATCTCTCGTATGAAATTATTTCGAAACGTTTTGGGATCTGAATCAATACTATAAATTTTAGGTATTTGCGAAAGTGCTTTAGCAAATATAGCTTCCAAGTAGTTTGGCTCAAGTTTTAGGGCTTGTTGGTAGCAATGGAGAGCCTGATTGATTTCAACTAATTCGGTATAGCTTTCCCCTTTATTGATGAGTGCCTCTATAAATTCTGGGTTGAGGGCAAGGCACTGATCAAAAAAGACAATAGACTTTTTGTAATCTTTTAAAGCTTGAAACAAGATTCCACAATTAAAATAGGCTTCCGCATAATTTGGCTCAAGTTCTATCGCTTTTTTATAGCTTATTAAAGCATCATCAAATTGTTTGATTTCTTGCTGGGCATTTCCTAGATTGTTATATGCTTGAGCGTATGCTGGTGCGAGAGCTAAGGCATTTTTGTAGGCAACTATAGACTCTGGAAAGTAGCGTAGCTCTTGCAGGGCATTTCCTTCATTAAAGAAGGCCTCGCAGTATTTCGGCGCGATACTCTGGGCTTTTTTAAAGTCTTCCAATGCGGCCACATGGTTCTTAAGGGCGGTATGGGCTAGACCTCTATTAAGGTAAGCACTGGCATCTAATGGGTTATGAAAGATAGCCTTACTGATTAACTCTAAGGAGCGATGAAAGTTATTTTTTTGTGCTGCGATGACACCCAAATATTGCATGGCAGGTGAATAGTTTGGATTGTGCGTTAGTGCTTCTTGGTAACAAACAATTGCAGCATCAAGATTTCCTTCTTGATGCTGCTGCAGACCTTGATTAAAAAGCGCTATTACATCTTGGTTGGCTGGCTCTAATGACATCTTTGAGATTCTACTCTGCTGATTTTCGGCGTGATCTTTGCTTGTGGCCCAATCAAAAAATTGAATGAATAATCACACCATCATTGATCGCTAGATCTTTGTTGACCCATTTTAAATAAAGGGCATAGTTGCACAAGCTGACTACAAGCTTTATTTTTCTTTAAGGTTATCGCGGATTTCACGCAACAGCAAAACATCTTCTGGGGTTGGTGGGGTAGGAGGCACCGGTGGCGCATCCATTACACGAATTCTATTGACGACTTTGACCATTTGGAAAATGACAAAGGCCAACAAAATAAAATTGATTGAGATAGTGATGAAGTTGCCATAAGCAAAAATGGGAATGCCAGCCTTTTTGAGGGCATCAAAAGTTCTAGGGATGCCTTCTGGGACATTCCCGAGCACAATAAAGAGGTTGGTGAAGTCAATATGACCGCCCAATAGGCTAGAGATCACTGGCATCACGATGTCATTTACCAGGGAATCAACAATTTTCCCAAAGGCCCCGCCAATAATGACGCCGACGGCTAAATCAATCACATTGCCCTTGACGGCAAAGTCGCGAAATTCCTTCAAAACGCTCATAAATGCTTCCTTTCTAGTGGGAATAACGATTATCCAGAGATTAACCCCATAACTTTCTTGCTT
>CAITNM010000036.1 GCA_903893805.1 uncultured Alphaproteobacteria bacterium | reverse complement strand
CTGCATGATAAGCCCACATGAAATTTCGCATTATATAAATAAAATTAAACATAATTTTTATTATATAGTTAATTTTTATTTAATAAATATTTAATTATATTTTAATTTCCCCCCTGTAATCTGATAATTACTTAAATATTTTTATTACAGAGGAATATCTCATGAAAGGAATTAATAAATTAACGGTAGTACTACTGACGGTGGTAGCTATATCAACATGGAACGCAACGTTTGCAACTTCTATGAGTATTGATGTTGAAGGCACAGACAGTGCAAGTCATAGCGGTGCAATCTCTACAGGAACTCTAAATAAAACTAATGCAGGTGCACTTGACCTTAGCGGCACTAATGCAATTAGCAGTTTACGCATTCAAGGCGGCGCTGTTTCCGTAAGTTCAGCTAGTAATTTAAATGGTGCATCATCTGCGGTGACTTTTGCTGCATCTGGCACTGACCCTGTAACCGCTGCTGCCAATACTGCAACCTTAGAAATTGCAGGGACTATGAATACTGGTGCATTTGCTTTTTCAACGGCTGGAACAGTTCAGGTAGATGGAGCAAATGTAGCAACATTAAATGCTGCCCCCACAGGAACAGGATTAGTGCACAAAACCGGACCTGGTGTTATGAAAGTTGCATCTGATTTAAGCGCTTCCGCAACCCTAGCAGGAATAAATGTAGATGCTGGAACGCTTTATGTACAAAGCGGCAAGGCACCTGTTGCACCAATTCAAATAGCAAGTGGAGCAGTGCTTCAACTTGCAGGAGTGGATGAATCAGCAGAAAGCGAAGTTACCAGTGCAATTACCGTGCAATCAGGTGGAAGTATTGTGGTAGATGCTGATGTAAGCGTTGGTAGTGCACTTACTAGCTCTGTCGCGACCAATTTCAACACAGCTACTGGCTACTATGAAAATGGTGCAGCGGTTATTGCTTGGCCTTCTAACTTAATCACATTCTTTGCAAATCCTGGAGGAGAAGCAGCCACCATATCGGCTTGGTCAACGAGTGATACTACTAATCAGAACATAAGTTATGGCGGTCAATTGTTGAACTACATAACATCTGGTGGCAGCGGCGGACGGGAGTATTGGGCCACCGACTCTGCTTTGAGTGCAAGACACCCCACTACATTAGTATCAACCGGTATGGATGCAGCGCTTTCTGGAACAGTGCTGTTTAGTTCAGGTTCCAAATTAGTGCTAGGTGCTGGCTCAAATTACACACGTAATATGCAAGTTGGAACAGCAAGTTAAGTACTACTAAACACGACTTACTATCTTGGGTTTGTGCATGGGATTTTATCTCTGTGCAGGCCCAAGTTTTCGATTTTATACACTGGTCCCAAGGTCCAAGCCGCGAGAAACAGAGGAGAAGGAGCTGCTAAATTATTTCAAAAAATCTGCAACAACATTAACAGCCTGAGATGGCAACGGCACATACGTTTCCATTAACTCTGCAGCAGGCACAATGGGCCACAAAACTGCTGCGTTTTTTTGAATAACTTGATTCATAAAAACATGATGAGTACTGTTCATAGCGCCATTTTCATAAATTACTGCTGGCATAACTGCCATGATTTCAGAAATAGAACTGGTAGATTCACCAGGCACAATCATGAAGCCTTTGTTGTTTAGCACAACTTTCATAACTGCCTTTAAAGCTGATGGTTGGCCAGATTGAAAATCAAAAAATTGAAAATCCTCATCTTTTTTAAGGCCTGCTTCTCTTAGTTCTTCTAAAAATACAGATGAAACTTGATCAAGCTCACCATTTTTATGTGCAGTAGGACTACGCCCTGTGCGTGGGCCGTTGGTAATAAGAATTTTATAACCAGTTTTTTTTTGAAAAGTGATTATTTCATTAGCTAACTTACGGGCATTCTCGACACTGAATAGTTGCCAATCTTTGCCATTTGGCATTTCAGCATCGCCACCTAGAATTAATCCTACTTTAGCATCAGTCAAATGAATGGCAGATGTATTTTCATCCGCTAATGCTTCTGCGGACATTGTGTGTAATACACCCACAGTTCGCAGCAAAGTGAGGTTGTTGGCTTTTGCAGTGTCTTGAATAGTTTCATCTATTGCATGCTCTGGCATGGTGATGTAAACATCGTGCAGATCATTCATGGCATCAAACCACTGATGAATACAAAGCAGAACTTTTACATGCGTTGGAATGGTGCTTGATTTAATAAAGTTAATGCCAAACTGTCCAGCAGTAATAATGACAGATGGATCAGCAAGATCTAAATCATGAAAATTGGCGTTAGGCTTTTTGGTAATTTGCGCTGTCGGATGAGTAAGCGCAATTTTATTGATAACAGCCGTTACCATTGCGACTTCACCTGCTCTGCTTTCGTCATATACGGCGTAAACACTCAGCGAAGATGAGGCAAAGCATGGTGATAAAAAAACCAGGCAGGTTAAAAACAGACCTACAAATTTTTTGAACATAACCAAGCCTCCCTTAAGTAGCTACAAATTAGTTACCTTTCTTTTTCGGGTCAAGACTGTACTTGCCGAAATTACCAAACACATCTCTCATGACTGAGCTTTCATAGCCGGTTGTTGCTGTTCGTTCAGTGCTAGCTTTTATTTTCTCGCCCTGAACACCCTTTTGTTTTTCAAAAGCACGAACAATATCTTTATCATCCAGCGTTACTTTAACAACTAACTGATCCACAACTTTGGGAGTGAAAAATGAAGTTGTTTCGGTTTTGCGGTAAACATAATACCAGTTGGTCCAGTTTTTTCCTTCAACTGGGAATAGAGATGTGGTTGATGGACTTCCAAGGACGTCTTGTACTGTTTCTTTTGTGCTGACATCAACTTGAATTTTATCAAACTCAATTTGTTCTGGGTTGAATCCCCTATGATCGATGGTCGGATAACATCCAACAAGAACAATAGCTAAAATCCATAACCAATTGTGCGATTTCATTTTAGCCCTCCAGCTTGGAAAAATTTGCAAAAGTATCTAACGTTGATTGTAGCATTCCTAATAGATTTAAGCGATTCTGCTGAATCTGTAAATCACCGTCCATGACTTTAACATGATCAAAAAAGTTATCAACAACTGGTTTCAAATTAGCAATTAATGTCATTGCTTCTTTAAAAGCAAAAATTTTAAGGTGTTCATCAATTTTTGGAGCAGCTTGCACCAAAGCACTGCATAGAGTGCGCTCAACTTCTGCCACGAAAAGCTGTTGATTAACTTGGCCAACTTGTATTCCTTTTAAGATACCAACAACGCGACGGTAAGCACTAAGAAGAGAAACACCTACTTCGTTTTGCAAAAGATCTTTCAAGGCTCTGGCGCGTTCAACTGCAGCCCAAATATCTTCTAATGGTTTGTCTAAAACAGCATAGACATGATCAGCCGGCATTTCAGTTTTTAAAAATGCAGACAAACGCTCAGTAATAAATGCAGTAACAGCTTCAACCACGTCAGACTTTAGTGTAACACCCTGTTGTTGATAGGACTGAACAGACTTTTCTAACCACTCACGTAAAGAATTTGATCCGCTTTTGTGTAACATTAGCCTTATAATTCCCAATGCGCTGCGGCGCAGGCCATAGGGATCTTTGGACCCTGATGGCTTCATGCCAATACCAAAAAAACCAATCAAATTATCGACTTTATCTAGAAGAGATAGGGTCCAACTTATGTCGTCATTTGGGCACGCATCGTTTGCTCCTTGGGGTTGGTAATACCCTTTTAAAGCCGCCGCAATTTCCGAAGGTGTTCCTTGGACCTTTGCGTAAATTTCACCCATGATTCCCTGTAGATCAGGGAATTCACCCACCATATTTGTAAGCAAATCACATTTGCACAAACGTGCAGCTTGTTGCACTGAAGAATTTGGAGCACAGAATTCTAGACGTTGAACTTTTTGGTACAGAGACCCTAAATCAGCATGGAAAATGATGTTTTTTAGTCCATCTATCCGACTTTCAAAAGATAACTTTAAGTCTTGTTCATAAAAGAATGCAGCATCACTTAGACGAGCTCTTAGCACGCGTTCATACCCTGCTGTCATGCAGTCTGCATTGATTGGTACATTTGCTACAAATCCAAAAAATGGTGCGTAATCACCTTTGGAATTTAAAATTGTGAAGTATTTTTGGTGTACACGCATTGATGTGCTAAGCACAGCCCCCGGAAGATGCATGAACTTAGCGTCAATTTGACCAAGACCTACAAAAGGATATTCAACAAGACCTGTGACCTCATCTAACAACGTTTCATCAACGACAACTGTTAACTGACTTGCTTGGCAAATTTTGTGAAGTTCCGTTTCAATGACGCTACGACGCTCTTGAAAATCAAGCATCACGTTTGCTTCAGCAAGACTTTTTCGATACTGAGCAAAGCTTGTAACAGTTATTTGAGCGGGATTTAAAAACCGGTGACCAAAGGTATAGTTGTTTGTTTTAAGACCTGCTGTTGGAACATCAAAAACCACAGGGTTTCCACCTAATACACAACAAATATTGCGAATGGGACGAACCCACGTATGGCTGGCGCCAGGCCAACGCATTGATGTAGGCCAAGGCATGTTGCGCAAAACTTTGTCTAGTATGCTGGGTAATAATTCTTGTAACGGCTTTCCAGGAATATTAATTTTTGCAAACCAATAGCCATTTTCTTGAGTGAGTTCGTTTTCAGAAAGCCCTGATGATTTTAAAAAACCTTGCAATGCTGCGTCGGGCGCACCAATTTTAGGCCCACGTTTTTCTTCTAAAATAGTTTCTGAAGCAGCTGCAATACTTGCTACATGAAGCACTAAACGCCTAGGTCCTACAAAAACTTCAGGCTCGCTGCATTTCAATTTTAGGCTTTCGAATTCATTTACAAATAACTGCAAAAAATCAATCTTTGCCTGGCGTTGCATGCGAGCTGGAATTTCTTCCATAAAAATTTCAATACATAATTCCATAATTAACCTATCCAGGTTTCGCAGGCTGATTTTGCCAAATGACGAACGCGCCCCATATAGGCAGCTCGTTCAGTAACAGAAATAACACCGCGTGCATTTAACATATTAAACAGATGATTAGCTTTTAGGCACTGCTCATAAGCTGGTAAAACCAATTTGAGATCAAGCAATTTTAAGCATTCGGCTTCAGCATCGTTAAAATGACGCAGCAATATATCAACATCTGCGTGCTCAAAATTATAAGCTGAAAATTCTTGTTCTGATCTTAAAAAAACATCACGATAAGTAAGGCATTCATCACCTGATTTACCATTCCAGTTAATATCAAAATTGCTTTCAACATTCTGTATGATTGTAGCAACGCGCTCTAAACCATAGGTTAATTCCACAGGCACGGGATCACAAGCAATACCACCAACTTGTTGAAAATAGGTATATTGAGTGATTTCCATACCATCGCACCAAACTTCCCAACCAAGGCCTGCTGCGCCTAATGATGGATTTTCCCAGTCATCTTCAACAAAACGAATATCATGACGGCTTAAATCAAGACCAATTGCTTTTAGACTTTCAAGATATAATTCTTGTGGGTTTGCAGGGCAAGGTTTTAGCAAAACCTGAAACTGATAATACAACTGCGTACGATTTGGGTTTTCACCGTATCTGCCATCATTTGGTCTGCGGCACGGCTGAACGTATGCTGTGTTCCATGATTTAGGGCCAAGAGCACGAATTAGCGTTGCAGGATGCGACGTGCCTGCCCCTACTTCCAAATCATAAGGCTGCAAAATAACGCAGCCGTAATTAGCCCAATACTGCTGCAAACGCAGAATAATCTCTTGAAAGGATATTTTTTGAGTGCTCATATGTTCACGCTCATAAAGGAGTTTCTATTTTTTATCATTTAAAAATTTCAATGCCAATATTTTACCTTCTTCAACTGCAGGCTGATCAAATGGATTTACATCCCAAATGGCTGCAACTGCCAAGGTTTCTAATACTGTATTGAGCATAAGCTGCCCTAGATAATACGCATTGATCGCAGGTACAGTGATTAAGCGAATTGGCAGTTCATGACCACGCAATGTTTCGTAGGTAGCATGAAGTTCAGCTTTTAATAAGTTTTTCAAACCATGCTCACGGAGTGGTGTATAAGCTGGGTGCTCAATCTCTAAATCGGCAACATCAAAATTTTCTTTTTCGCTAACTTCTAAAAAAGTAAAAAATTTATCCTTTGGGCCACCAAGATAAAGCTGAAGTTGTGAATGCTGGTCAGTTGCACCCAAAGCTTGAATAGGTGTTGATCCGAAACGCTCACCGGACTTATTTTTCTTGCCTAAGCTTTCCCCCCACAACTGAACAAACCATGCGCTAAACAATTTCAGTTTATCGGCATAAGGAAACATAACTGGGTGGGCTTTGGACTTTGCTAAAAAGCATGCAGACTCTATCGCTGGATGTGCATCCGGAGCAGCTTTAAATGCTGCTAAAGCTATTTGCGCACCTTTTCGAAAAGCTTCCATATCAAGCCCCATAAGTATTCCTGATAACATACCAACTTCGGCAAATACGGCAAAACGTCCGCCAATTTGATTATGGTGCGGCACCGTCACAATGTTGTTATTTTTTGCAAAGGTGTGCAAAGCATTACCATCTGTCTGCGTAATAATAACAAGATGATCATTGATATTCAGGTCATTATCATTGTAAATTTTTTTAAAGGTTGCCAGTTGCACTAAGGTTTCGGCAGTATTGCCCGACTTTGATGCAACCAAAATTCCGGCTTTGCGAAAATCAATATTTTTTAATCTTTTAGTCAGACCATCGGGGTCAATATTATCGAAAAATAGAAATGTCTTGGATGGTTCATCAGCTATTGCATATAAAGCTTGTGGACCTAGGCTTGAGCCACCTGTACCTAGATGAATAATATGAGTAAATTTTTCCAGCTTCTTGACGGCTTCTTGGTATTGATTTGAAGAAACATCAGATTCAAGATATTCACATAATGGCAAGCGCATCACAGAGTCAGCAAATCCCGCTGGTATGCAGGTTGGTTGTTTTGAAAAATTTAAAGTGTATTGCAGCATTATTGACCTAAAACCTTTTGATAATTGCGTTTTGGCATTTTCCCTTTTGGATAATTGCGCGCAATAACCAAGGGAGGCTTAGCCAGAATAAGATGTAACATTTCATGAGCTTGCTGCACGGTTATACTTTTGAGAATATCTTCATATTTAGATACAGCCTCTAATGGGAAATCATTAAGAACAATATTTGTTAGAGCCAATAAAAATGCTTCTCCGTCCATTGCAAAAGCAAAAATGTTTAATTTCTCTTGTTTTGCATTATTAAAATCAGTTTCTATCAACCCTTTTTTCAAAAATACAGAGAGTTGTTCAAACAAGAATTTTTCTGCATTTTCAACACTCATGTTCGGCGCAAGCACTAAGTTGAAAGTAAAGTCCATATCATCTTTGCCGTAATCGTAACTACCTGAAACACTTAGCGCCAAACGCTTTTCTTTAACCATTTTTTTGTAAAGCATTCTAGAGTCTGAGCCAGTAAGAGTATCTTCTAGCATCCGCATTGCAAGGTATGCTTCTGGCTTTGTAATGAAGGTTGGCACTCGATAAGAAATACTAATATAAATGTTCTCTGCACGAGGATTTTCTTGTTCGATTGTTGTGGTTAGGCCATCGCGATCAGGCTCAGCAATGCGTGTATGTTCCGGTAATTCTTTTGAACGAATACTTCCAAATTTATCTTCAATTTTAGGCAGTACATATGCCAAATCATAAGGCCCGACTACTACAATGGTAGCATTATTCGGCACATACCATTTTTCATAATGTGCCCTTAAGGCTTCGATTGTGTACGCTTTTATATGCGCTTCGTAGCCGATAGGAAAAATACCATAGGGGTGCGCTGTATACAAAGCGCGCTGACAAACTTCAGCAGAAGTACGAAATGGGTGATTGCCCAATCGCATTTGACGCTCTTCCATTACAACCTTTTGTTCTGGCCTGAATTCATCTTCAGTGAGATTAAGATATTCCATGCGATTAGCTTCAATATCAAGCGCTATTTCTAAATGTTCCGCAGGCAAATCAAATGTGTAAACAGTATTGTCAAAAGTAGTATGAGCGTTGCAAGTACCACCACAACTGTTGAGAATATCATCAATAGATCCAGCCGGGTATTTTGAAGATCCTTTAAACATCATATGCTCAAGCATATGTGACAAGCCAACCATACTAGACGAATCGTCAGCAGTACCAACATTGTACTTTGTAAATATATTCACCGAAGGCAATAAAGGATTTTGAAAAACAATGACCTTTAGTCCGTTACTTAACGTAGCGGTCTGCGGAACAATTACCGAATATAATGAGCTAGCGCAGAAAACACTCACTAAAAGTGTAAAAATATATCTCATTGGCCCACCACGAATATAATAAATTGGTCAGGTTTTAAAAATCTTTTAAAGGCCTCGTTAACATCTTCAGTGGTTAAGGCTGAAATTTTTTGAATAAGAATTTTATGAAAATCGACAGGGCGATCACTAAGTTGATAGTTTGTTAATCTAGTCGTTATATGACTGGTTGAAGCAAAAGAGCGCTTGTAGTTTCCTAAAAAGCTTTTCTTAACAATTTCGACTAAATCGGCTGAAAAGCCGGTTTCACAAATATCAGCGATAACTTCTTTAATAGAAATAATGGTTTTTTCCACATTTTCTGATTGAGTAGAAGTTGAGATGTTAAAAGAATTGTAGTGATCTTGAATAGCGAAACCAGCGCCTATACCATAAGTTAGCCCTTTTTCCGTACGGATTTTTTTCCATAAAACGCCTATATTGGGATTAGATAAGCATCCCATTGCAATCTGTAAGGCAAAAAAATCTGGATGATGCGCATCAATACCAGCATGTAAAAAATGAATTAAGGTCTGCGGCACAGGAAATGCTTGGGTATGTTTTTGATATGGTCCACCTACTTGCACGTTAACCGGTAAAGCAGCATTAAAAGCTTTAGGCAAATTCTTAAGTACATTGGTAATTTGAGCAGAAAGCTCTGCTTCGTTAATATCACCGCAAGCTGAAATAATTATATTTTCCTGAGTGAAGTGCTTTTGCATGTATGACTTCAAATCATCACTACTAATATTTTTCAAGCTCGCAAGATAGGTTTTTTGCAATGTGCCATATGGATGATTTTTAAGAATTATCGTTTTTATTAATTGGTCTAATTGAGCATCTGGTGACTGCATTGCTTGCAATGTTCCTGCAGCCATTTCATTTTTAAATCGTATCAGATCAAAATCGTGAAATTGCGAATGAAAAAGAACATCTTTAATCAAATGAAAAAGCTCAGAAAGCCTATCTGATGGACATTTTCCTGTAATAGTAAAATTGTCATCACTGCTACCAAAAGATACGTGTACATTATGTTCACGAGTATAAGCTTGCATTTGTTCGCGAGTTTTTGATTTTGTTGACTCACCCATTGCCCTGCGAAGCAAAGAGACAAGGCATTCCTTTTGTTTAGGAGATAGTTTTTCTCCTGCATTTTTAAAACAAAGATTAACTGTTACAACGCCTATACCTTTGAAGGGCGAAATTCTTACAGTTTTACCAGCAACCACCAAATCTTTAACAACAACATTAAAACCATCAAGAGGATTACTGTCGGCGAATAAAAAAGCGACAACACATGAAAAGCTAAGAATTATAGATTTTATCATTGCTGTTACTAGTTACGCTTAAATTCTGCAGATTTATCTAGATCAACTATATTTTTTTCAGCTTCTTCAGTCGCGGCCTTGTGCTCTAAATCATCTTCGACCTTTGATTGTAGACTGTCATGGTGCTCTGGTGCTGGCTCATGCGCTAATTGCTCTTTGAGTTTTTCAACTGGTCGCTCTTCTTTTTTAGTATTTTTTTCAGAACCATTGATAGACTTAGCGTTTTGAGTGAATTCTTTTTTCCAAGCATTAAGCTTTTTATCTAAACCGCTATTTCCTTCTTCTGTTGATTCTTCGTCAACTTGCTTGCGAATAGCATCATCTGCAGAGCCTGTTTTGTCTTTTAAATCTTGTTGACTTTCTTCTGAAATAGAAGCTTCTGATTCTCCACCACCGACTACTTTCTTAGCTTTTTCAGCAGATGCACTTAAAGGCACGCTTTTACCATCTTTGTCTTTAGCGCGAGGAGGCATGAGCTTGTAATTTGGCGGCAAATCAAGAGGATCATTTTGCTTAATATTAAATTCGTCAGCTTGGTAATGATCCATTCCCAGCGTACTCTTTACACTGTCACAAGCGGTTAAAAGTAGAGCCATTCCAATTAAAGTAAGTACTTTAGACATATAAACTATGGTGATATCTTGCTGTCTACAATGTAGGAAAGGCTTGTGAAAAAAGCAAGAAGTAACGAGATAATCAGTGAATTATCATGATAGCTCGCGTATTGCGCGCTCACTCTTTAAGTTTCTTAATGATCACACAGTCGAGCACAGCGCTGCATGATAAGCCCACATGAAATTTCGCATTATATAAATAAAATTAAACATAATTTTTAT
>CAITNM010000035.1 GCA_903893805.1 uncultured Alphaproteobacteria bacterium | reverse complement strand
GACGTTGCCCGTTCAAAGGTGATGCAAATCATTATTGATCAGCGGCGCCACAGTCGTAATGTGGTTCACCGGTGGGTGGTATACATAATAATACTACACCACCCATATGGTAGCGATCGGTGTCACTCTAAAATGCGAAGCGAAACGAAAAAGAAAGGAGGAGTGGATGAGAGAGAGGGAAGAAGAGAAGAAGAGAAGAAGGGAAAAGAAAATCAGTCCCCCACGACCTAATCGCAGGGAAACTGTGGCAGAAAACAAAAAGCGGTTATGCAGTGCGTTTTTTCAAAACGTTAGTAATCCGCAATTCTATATAGCTATCAACATGGCCAATCATCTCATCCAAGCTGTCACTATAAAAATGATCTGTTGCTTTTAAAACATGATAATCAATAGCAATGCCTTTTTGACTCCGTAATTTCTGCACCAATGTATCGGTATATTGATATGGCACCACAGCGTCTTGTTCACCATGAATAATTTGACCAGAAACAGGGCATGGCGCTAGAAAGTTAAAATCATACATATTTGTTGGCGGACTAAGAGCAATAAATCCATCAAGCTCAGGGCGACGCATCAATAACTGCATCGCAATCCACGCACCAAAAGAGAAACCAGCCACCCAAAAACTATTTACTTGAGGGTGAGTTGATTGTAACCAATCCATGGCTGCTGCTGCATCTGCCAGTTCACCTTCACCGTTATCATACGCACCTTCTGAACGACCCACACCACGAAAATTAAAACGAAGCGTTGAAAAACCTTTTTTAGCAAATGTTTGACACAAGGAATACACAACCCGATTATTCATGGTTCCGCCATGCTTTGGATGAGGGTGCAAAATCAATGCAACAGGAGAAGAAGCCGATGGACCAGCAGTATATCGACCTTCAACACGTCCCGCAGGACCAGTAAAAATTACTTCAGGCATCTTAAAATAAATTCCTTTCTATATTTTACAAATAATGATCAACAAAAAAACAAAACCAGCCTTGATACACAGTCTTTAAAAGTTGACTTTTTTACTCAGGTATCTTAAGTTCGACACACTGTACCAAAAACATCTCGCCTCAAGGTAACACACCAGTGGAATTATTGCTATGAAATTAAGCACAAAGTCCAGATACGCTATTATGGCCATGGTTGATCTTGCACAGCAATACAGTGGCTCTTGTGTGCCGTTATCTTTAATAGCTGAGCGCCAAGGTCTACCCTTACAATACCTGGAACAACTGTTTTCCAAACTAAGACGTGGCAATCTTGTTAAAAGTGTACGAGGTATAAATGGTGGGTATGAGTTAGCACGCGAAGCCAGCAGTATACGAATATATGATATTATTTTAGCGACTGATGCGCCGGTCAAAGTAACCCGCTGCAATTCCCATGAGGCCAAGGAATGTCACGCAAGCGGAAAGCGTTGCAATTCTCATCATCTATGGTACGAACTAGAGCACGTTATGCATGACTACCTTATTCAAGTCAGCTTAAGCGATGTAGCCTGCGGTAATCATAACTACCCTATTGTGGTGCTAAATAGTAAAAAAGCAGACAACATGGAGGCAGCATGATCTACCTTGATTATAATGCAACAACTCCAATTACTCCTCATGCACGACACGCAATGGTTGAAACATTTGATTGCTTAGGCAATCCATCATCCGTTCACGCTCATGGTAGAGATGCACGAAAAATTTTAGAAAATGCTCGTACTCAAGTGGCCAATTATTTTGCTGCCCCCCCCCGTAATATTACATTCACTAGCGGCGCAACAGAAGCTAACAACATGATTTTAAAAGGTTTTCAGGGAAATATTTTTGTATCGGCTGTTGAACATGACAGCGTATTGAATATAAGGAAAGACGCAACAATCATTCCGGTGGACGAAAATGGAATTGTAAATCTTGAAGCTCTACAAAATCTTTTAAAAAATTCCACATCTTCTGCTTTGGTTTGCATTCTAGCGGTTAACAATGAAACCGGTGTTGTCCAGCCAATTGATGAAATTTTACAAGTATGTAAAAAGTACAATGCACATTTACATGTGGACGCTGCTCAAGCAGTTGGTAAGGTTTCTTTTGACTGGAATAGTCTGCCGAGCTTTACTATTTCGGCACATAAATTTGGTGGACCCAAAGGAATCGGCGCCATTATCATCAATGGATCACTTCATCTAAAAATTCTTATTGAAGGCGGCGGACAAGAACGCAGCTTACGTAGCGGCACTGAAAATATTATAGGTGCTGTCGGGATGGGCGCGGCTTTAGCAGGACCTCAGTTTAATTGGAAAACACTACTTCCTTTTCAAGAAAATCTTGAAAGAAATATTCTCGAATATTGCCCTGAAGCAACAATTTTTGCAAACACAGCTACGCGCGTTTCCAATACAACATCTGTTGCTATGCCTGGTGTTCAAAGCGAAGTACAGCTCATGCATTTTGACCTTAATAACATATCGGTGAGTTCAGGTGCAGCGTGCTCTTCGGGGAAAGTAAAAGCTTCCCATGTACTAAAGGCCATGGGCGTAAGTGATGTATTATCCAAATGCGCTTTGCGCATTAGCTATGGATGGAACACAACAGAAGAAGAAATTAACCAATGCATTTCTGTTTGGGCGTCTTTATATGATATCCAAACCAAAAAACACAACGAGGCAAACTATGGCTAAACAAATTTACCTGGATTATCAGGCAACCACCCCATGTGATGAACGCGTTGTTGCAAAAATGATTCCTTACTTTACGCAAAATTTTGGAAATCCGCATTCGCGCAATCATTCCTACGGCTGGGAAGCGGAAGCTGCTGTTGAACATGCTCGCGAACAAATCGCTAATTTAATTAATGCCGACCCACGCGAAATTATTTTCACAAGTGGCGCTACAGAATCAAATAACTTGGCCATAAAAGGCGTTGTTGATTTTAACAAAGATAAAAAAAATCACATTATTACCTGTGTTACCGAGCATAAATGCGTGCTTGATAGCTGTCGTCATTTGGAAGAAAAAGGATTCAAGGTTACCTACTTACCCGTGCAACAAAACGGATTAGTTGACTTGGATGTATTAAAAAATGCCATTACAGATCAAACTATTTTGGTTTCGATTATGATGGTAAACAATGAAATTGGTGTCATTCAACCCATTGCTGAAATAGGTAAAATTTGTCGTGAGCATGGCGTTTATTTTCATACCGATGCAGCACAAGCAACAGGCAAAATTCCTATTGATGTTGAAGCTATGAATATTGATCTTTTAAGTATTTCTGGGCACAAAATTTACGGCCCCAAGGGAATCGGAGCATTGTTCGTGCGCCGTAAACCACGCGTTCGTTTGAATGCTATGATTACCGGCGGAGGTCAAGAACGAGGCATGCGTTCGGGCACCCTGCCCACTCCTTTGTGTGTGGGATTAGGTGAAGCATGCGCTATTGCTAAAGCTGAAATGAAAAGTGAAGAAGAACAAATCAAAAAATTATTCGATCGCTTATACAGCGGCCTTCAAAAAAACCTTGAAGAAATATACATAAACGGTGACCTTACACAACGTATTCCAGGAAATTTAAATATCAGCTTTGCATACGTGGAAGGTGAAGGTCTAATGATGGGCATTAAAGATTTAGCTGTTTCGTCTGGCTCCGCTTGCACTTCTGCATCTCTAGAGCCATCTTATGTACTACGTGCTTTAGGCGTTGAAGAAGAACTGGCACATACATCATTGCGTCTTGGCATTGGGCGATTTACAACTGAATCCGAAATTGATCAAGCAATTGCTTCAATCACGACATCAGTTAACAAACTGCGCGCCATGAGCCCTCTTTGGGATATGGCACAAGAAGGCATTGATATAAAATCCATCCAATGGGCAGCACATTAAGGAGAAAAATTATGGCATACAGTGAAAAAGTTATTGAACACTTTGAAAATCCTAAGAACGTAGGCTCAATGGATAAAACCAGCAAAAATGTTGGAACAGGCCTTGTGGGCGCACCTGCATGCGGAGACGTAATGCAACTACAAATTGCCGTGAATGATGACGGCACGATTAGCGATGCGAAGTTTAAAACCTTTGGATGCGGCTCTGCTATTGCATCATCTTCTCTGGTCACTGAATGGATAAAAGGTAAATCAATTGACGAAGCATCGAGCATAAAAAACACACAAATTGCTTCCCATTTGGCATTACCTCCTGTAAAAATTCATTGTTCAATCCTTGCAGAAGATGCAATCAAAGCAGCGATTGCTGATTTTAAAGCAAAGCAGAAGTCATAAAATCCTATGCGCCAAGCAGTCACTATATCTCAAGCAGCTCTTCAACAAGTTCGAGTACTTTTGCAAAAACGCGAAAAAACAAGCGTTGGTATTCGTGTTGGGTTAAAAACTAAAGGATGCAATGGGCTCGCTTACAGCATAGAATATGCTGACGAAAAACATGCACTGGACGAGTGTATCGTGGTTGACGATGTAACAATTCTCATTGACCCTAAAGCCATTATGTTTTTGATTGGCACAGAAATGGATTTTGTAACTGATAAATTTCAATCAGGCTTTGTTTTTAATAATCCCAATGAAAAAGGTCGCTGTGGCTGCGGAAAATCATTCCATGTATAAAAATCCCTTCGAACTTTTTGGACTGCCTATTAGCATTTATGTTCACCAATCAACCCTTGATGAACGTTACCTTGAGATGATGAAAGATCTGCATCCCGACAAGTTTATTGGTGAAGATGCGTTCATGAAAAAAAGTGCTGAACAAATTTCTGCATACGCTAACGATGCATACCAAATTTTGCGATCACCTTTAAAATGTGCCGATGCAGCCATAAAAGCCAAAGGCTGGAATTTACCAAGTGAAGAAACAAACAATGATTCCATTCTTTTAATGGAAATGATGGAACTTCAAGACATGGTAAAATCAGGTCACGATCTTAGGCCATTTTATCAGGACGCACTTATTCAGTTTGAATCAGCGCTGCAGGAAGATGCTGAAACAAAAACACTGGCAGCTTATACCAGGCTTAAATTTTTAGCACGCCTTTTAGGAAGTATCGATGCTGCTGCAAATTGATGAACCGAATGCTGGCACCATAAAGCCAGAAACACCTTCATATGCCATCGGTATTGATTTAGGCACAACCAACTCTGTCGTGGCCATCTGGCAAAATGGAAAACCGCAAGTTTTAGCTGATGACCTAGGTCCATTATTTATGCCATCAGTCATTAACACTCCAACTGGTGATTTACGTTCCACAAAAAGAATGATGCATCAACCCACAACAATTATTTCCGGTAAACATACTGCCTTGACCGCTGCTCAAGACATTTTAAAAACTTTAAAAAAACGTGCGGAAAAAGCGCTAGGCCATGAAGTACAACAAGCTGTTATTACAGTACCAGCGTACTTTGATGATACCGCCCGTCAAGCTACAAAAGATGCTGCATCTCTGGCTGGCCTTGAAGTACTGCGCTTAATTAATGAACCAACTGCTGCTGCATTAGCCTATGGACTTGATGAAGGAAAAGAAGGAATTTTTGTCGTCTATGACCTTGGTGGAGGCACTTTTGATGTTTCAATTTTATCCATGCGCAAAGGAGTATTCCAAGTACTTTCAACAGGGGGTCACACACAATTAGGTGGAGATGATATTGACGCCATAATAGCGAAATATTTTGGTTGGAATGACCAATTAAAAGCTCGCTTTGCCAAAGAAACTTTAAGCCATGGTATAGATACTGAATTGCTAAGCACTCTTTGTGAACCCCTGATCAAGCAAACGCTTGTGATTTGTGGTCAAGCTATTAAAGATGCTGGTATTACAAGCAGCCAAATTAATGGAGTTATTTTGGTCGGCGGATCAACCAAACTAGATGCCGTTCGAACATTAGTTAAAGAATTCTTTGAGCAAGATCTTCTGACCAATCTTGACCCAGATTGTGTGGTCGCATATGGTGCCGCCCTTCAAGCCCATCAATTAACTTTTGGCACAGATACCTTACTTTTAGATGTTATTCCCATTTCATTAGGTATTGAAACCATGGGTGGTATCGTTGAAGTAATCATCCCAAGAAATAGTCCCATTCCCATTCGTATGGCTCAAGATTTTACAACATACGAAAATGGACAAACAGCTATAAGTATTCATGTTGTTCAGGGAGAGAGAGAGTTTATAAAAGATTGCCGCTCTCTAGCTCAATTCACCTTAGCCGGCATTCCACCTATGCTGGCTGGGGCAGCTCGCGTTCGTTTAACATTTAGCATAGATGCAGATGGCCTGTTGACTGTAAGTGCCACAGAGCAAACAACTGGAATTATCCAACAAGTTGAAGTGAAACCTTCCTACGGATTAAGTACCGAAGATTACGCCCTCATGCTGAAGCAAGGTTATGAACATGGAGAAGAAGATCTTAATAACCGTTTACTTATTGCCGCAAAAATAAAAGCTGAACAACTCATTACTCAGTTGGAAAGTGCCTTAAGTTTAGATGCACATCTTCTTGACGAAGACCAGATAAATGATCTAAAAGTTTGTGTTTGGGATGTAAAACAAAAGCTTGAAACGCAAGATCGTTTATCTATTCAAAAAGCATGTGATAACCTAGCTTTATTAGCGCAACCGTTTGCTGAGAAGCGTATTGCACATGCTATAAAACAAAAATTTCAACATCAAACTATATAATAAGGAACCTCATGCCATCTATCCATTTTATCAAGCAAGACGGTGAAAAAATAACTGTTGATGCACCTCTCGGTCTTTCTGTTTTGGAAATTGCCCATCGCAATAGTATTGATTTAGAAGGCGCATGTGAAGGCTCATTAGCCTGCTCAACCTGCCATGTGGTTGTTGATGAACCATGGTTTGAGGTTTTACCCACAGCCACTGAAGATGAAGAAGACATGCTAGATTTAGCTTTTGGCCTAACCCATACTTCACGACTTGGTTGTCAAATTATCATCACTGAAGAATTAGATGGATTAACTCTTAAGCTACCAACAGCTACTCGCAACATGATGGTTTAAAATGCAAAATGCAAAATGCACAATCACTAGACCCTAAAGAAAGATTTTCTTTTGGCAAAAATTGGTCGCGTTTTTTAACTACATTGAACAATGATCGTATAAAAGAGGCTGAAAAAAGCTTACAAGAAAAATTGGGGCTAAAAAGCCTTGAAGGCAAAGTTTTTCTTGATGTTGGGTCAGGCAGCGGATTGTTTAGTCTTGCAGCTTATCACTTAGGCGCAAAAGTTTTTTCATTTGATTATGATCAAGACTCAGTCAACTGCACTAAATACCTTAAGGAAAAATATGCCAGTAATGATGAGCGATGGACTGTTGATCAGGGATCTGTGCTCGATAAAGGGTTTTTAAAAAAATTTGGAAAAGTTGATATTCTATATTCTTGGGGAGTATTACATCACACTGGCCATCTGTATGTAGCCTTTGAAAATGTAGCAAATTTGGTAGCTAACGGTGGCCACCTCTTTATATCGATTTACAATGACCAGGGTGGAGCATCTAATCGCTGGAAATGGTTAAAAAAAACTTATAATAACTCTAATATATTTATCAAATATCTTATTATTTTCTATACTTTTATAAAACAATGGTGGAAAGATCTCTTTTTAGATACGTTGAAGGGGCGCCCACTTTTAAGTCTAAAAAATTACAAACAAAACAGAGGCATGTCACCCTATTACGATCTTATTGACTGGGTTGGTGGGTATCCTTTTGAAGTTGCCAAACCAGAAGAAGTTTTTAATTTTTTCAAAGAAAGAAGTTTTGACTTACAACTTCTTAAAACGTGTGCTGGCGGATTAGGCTGCAACGAATATGTGTTTAAACTAAAAGAATAGCTTCGTTGGATTGCTAAATTTTTAAGCACTTCCCCTGTGGATAAATTTTGATTTAGGGGTTGTATTTTTAGCTTTGCTCTTCTATTTTAGTGGTTACATTACTCGTTTTCATTTTATAGGTACACAATAAATGGCCCAACCTCAGTTGGTCGATCAGGGAGCTGTTGCCGCTTCAGCAGACCGTTTGACTCCTACAACTATGCTAAAAGACCAGTGGAATATGGTCAAAGAGCTGGTGGCAGCTGATATTGGTATTAGCCATGGGAAAAGCTGGATAGACCCACTTGAGTTATTAGGTCTTGATGGTATGATACTTGTCCTTGGGTCACCAAATAGCTTTGCAAAAGACTGGGTTGAAAATCATTATTTAGAACCGATGATAAAGGCCTGGAAACAAATTAACATGGTAATTCAAGGCATAAAAATTGTTATTCACGAAGCACCTGTTACCATTGCCAATACAAACTCTGTAACAAGCCCCCCTCAGGCAAAAACTCAAGAAACATTTGATTCGTTTGAAAAAGAAGAACCCGGGACTTACACTGGTGCCCCTTTAGACAATCGCTTTACCTTTGAAAATTTTGTGGTGGGAAAACCAAACGAATTAGCTTATGCAGCTGCATTACGCGTTGCTGAGTCTTCCACTCCTCAATTTAACCCGTTGTTTTTATATGGTGGAGTTGGTCTTGGTAAAACCCACCTCATGCACGCAATCGCTTGGAAAATTCGTCAATGTCATCCAGCTCGTAAGGTTATATATTTATCTGCTGAAAAATTTATGTATCAGTTTGTGAGAGCCTTACGTTACAAGGACATGGTCTCTTTCAAAGACCAATTCAGGGCTGTTGATGTGTTAATGATTGATGATGTGCAGTTCATCAGTGGTAAAGATACTACCCAAGAAGAATTTTTCCACACCTTTAACGCATTAGTTGATAAAAATCACCAAGTCATTGTTTCTGCTGATAAGTCACCATCAGATCTTGAAAATATGGAAGAACGTCTTAAATCACGTCTAGGTTGGGGACTTGTAGCTGATATTCACCCAACTACTTATGAGTTGCGTTTAGGAATTTTACAAGCAAAATCTGCTGCGTTAGGTGTTAATATGCCTAAAGAAGTCTTAGAATTTTTAGCATTTAAAATTACCTCAAACATTCGCGAACTAGAAGGAGCTTTGAATCGTATTCTTGCTCACGCAAGCCTTGTAGGCAGGTCAATTTCTTTAGATACAACACAAGAGGTTTTGCGTGACCTACTTCGTTCTAACGATCAACGTTTAACGGTTGAAGAAATCCAACGAAAAGTTGCTGAGTACTTTAATATCAAAATGTCTGATATGGTTTCAAATCGCCGCATGCAAAACATTGCACGACCCCGCCAAATAGCTATGTATATAGCAAAACAGTTAACCAGCAAATCGTTGCCTGAAATCGGACGTAAATTTGGTGGACGCGACCACACAACAATTTTACATGCTGTTAGAAAAATTCAAGAATTGTGCGCAGATGATTTTGATTTCGCTAATGATGTTGAAATTCTAAAGCGCAGCTTACAAACATAACCCTCACCAACATTTGGAGAAACCATGGAACTTACGGTTCAAAAAAACTCATTTTTAAAAGCATTGTCACACGGACAAAGCATTGTTGAAAAACGCACAACGATCCCAGTTTTAAGTCATGTTTTGCTTAGCGCAACTCATGCAGGTCTTACGTTAACATCAACCGACCTTGATATGGCTTTGGTTGAGACTGTTCCTGCACAAGTTCGTATTGCCGGACGTATTTGTGTGCCTGCGCATCTACTACATGACATTATTAAAAAACTTCCAGACCTTCCAATTGATATTGAAATCAATCAAGAAACACAGCAATTAAGTATTAAGGCTGGCCGCTCACATTTTAACCTTCCAGGGCTTGCACCTGAAGATTTCCCAGAAATTACCAGCTCTGTGCTTACTCATCATTTTGACATCGGCACTAGTGATTTTCGTTACATGATTGACCATACTCGGTTTGCTATGTCGACTGATGAAACCCGCTATCATCTTAATGGTATTCACTTTCATCTTTTTGAAGAAGATGGAATGAAGCTACGCGCCGTTGCCAGTGATTTACACCGCCTAGCATGTGTAAGTATCAATGCTCCAGAAGGATCGGCAGATATGCCCTCTATGATTATTGGCCGCAAAGCCATTAATGAAATCAGAAAACTCTTAGATGAAGCGCCAGAGCAAGTAAAAGCAGGACTTTCTGATAGCCGCTTTGAGCTTAGCGTACAAGGTGGGCAAAACCGTATGAGCTTTAGCACGCGCCTTGTCGATGGACAATTTCCAGAATATCAACAAACATTAACGGCTGATATTGAACGTACAGTAAAAGTGAACACTCGCGCACTAGCAGATGCTGCTGACAGAGTTAGCACAGTGATTACCGATCGCGATCGAATTTTACGCATCAACCTAGCAAATCAGCACGCAAAACTTTCAGCAGTTAGCCAAGAACTTGGTGCGGCTCAAGAAGAGGTTGACGTAGAGTCATCTTGCAATGATCCAATTCAAATTTGTTTCAACGTTCGCTATGTGCTTGATGTTGCTGGACTGATCAAAGATGAAGAAATGAATATTCATTTAACCTCACCAGACACACCAATTATTATACGTCCAGCAAATACAAACAATGAAGCATACGTTATTATGCCTTTATTTGCATAAAGCTATCATTACAGAAAAAATACGCGCGGGGGGGGGAGATGCCTTTATATCCCCCTCACTCAAAACTATAACTTTTCAGACTCAATAATTTCCCTCGTTTAATTTATTTTAACTTATTCGCGCTGCTACAAATTATTCTTAAT
>CAITNM010000034.1 GCA_903893805.1 uncultured Alphaproteobacteria bacterium | reverse complement strand
ATACCGTTGGGATAGTGAACGTAGAACCTGGCATAGAACCATCTCGATTGAGGATTTAGCTAAGGAAGTAGAATGGCTACGGTCTGAAGTTTATGAGAATCGTGCATTTCAACTAAAGCAAGAAACGCTAGATGCTTATAATAGATTTTCAGTGAGGCATGGCGTGTCTGAAATCGTGAATTACTGATTCATGTCTATGCGAGAATTTTATCCTAAAACCCAACAATAACATTTAACAATGGGACTCTATTACTGAGATGAGTTTAGAGACTTTTTTGAGACCAAAGAGAAAAACTTTTTTTGTCATCTGCAGACATTCTCTTCATTAAGTTCAGAACTCCTCTTCAATGAAATTACGTTTCTCTTATTCCTCATTCTACCAAAATTACAAAAAGACACGATTTCTTGGTCCTACAAACGGCCGTTTATGGGATTATTTTTGTCTTTAAAAAATGAAATTTTAACAACTAATTAAATACTTTATTTGTATAATTTTTTATTACTTAATAAATAAGTTTATTGTGATGAATTTATTGCTTGTGCTGAGCTTTGCATTTTTTTCAGCTACTGTTAATGCTTCTCAAAACCTTAATGCTAAGAAAAAAGATGGTTTTGTGACAAGTCTTCGTGCTAATGCAGCTGCAGCTCATGCGAAACCTAAGAAAAAAAGAACTTGCCGCTTATTAAGCTTCCCAAAAAAAGTTCATCTAGTACGAACGTAATGCTAAATTCACCAGCTTCTTCAGAAGCCTCTACAAATACAACAGTATCAATAATGACGGGTAGCTCTGCAGAAAGTGCAGAAAAAATTGCACCTGCTGTAAGAAATGAAACAAGTAAATCAGCGTCCGCTCCATTTTTGCCTGAAGTATCCCCTAGACAGGCATTGCTTCCTAAAAGTGCAGATACATCAATACCGACAAAAAACCTAGATTTAATTGAAAGTAGGAATGAAGTTCAGCTGGCTAGAACAGAAACAGAAATTTTTCCAAGAGCAGCGTCTCTTGAAGCAGTAATACCCTTATCGTCTGCTAACCATGCTAATTCTTTACTTGCTCCAAATGTTGAAGTTGACTCTACATTGGAAGCTGCCTCAATAAAAATGAGTGCTAGAGCTTTAGAAAGAAAGCGAGGGTACTTACATGATGCATTGAAAGAGTGGTATAGTGATTTAGCAGAAAAAAGAGCGCAAGCAGTGAAGCTGTAATCTCGGCTTAAAATAGTAAAAACGAGACAGCTCGAAGATGAGCTAATTGAATGCCATGAGGATATTGAATGGCTTCAAGAGCATGTGCAAAGATGTAAGCAAGAATTAGCAAAACTTGGTCCTGAGCCAGAAAAAAAACAAAGTAGAGGAAAAAGCCGCCGCAATGCCATTTCAGAAGCAGAGGGAGTTTATTAAATTCCTCCTTTTTAAGTAATAGCGGAAGTATATTCATTCTCAAACAACAGCGCCGCTTCCCACAATTCTCTTATTTCGCGTGGCAAGACTGCTCTTATTTTTTCTATCTCTCCTTGTGAAATATGTGAAGATAGAACTTGAAGAACTGCGTATATCCAAATTTCTACGTCTACGTCTACATTATGAAATTCTTCTTCTACCCCGTCTAAAAAAACTTCAAATTTCTTATCTTTAATAAGGCATTCACTTGGGTGCCAATTTTCAACCAATATTCCCTTTATAATGAGCGGTAATTGCGCATTGAGATGAAGAACAGTTTCTATGGGTAGATTATCTCTCAATCGATGGAGAGTTGCACGGAGGGCAGCAAAAGACTTCTTGCTGTCATCCGAACCAGCGCGTTCTTCTATCTGGTTAAGCCACTCTTTGGCTTTTTGAGTATGTTTTGCAAAAATATCTGTTTGGGTCATGATTTGCTTTCCTTATCACCTTTTTACCCATGCAATAAAAATCAGCATGCCTTTATCTCTGCTTAAATGTCATTCAAAAGTTTTTTTTGTAATAGGGGAAATCAATATTAATTGCACCTTGCAAAAATTTTAGGTTGGTATTCGTATACATCATTTGATCATAATTAATACTCCATTAACCCATCGTATTTTACACTGAATTATGGGGTAAAATGAGGACTTTATGCAAAAGTTCCTGCTTTATGACACAGATGACGGTTTAGACTTTAACATCTCTTGCATTCCTTCTGATCTTCCGTGGGTTTCATGCAGAATCTTCCGGGTACATGACCAAGATGATGTGTATTTTGAAGTGGTTAAGTCAGAAGAATATTTGGTGACAGACAAACTCGTTGAACATTTCATTGGAACATTTGAGTCTTTTTTGTATGCAGCAGAGGCTGCTGATTACATTGCCCATACCTATCGTGTAAAGAATCGCTGGCCGGCATTGAAGAGAATAACTCAATAAATTTTTTGTCTTGATATAGTAAAGGCTTAGCTTTTTAGAAATAGAAAAAGATGGAGGGTTCTTAATATCTTGTTTACTGAGCGGGGTTACAATCAACGTAATCACTCCACTTTTAATAGTGTTATGAGCAAAAATTTAGTTTTTAAGTCTCTTTTTTTTCTATTATTGCTAAGCAATTGCTGTAAAACTTTCGATATATTTTTGTTAAATAACATTAGAGCATAAACAGCTTGTAATCTAGTGTTTATGAGGATTTATATAATTTTGTATAAGGAGATATAGCTAAAAAACAAGTGGCTCATAACCTGAAGGTCGTTGGTTCAAATCCAGCCCCCGCAACCAACTCAAATAAACAATCATTTTCCTAAAATTTTTCCACTTTAGTATGTAGCCACGCAAGCCCGCCTCAAACGGTCGTTGATTGCTTTGCCAATTCCTGTATTAGTAATTGCACTTACTCCAATAGACGAAAAAGGCTCTTTATCAAGCTCATGCAAGTAGCGAAATAAATTCGAAGCAGCTTCATTTAAATTTCCCGACGTACTTAGGTTAAGATCTGCACCGGGGCAATCACCAAATCCAAGCAGAGCCATTTCAAATTCTTTTTCAGCCACGTTCATTTTTAAAGGTCTTTGCGGCGAATAATGTCGCCTCATCATGCCAGGCGCTTTAATTGCGCCATCAATATTTGCATGATTCACTTTACCAAAGGGCTCTAAATCCACATCAGTGACTGCCCCTAGACGTAAGATTGTCATTTGATCTTGAGTAATATCAACTATTGTTGATTCCAATCCCACCACACAACTCCCTCCGTCAACTACTGGTACTTGTTTCCCTAAGTTATTTAACACGTGGTTGGCTGTGGTAGTGCTAAGCATGTTAGAACGATTTGCGCTGGGTGCCGCCAAAGGAAACGGCAAACTATTTAATATGTCTATGGCCATAGGATGGTTTGGCCTTCTAACCGCCACCGTACTTAACCCCGCAAGCGCCAGCAATGAAAGTGGGTGGCTCTTTTTTAACTCTAGAACAAAACTAATTGAAGCTCCGCGTTTATTCCAAAATTCTTCCATCAACTCCCTAGCAAATTCAGAAATATTTGCCCATTCTTCAACCATATCAATGAAAGGCACATGCATAATAAGAGGGTTAAATTGAGGACGGCTCTTTAAAGAATAAATTTTTGCAACGGCTTCATCACTAGTAGCGTCGGCCGCAAGTCCATAAACAGTTTCCGTTGGAATAGCCACAACGTTGTGATCGATCAAATATTTTATAGCTATTTCACGAGTAACAATCGGCATTTCAAAAGTCTTCATTTTTATATAGGTTTTTATAGAACGTATTGTTAATTTTGTCATGAAAAAACCAACGCAACCAGATATAGCAGATGCCGCAAATCCCCCTCAAAACACAACCATTGACTAAGCAAACCAGAGTTAGGTATTGTGCAGTTACTTGTAGAGTCAGAGGATTATATGCACCAACCCCATGTAGTAATTTTAGAAAGCCGACGTTTTCCTGATATTACTGAGCAATGGTATAATGTTGCCGTTGGTGCGTTGACACAACAAGGCATAACTTTTAGTCGTGTCACTGTTCCTCATAGCGCAGATCTTCCAATTGCTTTGCGTATGCTTTTAGACACAGCTCATCCTTCTGAAAATACAAATATTAGAGTGCCAGATGGGTATTTAGTTCTTGGTCTAAATTACAAGGGAGATGTGGCAGAAGAAAATCACCATTGTGTTTGGGATGCAGTACTTAAGCTAGCAACCGATGCTGGATTACCTTTTTCAAGCGTTTTAGTTTTTGAAAAAGAAGGCAATGACTTAAGCCACGCGGCAACCCGTTACGTTTCTAAAATTCAACTGGCGGTACAGTCATTGGTAAATCTTATGATGCTTCGCCACCAACTTCTTAATCCTCCGTTCGCAGCAGCAGCATAAACAGTGTTTGAAAAAAATCAGAAAATTTACGGTAGCGCACGTCATTTATCGCGTGTGGCAGCGGTTCAAGCTGTTTATCAGATGGAGCAAAATCCTGACGATAGGCAAGACGTTGTTCGTCAGTTCTTACAAGCCCGCTTTAATGACGATGTAAAAGGCACAACCGAACCTGATCTTGAGTTTTTCACTGATATTACAAATTTTTTGGCAAACGATTTATCTATTTTTGACCAACAAATAGCTGAGCACCTTACAGAACAATGGAAAATTGAACGGCTACCAAGCCTAAGTAGATCGGTACTTCGTTGCGCTATCTATGAACTAACCTACGTACCCGCTGTACCTACACCAGTTGTTATCAATGAATATATTGAGGTCGCTAAAGGATTCCTTGAAAAAAAAGATGTTTCATTCATCCACGGTGTCATTGATGCAATATCAGGAAAAATAAGAAAGTCCACTTAAAACAGTGCTCCGAAATACTCACTAGTATGAAAATATTCTTGAGTTTTAGTGCTGATTTAGGCTAAGTAAAATCATTGACGAAAAAACTCACACAAGGTTATGCAAACAATTGAAAAATTAAGTTTTGAAGAAGCCTTAGGGGAATTAGAGTCTTTGGTGCGTCGCTTAGAAGAAGGAAAATGCCCTTTAGACGAAGCAATCAAAACATTTGAACGCGGAATTGGTTTGAAAAATCATTGCGATACCAAACTTAAAAATGCGCGCTTAAAAGTTGAGCAGATCCTTGAAAATTCTGATGGAACTGTTTCCATGAAACCGTTCTTAAACGAAGAAGCAGCATTTTAGGGACACTCAAAGGTGCTTAAAGATTTAAGCTCAAGATTCTTATCCAGCTATTTTTCTGAACAAACACGCTGGGTTCACTGGATTCCAGTGGGATTAATTTTTGGTATTGGCACTTATTTCACTTTAAGCAACGAACCTGGTTTTTTCACTTATCTTTCCCTATTTCTTTTAGGGGCTACCACAATACTGCACACATACAAACATCCTAACTTCGGGTTGATAGCCTATGTTATCGCTGGATTTTGTGTTGGCTTTTGCATCATTGGTATGCGGGTACATTTTAACAGCACACAAATGTTTAATATGACCCAGGAAAATGCAGATATTACTGGAAGAATACAGTCTATTGAAAATCATCCTTATAAAGATGATGGCACCTACAGAATTATATTAGATCAAGTAATAATCAATGATGCAGCATATTCTGCGAGGCTTCGTCTGAATATTGCAGGAGAGCTCGCTCAAGAATTACAAATTCATGATCAGATTAATGTTATAGCCAGTATTTACCCTATTCCTATGCCAAGCAGTTTACATGGATATTTTGCACGACGAGCCGCTTACCTTCAAGGTATTGGAGGAACTGCGCGCGTGAATGATTTTTTGAATCATGAAAAAGCTAAAGCAAAACCATTTGCACAGTATCGCCACACTCTTACACAGAATTTGTTGTCACATTTAAAAGAACCATATGGCGCCATAGCTTCTGCGCTAGTAACTGGAGATCGTAGTTATATTTCTCATAAATTACGTCAAGCATTTGCTGATGCTGGTCTCGCCCATGTTCTAGCGATTTCAGGTTTGCATTTAAGCTTAGTTGCAGGTCTTGTATTTTTGCTGTTACGGCGATTAATGTGTCTATGGCCTGCTTTTTCTATGGCATTTTCTGTAAAAAAAGTTTCAGCTTGTCTGGCAGTTATTGCCAGTATGTTTTACATGGCTGTTGCCAATTTTGGCATTCCAGTACAGAGATCGTTTATTATGATAACTCTCGCAATGCTGGCAGTATGCTTAGATCGCACTGCATTTTCCATGCGCAGTCTGGCTCTGGCTGCCATTGTGGTCCTTTTGTTCTCCCCTGAAAGTTTACTGTCTGCAAGTTTTCAGCTTTCATTTGCAGCAGTACTTGGATTGTTGGCATTTTATGAATCAGCCTGGTCAAGCTTACAAGAAAAAGTCTTTCAAAACTCTAGCAATTTTTTAGGACTCAAGAAGATTTTGTGGGGAATTTTTGGGATTTTTATGACGACACTCATCGCGTCACTCGCAACAACACCATTTAGTATGGCATTTTTTCAACGGTTTACCGCTCAAGCAATTTTGGGAAATTTGCTCGCTATTCCCTTGGTAGGATTTGCTGTGATGCCTTTGGGGCTCTTTAGCGTATTTTCCCTCTCTTTTGGTGGTAGCGATATTCTTTTTTGGTTGTGGGAAAAAAGCTTGATGTTGCTGTGCTTAATTGCTCAGGAAACAGCCCTGCTCCCTGGTGCTGCAGTACAGGTTAAAGCTGTTCCAGCTTATGCCTTGGTCACATTTAGCTTTGGCATGTTGTGGCTATGTTTATGGAAAAAATCATGGCGCTGGTTTGGAGTGATTCCCATAATTTTGGGAATTATATTATGGAGAATCTTTGAACTTCCAATTGCCTATATCAGCCAGCAAAATGATGTGATGGCCTATCAGCAAGACAATGTTGTGTATGTTTCTGATGCTAAAAGAAATACTTTCACGGTTGATGCTTGGGCACAAGAATGGGGAATTAGTCAGCGGCAAACTTGGGATCAAGAATATCACCACTTCGAAACCCCCAACCTAGTTTTAATCACCTCACCAAAAAATGGCATAGAATATTTACACGAAACTATTGATGAAGGTGCTCAGGTCGATGCAGTTATTACCTTTGGATGTGAACGCACCTTAAAAAGACACGGATTTCGCATTGAAAAAGTAATTGATAGAAATATCATTCAATACGAAGGTGGAGTGGCTGTGCACAAGAACCCCTTGCGATTTTGCTTTTTAAAAACTTATTTCGGGTCTAGGCCGTGGTGTGTTTCTTTTTATGAAAAGAAATAAAGCACTAAAAATCCAGTTCCGCATAATGTGGAGCTGGAGCGATAGCTGGAACTCTATCATTGAAAAACCCGCGATAGCTGGGTCGTGACTTAATTCGCATAAACCAGTTTTTGACTGATTCAAATTTTTCCCAGTTAATATCACCAAAGTAATCAACCACAGAAATATGAGCAGCTGCTGTAATATCAGCAACTGTGAAATGATCACCAGCAAGCCAATTTCGCCGATCTACCAACCAAGCCAAATACTCAAGGTGATTTGTCATAATAGTTTTAGTATTGCGAATAAGGTTTGAATCTGGACCAACACTCGATTGCCCCATATTTTTTGCAGCCATGCGCTTAATAACTTTTTCCCACAAAATGACTAAACTTACTTCTTGAGCAAATCGTGTATCAAACCAAGCCATAAGCCTGCGAGTTTCTGCGCGAGCCAAAAGCTCTTCTGGGTATAGCTTGCGGTCTGGGTACGCTTCTTCCAAATATTCTACAATCGCTGTGCTGTCTGTTAGAACTGATCCGTTTAAATCAACTAACACTGGTACATGCCCCAAGGGATTGAGGTTTGTCAGCTCTGGTTTTTTTTCCCAAAAATTTTCAATTTCCTGAGAAAAATCCAATTTTTTCTCTGCAAGGCACAAACGCACCTTGCGAGAGTATGGACACAATGGATAATAATGAAGCACACGCATTCTAAGGTTTTAGCTTAAAGCTTCAGTAATTGTAAAGCGTGTTTTAAAAATCATTCAATCTTCTTTGAAATTTTCTTTGACGATTTTTAAAAAACGAGTATTATCACCTAGCGCCCCTGTGGTGGAACTGGTAGACGCGGCAGACTCAAAATCTGTTGTCCTAGGACGTGGGAGTTCGAGTCTCCCCGGGGGCACCACCTTTTTAGGGCTTTATTAATTTATTTACGTTATCATTGGCTGAGTCAGTTTTTTGAGGATATATGCGCCGCAAAACTAATCGCGTGTTCCGGTATTTTTTTCCGGTAGCTATAATAGGTACAAGTTTAGTTTTTCTAACTGAAGGATCATCGGAAGGTATCGTTCAAGAGGCTATTTCTACAAAAGAAATGCCTGTTAAAGAATCTGAAAAAACTCAAGCTAAGATGCTCAAAATGGTATCGCATAATCCACAAACACAAGCACGCCTATTTGTTAATGCTAATGAGGCGATTCAATGTAATGACAAAATAACATTGAACAACCCAGTTGGTACTTTTGAAAAACCAGAGGGGCCAGCTTCACTAAAATCAGCTCAAGCATCTTACTATGAAGCAAACCGCGAAGTGCATTTTTCTGAGAAAGTTAGTTTTGACCACCACTCAGGACTTAAGGCAACAACTGAACATGCGGTCCTCAACACACAAACACAAGATATTAGCGGCAATCGGGGCGTAGAAGCTTGCCATCAGGACAATACAATTACTGCAAAGTCCTATGAAATCCAAACGGGGAGCAACGTTATGTGTTTCAGTGGAAATGTTTGCTTGAATGTTTCTCGAAAAAATATTAAGTAGTAGTTTTTAGACATTTACCACAATCCTTTTGGCATATTAGGACAACATCAGCTATGGTGACGTGTAACAAATAATAATGAAAACCAATCCATGGAAAAATGCGGCTTTATTGCTATTCTAGGCGCCCCTAATGCGGGAAAATCCACTCTTGTAAATCAGTTGGTTGGGCAAAAAGTCTCAATTGTTTCACCAAAAGTTCAAACCACGCGCAGTCGAATCATGGGGATTGCCCTTAAAGATAATTGCCAACTTATCTTGGTAGATACACCGGGAATTTTCGAAGCTAAAAAGAAACTTGATATAGCTATGGTCAAAGAAGCTTTTGACGCCAGTGCTGATTCTGATGCAAATATTTTAGTTATTGATGTTACAAAGCCCAACATGCCATTAGCTCAACAACTGTGCCAACAACACAAAAAAGGTCTGATCGTTTGCCTTAATAAAATTGATTTAATCGATAAAGATAAGCTTTTAAAAATGGCAAACTCGGTTAATTCTTTTGAAAATGTTAAATGCATATTTATGATTAGCGCCCTCCACAGCGATGGTGTAGATGACTTGGCTAAGCATTTGTGCGGCATTATGCCAGATGGTCCGTGGCTATATCCTGAAGATCAAATAACCAACATTCCTGTGCGATCCTGGGCCGCTGAAGTAACGCGTGAGCAAGTTTTTCTGCAGTTACACCAAGAAGTTCCTTATAACATATTTGTGGAATCCGAAAGCTGGGAAGAATTTGATAATGGTTCGGTAAAAATTAGCCAAGCTATTGTTGTTTCCCGGGATAATCATAAGGGAATTGTGCTAGGCAAGGGCGGGCAAACATTGAAAAATATTGGACAGGCAGCCCGAACAGAACTTGAAACTCAACTTGAGCGCCGCGTTCACTTAAAGCTGTTTGTAAAAGTTGAAGAAGATTGGCAAGAACGATCATGGGCGTTACGAGCTTTTGGTATAGGGGTTTAATTTTACGATAAGCTTATAAGTTTGTGGTGCAAAAATGAAAAATAAGCCATCAAGAATTATGCTTTTCGGACGTCCTGGTAATGGAAAATCAACATTTGCAAATGCTCTGCACAAAATAACTGGACTGCCGCTGCATCACTTGGATAAGCATTTCTTCACCAAAAATTGGATTGAACGAGACACCCAAGAATTTTTAGATATCCAGCAATCAATTGTTGATACAGCTTCCTGGATCATTGATGGCAATAGCATCAAATCACTTGAGATGCGCTACATTAGAGCCGATTTGGTTTTATATTTAAATTATCCACGATGGCTTTGCTACATTCGCGTATTCAAAAGAATTTTTGATAAGAACATAGAAATTGATGATCGTGCAGACAGCTGCCCTGAAAAAGCAAGCTTAAAACTACTGAAATACATGTGGACTTTTGATCAACGTGTTGAAAAACCTATAGCGTATTTACGTAAAAAATACCCAAATACTAAATTCGTGAAGATAAGCAATGACCGTGATTTGCGAAATATTGAGCTGTCTTTTGTGAATAGTGAATTTTCCAGATGATTATCGAGAAAAAAACTATGAGTGAAGAAATAATTATTCGCATCGCTACAACAATTGATGTGCGCGGTCTTTTACCATTAATGGAACAATTAGGTTATTCACAAAACACACAAGACTTTGAAAAACGTCTTGAAATATTTACGAGTAAGGAAGGCTATGGTATTGCCGTTGCTGAAGAATCCCAAACAATAATAGGCTTGGTTGCGTGGTCAAAATCAATAAATTTTGTATCTACAGCAACAAGAATTCGTATTGAAAGTCTAATTGTGAACGAGCAATATCGTAACCAAGGCATCGGGAAAAATTTGATGAATTTTGTAGAAGACATTGCAAAAACATTGAGCCCGTGCATTATTGACCTGACATCAGGACTTAGACGTGAAAAAGACGGATCACATGAATTCTATAAAGCACTAGGCTATAAGAACGATGGACCTATGGCTAAGTTATATTTAAGGAAAGAAGTATGATTTATTTCCGTTTCTTTTTCTCAGTCACTATGAAAATAATTTTACTAATTTTTACACTTATGCCTGGTACGCTTTCTGCGTCGTTATCACAAACACAAGAGAGTTCAGCAAAATCTTTAAATGTGCCATCCATAGGACAAGCGTCAGGAGCAGATTTTTCGAGCAATATTAAAGGTTACAATAAGCGAATATGCCTAATCACAGGTGCTTCATCTGGCATTGGGGAAGCGCTATCTCGAGAAATGATTAAAAAAATTGGTTAATAATTGGAGTGGCACGTTCACTAGATAAACTCACTACACTAGCCAACGAATTTCCTGACTCATTTTTACCAATTGTCTGTGATGTATCAGATGAAAATGCAATCAAAAATGTATCCAACAACCTTAAGAAAAAGAATTATTTCCCAAACCTATTTTTTCTAAATGCTGGCCTTGCAGGTGAAGAAGCTGCTGAAAATCCAAGGAAAATTGAAGCTGCACATCATCATAAAATGATGGTCATCAACTACTTCGGTGTTCTTGGTTGGATTGAGGAATGGGCAGAATATTTAAATTTAAAGGAAAAACCAACTACTTTTGTATTAACGAGCTCTGTTAATGTATTTTTTGCGCCTCCAGGAAGTGCCGCATATTCTGCATCAAAGGCAGCTATCACAAAAACTTTTGAAAGCTTACAAAGAAGCTACTTTGATACATGCCTACGTTTCTTAATTGTTTATCCAGGACCTATTGCCACAAAAGGGCTTAAAGGAAATGTCCCTTTCACCTGGTCTGCGGAAAAATTGGCAAAATACATGGTAGAACATACCCTAAAAGGTCAATATACTATGGAGCCCTCTTTGTTTTATAGTGTTGTAACAAGATTGTTAAACTGGCTGCCAGGTCGGATTGTAGACAAGATTTTGAAAAAGGTTTTGTAGCTTATTCTCTTAATTTTTCCATCACTTCTAACTCATACAATTTAGCCTCTTTAAGGAATGCATAAAAACCAATCGACATACTATGTATAAACCCCTGCACACCGTTTAGAAAAAAACGTTTTAAAAAATAGGCCCGAAAAAATGCCCAGAAAAAACTAAAAACTAGCTTTAAAATATTAGATTTTTTCTTTCTTGCAAATTTAGTGCAGGCTGCAAGCGTTGAGTATTGGTTGTTTTTTTGAACCATTGTTTCGATTGATGAAAGACCGTGATGATAGATCACACCCTTAGCTGAATTGATTTTTCCTTTTATAGAAATGGATTCATGAACTAATACATCTAAATTATACTCACCATGGGTCTTTTTGAAAAAACGAATTTTATCAGCATGTTTAGAAAATGGATGAGCTGTTTTTCCTAAAAACACCTCAGCTAATGGACATGACAACGCATCGCAGTTGTTCAAAGTAATTGCATTTTTAATATCTTTTTTTAATTCATCAGATAGCCTTTCATCTGCATCAAGATTAAGCACCCAAATATTTGTGCACTTACTCAATGCAAATGCTTTTTGTTTGGCATATCCCAACCAAGGCTGATGATAAATTGTGACGTTTAGAAATTTTTCAGCAATGCAAAGAGTTTGGTCAGTGCTGCCACTATCAACCAAAATAACCTCTTTAAATTCTTTTACGTTATCAAGTAAACGTCCAATATGGCGCTCTTCGTTGCAACAAATTATGTAAACACTTGCATTAATGGAAGTCATAGTTTGTAACGCCCCCGACTAAGGATTAAATAAAACTGAATCATATTTATGCAACCACTAATACTAAGTCTTGGCAAAATGTAAGGATTTGAATTATCAAAAGCAGCAATGGCTTTTTTGGTAGTTACTGCAGTCGTAAAACCAGCATTTTTCACCATTTTAACATGCTCTTCGTTGTATCGACCATAAGGATAAGCGAATGCTTGGCACACAACACCGATTAGCTTTTCAACAGCTTTTTTGGATTGAATAATTTCTTTTTTCGCAGTGTCATTGTCCACTTTTGTTAAATTTATATGGGTCATGGTGTGTGCGCCAAATTCAACAAAACCACTAGCTTGCATTTCTTTAATTTGAGAAGGAGTTAATGCCTCAACACCCTGAATATCAGGAGTTAAATAAATTGTTGCAGACACTTCATATTTTTTTAAAAGCTCAAATAAATAGGTGTAATTTCCTGCAAACCCATCATCAAAAGTTAATACAACATGCCTTGCAGGCTTAGTAAAATTCGGCAAATCAGATATTTTTAAAAATGTATATTGTTTCTTAATTAAATATTGAATTTGTTTTTCTAATAATTCAGGTGATATGTTCATGCCGCTAGGAAGTTCTTTTGATGTGTTGTGATACATCAAAATTCTTGGCAAAAAAGGTGCACGTGTAAAACGCCAAAAATTATAATAAGCAAGAAATACTAGTGCGCCTAAGCCAAAAAGAATAAATACAAAAAGCATCTGTAGAGATTTTATAAGGAAATATTGTTATCCTAAAATTAACAGTTTTGCTCTGCTCATGAAATAGCTATTTCTGGTGTTGTATGAAATCACCGACCTTAAGTGATTATTGTGAACCCGCGTTAGTGAATGCCGATTGGACGCTTGCTCAAATTTTTAGTATAAGGAATGTATGAAACTTTTAACTTGATGAGATATGGATTCTTTATCGCTAATTATTATTAGCTGCGGAGCTTTGGCTATTGTATATGCCATTTTCGCAGCTAGCAGTGTTTTTGCATGTAGTGCCGGAACAGATCGTATGCAAGAAATTGCACAAGCAATTCAAGAAGGAGCAAAAGCTTATCTTAATCGGCAATATAGCACCATTGGTGTTGTTGGCGTTATTATAGCCGTCGCACTTGGATTTTTTATGTCAAAATTAGTGGCAATCGGCTTTATAATAGGAGCTTTGTTGTCAGGGTGCGCTGGCTATGTGGGCATGAATGTGTCCGTACGTGCTAACGTGCGCACAGCAGAAGCAGCTCGTAAAGGATTGGCTCCTGCTCTTTCTATCGCTTTCAAAGCAGGTGCAGTTACTGGTCTTTTGGTAGTAGGTCTTGGGCTGCTAGGTGTTGCCTTATACTATTTCTATTTAATCAATGCAGAAGTTGAACAACGTCAACTATTAGAAGCATTGATTGCCCTAGGTTTTGGTGCTTCTCTTATTTCTATTTTCGCCCGTCTTGGCGGTGGTATTTTTACTAAAGGTGCTGACGTAGGTGCCGATCTTGTAGGAAAACTTGAAGCAGGAATCCCAGAAGATGATCCACGTAACCCTGCAGTTATTGCAGATAACGTTGGTGATAACGTTGGTGACTGCGCAGGAATGGCAGCAGACCTTTTTGAAACATATGTAGTAACTATCGTTGCTTCTATGCTTTTAGCAGCCATCTATTTTACAGGCGATCTACAACAAAAATTGATGACCTATCCATTAGCATTGGGTGCTGTATGTATTATTGGTACAATTGCTGGAACATTTTTTGTGCGCCTCAGCAAAGACAACAATATCATGAAAGCACTTTACAAAGGCTTAATTGCTGCATCAGTTCTTTCAGCAGGCCTAATTTTTTGGGTCACAAACCATATGTTTGGGAGCGTGACAGAAGCTATGGTTATTAATAATCAAAGCTTTAGCATAACTTCTTTGCATATATGCGGACTAACTGGATTGGTTGTAACAGGGTTGTTGGTATGGGTAACTGAGTACTACACCTCTACAAACTACTGCCCTGTGCGAAGCATTGCTCAGTCTTCTACGACTGGCCATGCAACAAACATTATCCAAGGTTTAGCTGTTTCGTTGGAATCAACTGCACTTCCTGTTGTAATTATTTGCATGGGAATTTTGGTTGCCCACCTTCAAGCAGGCATCTTAGGTATTACCGTTGCAGCAACGACGATGTTGGCTCTAGCTGGCATGGTTGTAGCACTTGACGCATACGGACCTGTTACTGATAACGCTGGTGGAATTGCAGAAATGGCTGAGTTACCGAAGTCAGTTCGTACTGTTACCGATGCATTAGATGCTGTTGGAAACACAACAAAAGCTGTCACTAAAGGATATGCTATTGGCTCTGCTGGTTTGGCTGCTCTTGTGCTGTTTTCTGCGTATACACAAGATCTGAAACACTATTTCCCATCTCTTTCAGTGGAATTTAGCTTAGAAGATCCATTCGTGCTTATTGGCTTGCTAATTGGTGGTATGTTGCCATTCTTATTTGCCTCCATGGGTATGAAAGCCGTTGGACGTGCAGGAAGTGCTGTTGTGGTTGAAGTGCGTCGTCAGTTCAAGGAAATTCCTGGCATTATGGAAGGCACAGCTCGCCCAGATTACAGTGCAGCTGTTGATATGCTTACAAAATCAGCAATCACTGAAATGATTGTTCCATCCATGCTACCTCTAATAGCTCCAGTTGCAATTTACGTAATTGTGAACTTTGTTGTAGGTCAAGCTGAAGCTTTTGCAGCACTAGGCGCCATGCTAATGGGCACTATCGTCACCGGATTGTTCGTAGCTATCTCTATGACATCAGGCGGTGGAGCATGGGATAATGCGAAGAAGTACATTGAGGATGGTCACTTTGGTGGTAAGGGGTCTGAAGCCCATAAAGCTGCCATTACTGGTGATACAGTAGGTGATCCTTATAAGGATACCGCTGGCCCTGCAATTAACCCGATGATTAAGATTATCAACATTGTAGCATTGTTAATGTTGGCAATTCTTTCCCGCTAGTACGCTAGTAATAACACAAGATAAAAAACCCGCTTTATTGCGGGTTTTTTATTGATGCTTTCTCTTGATTATGTCCTCAAGCCCATCGATATAATTTTTGAATCGTATGCTGTAACCCTGCACCACAATTTTTTCAGCATTCACTTTTTTACAATCTTGATAAAATTCAAAAGCCATAGATGATAAATTTGCCTGATCAAATGAAACTAAGGGTGGATAAGATTTTCCAAGCAAATCACAAGCATATTCCACAACCGCTCTAGAAGGCGCAGGGAAATTATCAGCTAAATTATAAATACCAGATAGTTTATTGAAAAAGGCAAAATGACTAAACCCTGCAATATCTTCAACATGAATACGTGAAAAAACGTGCCCTGTTTTATCAATTCTTTTGGCATTTCCTGTATCTAGTTGATCAAAAACAGAACGACTCGGTCCATAAATTCCAGCTATTCTTAATACACAAGCATTAGGTAACGCCATCCATTTTCTCTCAATTTCAAGGCGTTGCCGGTTTCTTTCATTACTTGGATTGCATAAACTGTTTTCGGTAACCCAATCCCCCTGATGGTCACCATACACGCCAGTACTAGAACAATAAGCAGCCCAACAAGATGGCGAATATTTTTCAAGCACAAGATCAATTCCATTAACAGGTGGGATCGTTGAAATAATTCCATCAACTTCTGGCAAACAATCATCAAAATGAATTACCGAAACGTTTTTATCTGTAATATCTTCGGGGTGACGCGTAAGTACTATAACTTTATTTTCTGGCAAAAACTCTTTAATCAAAAATTTTGCAACATAACCATATCCAAAAATCGCAACCGATCTCATACAACCTAGCCTTTTTAAGGTTCCCGCTATAGTATCAAGAAAACATTTTCATAAACAGCATGATGACTACTTATCAGGATCAAAAAGCTATTCAACTAACAAAAGAATTACGCGAATATCTTTTGCAAGTTGGGGTTCGTGAACCTTCATGCTTAAAAAAATTGCGTGAACAGACAGCGAACATGCCTGAGAGAAACATGCAAATTTTGCCCGAGCAAGGTCAATTCATCGCAATGCTTGTTAGAATTCTTTGCCCTAAACGTATTTTAGAAATTGGCACATATACTGGGTATAGCGCCTTATGCATGGCATTAGCACTACCAAGCGTGAGCATTACAGCGCTTGATAAAAATGTTGACTGGACAAAAATTGCACTTAAGCATTGGAAAGAAGCTGAAGTTAGCGACCGTATTCAGCTGATCATAGGGCCTGCACTTGAAACACTTAAAACTTTTGAAGATCAATCCTTTGATCTTGTTTTTATAGATGCAAATAAGAGCCATTACCCAGATTACTACGAAGAAAGCTTAAGAGTTGTCAGTGCAAATGGAGTCATCCTTATTGATAACGTTTTATGGAATGGTCGAGTTATTGATTCTGCGCATTCAGATTCAGGAACAAAAGCCATTCGCAAATTAAATGACATAATAAAAACCGACGCTCGCGTAGACATTTGCATGTTGCCAATTGGTGATGGACTAACAATAGTTAAGAAAAGGTAATAATGGTAGCGGAGGAGGGACTCGAACCCCCGACACCCGGATTATGATTCCGGTGCTCTAACCAGCTGAGCTACTCCGCCATAAGGCGTAATATAAGATCTGGCTGAAAATTTGTCAAATATTTTGAAATCACCAAGGCATCTTACTAACTTGAGAGCACTTCACAAGAATTTGGCGTTGCAGCCGTTGTTCACCAAAAAACTACAATGACCTTCACCATAATCCCATATAACCATCGATGCAAGCGTTTTTTAGATGTCAGCCATGCGTTTAAGTGTTGGCAAAGATCTTTATAATCTTTTGCCGTTTCCTCACTATATTAAAGACAGCCCCAAACTCAATTCATTTCAGCATACCAACTCTGCCCCATAAGCGTCCTTATTCCAAATTTCTCCAAACAGATTTCCAGCGTTACGTCATAACAATTGAATAATACACAGAAAGAGAGAGAGAGAAACGAAGAAAAAAGCGAAAATCAAAAAACCCAAATGAATTTGCATACTAAGCATAGCTTGATGCTTGGCTAATATCTGGAATGATAAGGTCTTTTTCGTGCACAGGTCCTGACATAAAACTATATAAACATTGCTTGAAAGGCTAGTTTTTTGTAGACTACGCCTACGTATGTTTTAGAGAGCTTTATGTCATTTGAGGTAAAATTAGACCGGTTAGTTACTCACCATCAAGAGTTGCAAGACCTGTTAGCACACCATGACATGAAGGATGCTAAAGAATTTGCTCGTCTTTCCAAGGAATATAGTGATCTCACTGAAATTTCTGAGGTCATTTTAGATCTTAGAAAAACACAAAGAGAAAAAATTGATCTTGAAGCAATGCTAAATGATTCATCATTAGATGCTGACATGAAAGCCATGGCACAGCACGAATACGACGCTATCCTTCAATGCCTTCCTGAATTTGAACAAAAAATTAAAGTTTTATTATTGCCCAAAGATGCAGACGATGAACGTAACGCTATTTTAGAAGTACGTGCCGGCGCAGGTGGCGATGAAGCAGGTTTGTTTGCTGCCAACTTGTTTCGCATGTACCAACGATACGCTGCAAACCATGGGTGGAAATTTGAAATAATTGCATTAAGTGACACAGGCCTTGGGGCCATTCGCGAAGCAAGCGCCAGCATTTCAGGTAAGGGAGTCTTCGCTCGATTGAAGTTTGAATCTGGCGTGCACAGAGTGCAACGAGTTCCAGAAACAGAATCCAGTGGTCGCGTACACACTTCTACTGCAACAGTGGCGGTTCTTCCAGAAGTGGAAGAGGTGGATATTCACATAGATGAAAAAGATCTGCAAATTGACGTGTACAGAGCTTCAGGCGCTGGTGGTCAGCACGTTAATACAACTGATAGCGCGGTGCGCATAACCCATATTCCAACAGGGGTCATTGTTACTTGCCAAGATGAACGTTCCCAACATAAAAACAAAGCCAAAGCGATGAAAATTTTGCGCGCAAGAATTTATGAAGCGGAACGTCAACGCAAGGAAGATGAGCGGTCCGCAAGCCGTAAAGGGCAGGTGGGTACAGGTGATAGATCTGAGCGTATTCGTACCTATAATTTTCCTCAAGGACGTGTTAGCGATCACCGCATTAACCTAACTCTTTATAAACTTTTACAAATTGTTGAAGGTGAAGCATTAGACGAACTTATTGATCCACTAATTTCTAATGACCAAGCAACCAGACTAGCAGAAGCAATTGATTAAACGGAGAACACTATGGCAGGACATTCGCAGTTTAAAAATATTATGTATCGCAAGGGCGCGCAGGATGCGAAGCGTGCCAAAATGTTTGCAAAAATTGCACGAGAAATTATTGTTTCTGTAAAATCAGGAGGAGCTGAGGCTTCTTCAAATCCACGACTAAGGGCGGCTTTGGCTTCCGCACGAGGTGCTAATATGCCAAAAGACAATATTGATAGAGCAATTAAAAAAGCCAGTGGTGGAGATGATCTAAGTCAATACGAAGAAGTACGTTATGAAGGTTACGGGGTTGCTGGGGTGGCAGTAATTGTTGAAACTTTAACTGATAATCGCAATCGCACCGCCTCTGAAGTGCGCTCTACTCTTAGTAAAAATGGTGGAAATTTAGGAGAAACTGGAAGCGTTGGCTTTTGTTTTGAGCGTTTGGGCATGCTGCATTTTGATGTATCAAAATTTAGCTTTGATCAAGTGTTTGAAGCAGCAGTTAATGCAGGTGCTGACAATGTGGAAACTATTGACGATGTTCATGAGGTAACTTGCCCGCTGGAAAGCTTTGCTGCGGTTCGTGATTCTTTAATTGAAACCTTAGGAGATCCTAGAGAAGCAAAAATCATGTGGAAGCCATTAACTACAATTGTCGTCAATGTAGATCAGGCAAAAACATTGTTTAAAATCATCGATACGTTAGAAGATAGTGATGACGTGCAAAACGTTTACACAAACGTAGAGATATCTGAAGATGTGTTAAAAAGTCTAAGTTAGTTGGAATGAGGCTGTATGGAATTGCTTAGCTTATAAACTGGCGCAAGAACCACTATCAAAATAAGCCACCAACTTTGCCAAATACTAATGCCCGTTGCAGCTACGCAAAGGGCACTTCCCCAAAATGCTATTGTATAGCTTCCTGATTTATCATATTGCTTATTCCAATAGCTAATCCAAGCTATGCAAGCCAGCATTACTCCGATGGCGCCAAGCTCAAGCCAAATTTGCAGCATAAAATTATGAGGATGCAAACAATTTTCAGGAGAGAATAATACTAACTTTTCGTGCCCGGTTGTAATGGTAATGTCTTCACCCCGAACGGAAAGAAAGCGATAACGAGAACTGCCGAAACCAAATCCAGTCCAAAAACGCTCAAAAATCTGCTCGGCAACAGAATGCCAAATAAATAACCTGTGAGTGTAACTGGGGTCAAGAACAGTTGCCCATTGCGTATATTGCTCATGAGATAACATACGAAAAATAAATGGCAAAAGACCCCAAACAGCTGGCATACCATAAATAAACATTGCTCTTAAAAAGCCAGGTAAAAATTTATGCATGACTAAGGCTCCTGACCCTAAGAGGGCTCCTAAAGCAGCAGCATCACTTGAGCCATGTTGCAGAGTCCAAAAGAGCAATATTAAAATACAGACCTGTGCCCATTTTTTGAAATGTTTCAAGTTCATCCAAATTGCTAAGCTACAAGCGACGCAACCGTGAATTAAAGCTTGAGAAATTTGTTGATCAATGATTCGGTATAACGTACCTCCAAATTGAAGATTAATACAAAAAATCATCAGAAAAATTGCTAACAAGGAGCCAGCAATAAATACAATCGATTGAAACTGTTGGTGCTTTTGATGGCTAAATTGATTATAGCTATTCCACCAAAACCAACCACCTAGCATAATTGCCGTGACCTTGATGTACATCTGCATGGCTTTGGAAACATCGACTGCCCAGAGCGTGCTTAGGGCGCACCATGCTATAAATATAATGGTTATTGGATTTGTTACTTTTCTACTGAAATCGTGCTTTTTGAATTGAAAAAGACTGAGCCCAACTAGCATCAAAAATGAGTATATATTCCCATGAGGTAATGGCAAGCATAAAAACACAATAAGAAAAAGGAAAACCTTATAAAACAAAAAATTCTGTAATTGCATGTCAAAAAATAATGTGTATGATTGCGAAATGTATCAAAACTTGATACGTTTACCAAAAGTATTATCCCTACATTTATGGCAGAAAAGCAAACCTTGCAAAAGCCCCTTGCAAAAAGATTAGTTCACGAACATCTTGCACCATACAAACTACGTTTTGGCCAGGCATGTTTTTTTATGTTGCTAACCGCATTATCCACAGCAGCCCTGCCCTTTTTGTTACAGCCTGTTTTTGACGATGTTTTTACAACCAATAACCCACAATTGTTGGTTATGTTTTGCGCAGCTGTTCTTGCAGCCTTTGTGATAAAAGGATTTGCCTCATATGGTGAAACGGTCACCATGACGCGCATTGGCCAAAGTATCATATCTGATATTCAAAATCGGGTATTTCGTCATTTAATGAGCCTAGATTTAGAATATTTTCACAAACGAAATAGCGGGGAACTACTTTCTCGCTTTACAAACGATATAACCCTTATGCGCAATAGCGTTGCTAACACAATAGTTGGCATTGGCAGAGACAGTTTCACACTGACTTTTTTAATTGGGGTCATGTTCTACAGGGATTGGTTCTTGGCTTGCCTATCATTTTTTATTTTCCCCGCTGCATTTTTGCCAATTATTCGTATTGGAAAACGCATGCGCAAGGTCACATTTAACGCTCAAGAAGAAATTGCAAAATTCACAAAGCAATTAACCCAAATTTTTCAAGGCATTAGAGTGATCAAAGCGTACTCAACAGAAAATTATGAAGCGAATCGTGCCCAAATACAGATTGAAAAAATTTACAAACTTGTAGTTAAAACCTCCAGGGTTAGGTCACTTAGTCATCCAATTATTGAAAGCATGGGCGGTGCCGCGATCATTTCGGTAATTGCGTATGGTGGTTGGCAAGTAATGCACCACAATCGTACGACAGGGGAATTCATTTCATTTATTGCTGCTCTCATTTTAGCGTATGAACCACTGAAGCGATTAAGTAACCTTAACGCTAGCCTTCAAGAAGGATTGGCAGCAGCAGACAGAGTTTTTGAAATTATTGACACTGATAGCACTATTCTTTCCCCTATCAACCCAAAACATCCTGCAAAATCACAAGGGCGTATAGAATACAAAAATGTGCATTTTGCTTACGGCCTCAAGAAAAAAGCGCTGTTAGGTATTAGTTTTGAAGCACAATCAGGTAAATGCGTAGCTCTCGTTGGGGCAAGTGGTGCAGGAAAATCAACTATTATTAACCTTATTCCACGATTCTACGATGTGGATGCAGGAGAAATTGCTATAGATGGCGTGAATGTAAAAGATTGGGAACTGAAGCATTTAAGAAAACAAATTGCCTTAGTTAGTCAAGAAATTGCTCTTTTTGACTTGAGTGTGTTTGAAAATATAACCTACGGTTGCCAAGATTTTTCAACAGATGATGTTTATAGCGTGGCCAAATCTGCAGCTGCTCATGACTTTATCCAAAAGCTTCCGCAAGGGTATGATACAATCGTTGGCGAGAACGGTGTTAGCCTTTCTGGAGGACAACGTCAGCGATTAGCCATCGCACGTGCTATGTTAAAAAAAGCACCAATTTTACTCCTTGATGAAGCTACATCTGCTCTTGACACGGATTCTGAAAGACATATTCAATCAGCCTTAAAAGAGCTGATGATAGGGCGTACGACCATTATGATAGCCCACCGTTTATCAACAGTTATTGATGCTGACCACATTTATGTTTTAGATAATGGGCAAATTATTGAGTCTGGATCTCATCAAGAGCTGTTGCAATTAGGTAAGCAGTATGCTCACCTATGGAGTAGACAAGCGCAAGGCTTGGATTCATAAAGCAAAGGAGAGAACCATGACAATTCATGTAGCCGGTCACCAGATGGATGTTGGTGAGAGTTTGAACACATTCATTCAAACAGAATTAAGAGCCCTATTAGAGAAATATGTTGGAGAAACTCATGAGTCACAAGTTCACCTTAGTAAAGATCATCATGAATTTGTAACAGACCTAGCGGTACATGTTAGCAAAAATCTAGTTGTACATAGCAAAGGTCGTGATAGCGATGCTTATAAAAGTTTTACAGATGCTTTAACTAAATTAGAAAAACGTGTAAAAAAATACCGTTCCAGATTACGTGATCGTCAACGCCATCATGATGCAATCGGAGCTGCAGCGTCTTACTTTGTGGTTAACCATGAAGCTGAAGATAGCGGAGCAGATACACCGATTGTAATTGCTGAAATGACTCATGATATTCACCACCTTACCGTTAGTGAAGCAGTTATGAAGCTTGATCTGGCTGATACACCTGTGGTGATGTTTAGAAATGCGGCGAATGATGAGCTGAATGTAGTATACAGGCGAAAAGACGGAAATGTTGGTTGGATTGACCCAAAGAAGCGTGCCTAGTTAAAAGTGGGGCTGGTAACTTTTTCAGTGCCAGCCCTTTACTGAAATTACTCAGAAGCACTCAATTTTTTCTTTAATATTTCATTAGCAACCCCTGGATTTGCTTTTCCTTGGAGCGCTTTCATAACTTGCCCAACAAGAAAACCAAAAACTTGTTCTTTGCCAGCCCTGTACTGCTCAACTTGAGAAGCATTTGCAGCAATAACACCATCAACAGTTTTTTCAATAACGCTTGTATCCGAAACCTGTTGTAACCCAAGCTCATCAATTAGTTGAGCAGGAGCCTTCCCGGTTTCCCACATTTTAGAAAAAACATCTTTCGCAATTTTTCCAGAAATGGTGTTGTCAATAATAAGATCCACCAAGCTTGCTAAATGTTGTGGGGAAAAAGGTAAATTATCAATTGATTTTCCATCACGATTCATTGCACCAAAAACTTCAACTATCAACCAGTTAGCAATCAGTTTTTCTGCACCTTGACCTTTTGAGTGCCCAACAATTTCTTCATAAAAGTCAGCAACTTCTTTTTCAGCCACCAGAACGTTGGCATCATATTTGGTTAATGCAAATTTTTGCATAAAGCGGTCACGTTTAGCATCGGGTAATTCAGGCATGCTAACACGAATAGCTTCAATACGAGATTCATCAAGCACAAGTGGACGCAAATCAGGATCAGGGAAATACCTATAATCCATAGCATCCTCTTTGCTGCGCATTGAGCGAGTTACGCCTTTTGTGGGGTCAAACAAACGTGTTTCTTGCACAACCGTGCCACCATTTTCGATAATATCGAGCTGACGCACAATTTCGTACTCAATAGCTTGACCTAAGAATCTTACTGAATTTACGTTTTTAATTTCAGCACGAGTGCCAAATGGAGTACCTGGTTTGTGCAAAGAAATATTTGCATCAACCCGCAAACTTCCTTCTTCCATATTTCCGTCGCAAGTTCCAAGGTAACGTAAAATTGAACGAAGCTTTTTCACATAAGCCATTGCTTCCTGTGATGAACGCATTTCTGGCTCAGAAACAATTTCCATGAGTGCGACGCCTGCACGGTTAAAATCGATATACGATAAGTTTGGATGCAAATCGTGAGTACTTTTTCCGGCATCCTGCTCTAAATGCAAACGAGTCACGTTAATACGCTTAACTTCATTTTCTAGATCGATGTCTATATATCCACCGGTTACGATTGGGTAATAAAACTGAGAAATCTGATATCCTAAAGGAAGATCTGGATAAAAATAATTTTTACGGTCAAATACTGACACTTTATTGATGGTAGAATTCATTCCTAGACCAGTTTTGATAGCCTGATCAACACAAGCTTTATTTAGAACCGGAAGCATCCCTGGCATTCCAGCGTCAAGAAAAGTTACTTGAGTGTTTGGATCAGCGCCAAACACAGCTGATGCACCAGAAAATAATTTTGCATTTGAAACAGCTTGGGCATGGACTTCAAGTCCGATGACGACTTCCCAAAGCCCTGTTTGTCCTTGAACAAGATTTTTCATAAATACCCCTTATACGGCTTTAAAATGAGGAAATTGTGCTGCTTGCTCTAATGTTAGGCCGACATTGAATAACAGTTGTTCTGACAATTTTGGACCTATTAACTGCAGTCCCAAAGGAAGTCCATCAGCAGATAACCCAACTGGAATAGAAATACCAGGAAGCTCGGCCAGATTTACAGTAACTGTATAAATATCGTTCAAATACATTGCAACAGGATCGTTGTTACAGTCGTGAAGTCCAAAAGCTGCTCCTGGTGTCGTTGGTGTCAATATAACATCAACTTTTTCAAAGGCATTATCAAAGTCCTGAGAGATCAGTTTTCTTACTTTTTGCGCTCTAGTGTAATAAGCATCGTAGTAGCCTGCTGAAAGAACGTAAGTACCAATCATTATACGACGTTTTACTTCTGCTCCAAATCCATCATGGCGCGTGCTCTGGTACATTTCATCAAGAGTTGCGCTGTCTACTCGTGCCCCATAGCGAACACCGTCGTAGCGAGCTAGATTTGCTGAAGCTTCTGCAGGAGCAATAATATAATAAGTTGGCAGCGCTGCAGCAGTCATTTTCAAGGAAATATCAACAATTTCTGCACCTTCGGCTTTTAACCAACTAATACCTTTTTGAAGCAAAGCTTGGCCTTCTTGATTTAAGCCTTCCAGATATTCTTTTGGCAGCCCTACTCGCAGACCTTTTGCTGCAGGTTTTAGGTTAGCAGTGTAGTCTGGAATTGTAACTTTTAGGCTGGTAGCGTCTTTATCGTCATAACTTGCCATATGCTTTAACAATATTGCGCAATCAGCAATTGTGTGCGCCATTGGACCCGCTTGGTCTAATGACGATGCAAAAGCAACCATTCCCCAACGAGAGCATAATCCATACGTAGGTTTAATGCCTGTAATTCCGCAAAAAGCAGCTGGTTGACGAATTGATCCACCTGTATCAGAAGCAGTTGCACCAAGGCAAAGCCCAGCAGCAATAGAGGCAGCAGATCCACCAGATGAACCACCTGGAACTAAGTCTTTTGAAGGTTCAGAGATTGATCTCCAAGGATTAACAACAGGACCATAAGCGCTATTTAGATTTGCAGACCCCATAGCAAATTCGTCCATGTTCAATTTCCCAAGACTAATTGCTCCGGCCTTTTTTAAGTTTCCTGATACGGTTGATTCGTATGGAGGAATAAAATTCTTTAAAATATTTGAACCTGCAGTGGTACGCACACCTTGAGTGCAATACAAATCTTTGTTGGCAATAGGTAGCCCATCTAAAGGTAAAGCATTGCCATTAGCAATTCGCTTGTCAGCTTCAGTTGCCTGAGCAAGGGCATTTTCAAAAGTTTCTGTGATAAAGCAATTCAAATGACGCTTTGCCGTTGCTTGATTAATAAAAGACTGCACCAATTCAGTTGAGGAGCATTCTTTCCTTTCAAGCATTTGCTTGGCTTGGCTTAATGTAATTTCGGTACTCATGGACATTCCTTATTCAACAACTTTTGGCACAGCAAACATATCATGTGCTACTTGTGGAGCATTTTGTGTTACTTCTTTAACCTGATTAGGAACAGTGACCACATCATCACGTTCATGCATTTGCGCTTGCGGAAAATCATTTAAGTTAACATTGCTCACATCAATTTCTGTTAATTGGTTTATCCAACTAAAAATACCCGTCAGTTGAGTTTGCATAACTACTTTTTCAGCATCATTCAAACGTATACTTGATAATTTTGAAATTTTTGCGACATCATTTAATGAAATTGTCACGTTCTGCTCCTTTAATTTTTTAACATAACTTCAACCGGCGCATGGTCCGAAGCTTTTTCTAATCCACGCATGTAACGGTGCACTGTTGTGGTGTTTAAGCTATCTGCTGCTTGAGGTGATAGTAGCAAATGATCAATCCGAAGGCCACCATCCTTTGCAAATGCACCTTGCCGATAATTCCACCAGGTATAAGGCATTGGACCTGGGGCACTCTGTGCTACTGCGTCGGTAAAGCCTGCATACACAATTTTTCGAAATGCCTCTCGTTCCCTTACGCTGCACAATACTTGACCTTTCCAGATAACAGGATTGTAAACATCATCATCAGTGGGGGCCACGTTAAAGTCTCCACCAATCACGATTTGCTCATCCAAAGTAAGCAAGTATTGAGCATGATTATAAAGTGCCTGAAAAAAATTTAACTTATAAATGTATGCAGCAGAATCAATTTCTTGACCGTTTGGTACATACACGCTGGCTACCCTCACACCATTTGTGAAGGCTTCAATATAACGGGATGATGCATCTTCAAAATTAGGAATTCCCATCTGCACATCTTCGATAGGGTATTTTGATAAAATCGCAACGCCATTATAGGTTTTTTGACCAAACACAGCGCAATTGTACCCAAATTCTTCAAGTGATAGCGGAAAAGCATGTTTTTCACATTTTAATTCTTGCAGTAACAGCACGTCAGGTTGATGATCTTTTAAAAAATTCTCAACATGAGGCAACCGCGCACGAACAGAATTCACATTCCAAGTGACAATTTTCATGATGCAGCGCTTGCCCTAATCACTCTATTTTTTTGCGACAACATAGTACATTCCACCAGTGTGTGCAAAAATAGGATCAAGCCTAAGTAATTGGTATCGTTCTTCCGTTATTATGCGCATGATTTCTGAATCTAAAAGTTCTACTAAAGATTCGTTCACAGCTTTAAAAGATGTTTGTCCAGTTACATTCTGCAAGGCTGTCATTAATATACTCTTATGCAATTCAACTGACGAAAAACTTATAGCTTTCAAATGATCTCTAATAAACGTTTCAACTGCTTCTAACGAATCAAATTTCTCAGATAAGGGCGCATAAGCTAGTTTTCCACTAAACTCACCAGTTAATGCTACGTCATCACATTCATTTCCTGTAATCCAAACCCCTTCGCTCTTGTTAATAGGAATAGTAAAGACAAAGACTCCTTCGGGTTTTAAGCTAGCAAGAGCTTTTTCGAATAAATGCTCAGCTGATAGCACAGCAGGATGATAGGATTCATCCCATATTAAATTCCAAGTGTTAGGAGGCAATATTGCATCTTGATGTGAAACTTTTCGAATATTGCCAATCATGTCTGAGCCAAAAGCAGCATCCATTTCGGCGCTAAATGTATACCATCCTGTATGCCTATGAAATGTGTAAATTCCTGCACCTTGAATGCTTTCAGTAAGGCAGTTGCTTCCACCAGGCTTGTATGCTGGGCGAAGCGCCATGGGATCTGCAATATGCCCTGCCCCAATGGCTAGTTTGCAAGATTCACCAGCTTGCCTTGCTACATAATCAGCTATGTTTTCGCGTACTAAATGATGTTCAAGTTCTAATCCTAATAAGTAATCCGTTCCTTCTGCTGGTCTTTCAGCTGACATGGCTTGGGGAGAAATTATTAACCCCAGAAAAAATGTTACATATTTTAGCTTTGTGTTAAGCATACGTGCCTTCTAATTATATTTTTAAATCGAGAAAGAATTGCCACAACCACAAGCGGACGCAGCATTAGGATTTTTGATAACAAATTTTGCGCCGGTTAAATCTTCCACGTAATCTAACTGAGATCCATTCAGAAGTCCCAATGAAATAAAATCTAACACAACTTCTGTTGTTCCTTGGGTAAAAATTTTATCATCTGGTGTTAATTCAGCATCAATTAAAAAATTATATTGAAATCCTGAGCACCCTCCACCATGAACAGAAATGCGGAATCTACTACCCTGGGATTCAGTTTCAAGGATTTTCTGAATATGCACTGCTGCATTTGGTGTAACACTAAATGCCACTTCCATGTTGCCAACTTCTATATAATTTTGTTAACTACTGGTGTCACTATAAATTTTTCATGTCAAAAGGGCAAATATGGCAGGCTCAGTAAATAAGGTTATTTTAATTGGAAATTTGGGGAAAGACCCAGAAGTCCGTAACGCGCAAGATGGTACAAAAATTGTGTCATTTTCAGTAGCAACCAGTGAAAGCTGGAAAGACAAGCAATCAGGCGAGCGCAAAGATCGCACAGAGTGGCACAGAGTTGTGTTATTTAACGATCGTTTAGGCGAAGTTGCTGAGAAATATTTACGTAAGGGTTCTAAAGTTTACATCGAAGGTAGCCTTCAGACTCGTAAATGGACTGACAACAATAACGTTGAACGCTACAGCACTGAGGTAGTTCTTTCTCGTTTCCGTGGAGAGCTAACCCTTCTAGATAGCAGAGGTGGCGGAGATCACCATGGTATTGAAGGCGATGCTGGCGGTAGCGCTTTGCCTAGCCATTTCGACGAATTAAATGACGATATTCCGTTTTAAACTCTTTAAATTTTAACGAAGAGCACTTGGGACCCAACTAGAAAAAGTAGATTTAGTTGGGTCTTTTTCTTGTGGCTCTGCAGTTTTCCCAATTAATCTATGACGCTCACTTTCATCAAGTTCATGGTCATAACACATCGGCTCACCCAAAGTTCTGTAGCAAAACAATTGTTTCTTGGGTTTTGGTTTGTCAGGATTTGGAGCCCAATTTGCACTTTGTATTTCGTCAGACGTTGGACGAAATGCTCCAAATGGATTGCATCCACTAAGCAATAAGCAAGCTAAAAAAAATAAAGGCATAATTTTTATCACTAGTTTAATACCTAATGTCATGCAAGTTTTGTGCCGACAACCGTGAATAACCAAATAACAAAATGTTTTTAAAAAGATTCTAAACCACGCTACAGTTATAGACAGATAGATCAAAAAATATTGTTAGCAAATGATTACTCAAACCTATTGGATTGTTTTTAATATTTTCATTTTTTTATTTTTGGCGCTTGATTTAGGAATATTTAATCGCCGTGATCACCAACCTACTTACAAAGAGGCTATAGGGTGGACTCTGTTTTGGATTAGCGTGTCCTTGGCATTTAGCGCATGGATATTTGTTCACTTAGGTGAAGTAGCTTTTTTCGAATACATCACAAGCTATAAAATAGAAAAGGTTTTAAGCCTTGATAATGTAATGGTATTTGCGGTCATTTTTAAAAGCTTAAGTATACCTACCCAATATCAACATCGCCTTCTTTTTATCGGTATTCTAAGTGCCATTGTTATGCGGGCATTGATGATATTTTTAGGGGTTGAGCTTCTAGAAAGGTTTAGTTGGTTATTATATATATTTGGGGCATTTCTTGTTTTCACAGGAATGAAGATTTTTTTCATAAGAGAAAAAGAAGAACCATTAGCCAACAGTAGACTTTGGAAGTTTTGTCAAAAAATAATTCCTCTTTCCTCAAAATTGCATGGAAATAAATTTTTTGTGATTGAGCACAAAAAACATAAAGCCACACCCCTTCTGTTTGCTTTAGTGTTAATTGAGTTTTCTGATATTATTTTTGCTGTAGATTCTTTGCCTGCAATATTTTCAATAACAAGAAATCCTTTCATTATATATACTTCCAATATTTTAGCTATTTTGGGATTACGTTCTTTGTATTTTGTTTTGGCCAGAGCTATTGAAAAAATAAAATATCTTAAATTTGCTTTAGGAATTGTGCTTGTAATAGTTGGGCTTAAGCTTATTTTTAGCATTCACTTGCATCCTGGGATTACCTTTGTAATTTTGACGATTATTTTTTCATCTTCAATAATTTTATCGATGCGCGAAAAATCATTAAGGAAGATCAATTGACAAAAGTCCTTAGTTTTTCCCAAACTTAAGTCATAAAAATAAAACACTTAATGTTATGCAAAGACCTTTGTCTCCACATTTGCAGATTTATAGCCCTCAATTGACGTCGGTATTATCAATATTACATCGACTAACAGGATTAGGGTTCACAGTAGGGCTGGCCTTAACTTGTGCGTGGCTATACGCTTTAAGCAAAGGTCCGATTGCATACAGTGATTTCTGCTCTTGGCTAAATCAGCCATTCGTAAAAGCAATTATTTATTTGATTTTGGCCAGTATCTATTATCACATGCTTAATGGAATACGGTATTTAGTGTGGTCACTTGGCAAGGGGTTTGAATTGAGCTCTGTTTATTATAGCGGATGGATTGTTTGTATTTTAGTATTCTTCCTAACAATTTTGACGATATGTTTAATATGAAATCATTCACCCGTCATTGCGTTTTACAGCGCATAACTGCCTGCGTATTATTGGTGCTTGTGCCGTGGTTTATGTGGAGTTTATTTTGCATAAAAAATTTAGAGTATCAAGAAATTATGAAAAATTTTGGTAGTCTATATTCAGCCTTATTGCTATCTGTTATGTTAATCAGCGGTTTTTATCATGGATATTTGGGCATTCAAACCGTTTGCATAGATTACATTCCAAATCAAAAAATTCGCAGTACTGTTGTTTTTATGGTTGGGGCCATGTTCAGCATATTAAGTGTTTTTGGAATATTTTCTCTTATACAGATAGTAATACTTAAATGACCTATTCCATTATTGATCATGAATTTGATGTCGTTGTGGTAGGTGCCGGAGGAGCTGGTTTGCGAGCAAGCCTTGGAATGAGCGCTGCTGGCTTAAAAACCGCTTGTATTACAAAAGTTTTCCCAACACGAAGTCATACGGTTGCAGCGCAAGGTGGTATATCAGCAGCCCTGAACAACACCGGTGATGGAGATGATTGGCGCTACCATTTTTACGATACAGTAAAAGGCTCTGATTGGTTGGGCGACCAAGATGCGATTGAATACATGTGCAAAAATGCAGTTGACGCAGTTGTTGAGCTTGAACACATGGGGGTCCCATTTTCCCGTGATGATCATGGAAATATTTATCAGCGCCAATTCGGCGGGCATACAATTGAGCATGGAAAGTCTATGGCAAAGCGTGCATGCGCTGCAGCTGATAGAACTGGTCATGCAATTTTGCATACTCTTTACCAGCAGTGTCTTGCTCATAATACGGAATTCTTTATTGAGTATTTTACTCTTGATTTGTTAATGGATGAACAAGGTATTTGCCGAGGCGTGATTGCATGGTGTTTGGATGATGGCACCATTCACCGATTTAGGGCACATATGGTGGTATTAGCGACAGGCGGACATGGTCGCACCTTCTTCACATGCACAGGCGCACACACTTGCACAGGCGATGGTAATGCCATGGTGCTTAGAGCTGGGTTGCCATTAGCTGATATGGAATTTATTCAATTTCACCCTACAGGAATTTATGGTGCTGGATGTTTAATTTCAGAAGCAGTACGCGGTGAAGGTGGGTATTTAACGAACAGTCTTGGTGAGCGATTTATGTTAAAGTACGCGCCCAATGCAAAAGATTTAGCATCGCGAGATGTTGTAAGCCGCGCAATTGCTATAGAAATTAAAGAAGGTCGTGGCTGCGGTCCTCACAAAGACATCGCTCTGCTACATATGGAACATTTAGATCCCAAAATTATTGCCGAGCGGTTACCCGGAATGCATGAAACAGCTCGCGTATTCGCAGGCATTGATGCGAACAAAGAACCTATTCCCGTGCAACCAACAGTTCACTACAATATGGGAGGAATTCCTACAAACTACCATGGTGAGGTCACTCGCGATTCAAAGGAAACAATCGTTAAAGGCTTAATGGCCATTGGAGAAGCTGCTTGCGTTTCAGTGCATGGCGCAAACAGACTAGGAACTAATTCGTTATTAGATTTAGTAGTCTTTGGTCGTGCTGCTGCACTGCGTACAAAAGAAGTTGTGCGCCCGGGAGCGCCTCATGAAAAACTTGCTGATTCCTTCACTAATATAATTCTTGATCGCTTTGACAAAACCCGAAATGCCTCTGGTAACCTACTAACTGGCCATATACGAACTAATATGCAGCAAATCATGCAAACTCATTGCGGAGTGTTTAGGTCACAAGACATGCTTGATGCAGGAAAGTCCAAGCTAGAGGAGTGCGCAAAAACCTTAGAAAATCTTCAGGTCAATGACCATTCACTAATTTGGAATACCGATTTAGTAGAAGCCCTTGAATTACAAAATTTAATGATTCAAGCAGCTGTTACAATTCATTCAGCAGCCTATCGTACAGAAAGTCGTGGGGGTCATGCTCGAGAAGATTTTCCAGACCGTGATGATACGTCATGGCTAGCACACACACTTTCTTGGTGTGACGATAGCCTTAATGTACAGCTTGATAAACGTCCCGTGCATATGCACACCCTGACTGACGAAGTTGAAGTAATAGCGCCTCAAAAAAGAGTTTATTAACCATGCTCGCATATACTTTGAACAACATAAGAGGACATGATGGTTCAATTTAGACTCCCTAAACACTCACAAATTCAAAAAGGAAAGGTGTTTACACAGTCCGGTGATACCTCATCAATGCGAACTTTTTACATTTATAGGTGGAATACAGAGGATGGCAAAAATCCGCAAATGGATGAATTTACCATTGATATTAAAAAGTCAGGACCAATGGTTTTGGATGCATTGTTGTATATAAAAAACACCATTGATAGCACCTTAACCTTTCGTCGCTCTTGTCGTGAAGGCGTTTGTGGAAGCTGCGCCATGAATGTAGATGGAACAAACACTCTAGCATGCACAAAACACGTTGGTAATATTTCAGGGCCTATACGTATAACCCCCCTTCCCCATATGGAAGTTGTAAAAGACCTCGTGCCTGATTTGCGCCACGCATTTGATCAATATGCTTCAATAAAACCTTGGGTACAAAACAATGATGCTCCAAAGCGTGAACGCAAACAAAGTCAAGAAGAACGAGCCAAGCTAGATGGATTGTGGGAATGTGTACTGTGTTTTAGTTGCACAACGTCTTGCCCAAGCTACTGGTGGAATGGCGATAAATATTTAGGACCTGCCACCTTGTTACAAGCATACCGCTTTATTGCTGATAGCAGAGACACAAAAACTAAAGAGCGTTTAAATGCTCTTGAGGATCCCTTTAGTTTGTATCGTTGTCACAGCATTATGAACTGCACAAACACATGCCCTAAAGGGTTAAACCCTGCCAAAGCAATTGGAAATATTAAGAAAATGATGGTTGAGAAATAATATTTCATCAATTAACTATAATTTCATCAAAACTAAAATGGCAGAATAATTACAAATAAAATTGAATTTATAGATGAAACTTGGCACAGAATAGAAAGTACAAAGACTGGCACAGTGACTCTTACAGAAACTAGACGAGCACTTATTTTTCCAGAATTTGGAAAAGCAATAGCTTGTACAGGTGAGGGTGCAGACGATATTTATTGAGGAATATTTTCAATTAATTCTAAAATAAAGCATGTGGTATATAGAGATTTTAAAGATTTTAAAGATTCTAAAACCGCATAAACATGGGGATTTGAGTTAGCAAAAAAACTAAAAATAACGCTTGAAGAGAGACAGACGCAACAAAATTAAATAAAAACCCCTTAAAGAATTTTCGATATATTTTTAGAAAGTTTTAATAAAACAAAAACATTTGATTTTTTATAATAACATTGCTTTGTTAGGTGTTCTTGATTTTGTTTTTACTTTTTAAAGGATGTTTATGTTAAAAATTATTTCACTAAGTTTAGCCCTTTTGACTGTGACTTTTCAGGCTTGCAGTCTTCATTCATCTGCGGCAGTCCATCAAACGAGTTTTGATAGTCCTTATTCCAGAACTTCTAATAAACACACCGCATCTACACCTAATCTTTCTGCATCAAAGTCACTCAACTGGCATACAAAAGAAGATGGCAATATGTTTATTAAGGATTGTTATAATAGTATGAGAGGCTTTATAGCCTTGGAAAGTGATCGCGTAAAAGCAATATTGTATCCAACAAAAAAATTTCGTTGGTTTGATGATATTGAAAGTGCTCAAGATTGGATAATAAGCACATTAAAAAATTCAGGGGTTACATTTCAAAAAAATCAAAGATCCTCCAGCGGTTTTTCACACCCTTGGTTAGCAAGACATGAATGGTAGTTCTGACTAATTAGATTAAAACATGGCGGTTAAATTTTTTAATCGCCTTATTTTTTATCGTTAATAAATTTTTCATAATTATTCTTTTATAGTAAGTCTATAGACCAAAATAATTTTTTGATTATGAGACTTCATAAAAATATCACTAAAATTTACGATCTAATGGAATCAAAGCCTGGCCATTATTTTATTGGCTTTATCGTCGTAATAAACTCTCTAGCTCTTGGCTTACAAACCTTTCAAAATATCCCTCAACACGTTTTAGAAATTTTGCACCAGACAGATAAATTTATATTGGGTGTTTTTGTTACTGAACTAATCATAAAACTACTAGCAGGAGGAGCCTCCTTCTTCCGCAGTGGCTGGAATATTTTCGATCTAATAATTGTAGTTGGCTCAATGTCTGATAACCATGATTTTTTGCCAGTTCTTCGAACGTTTCGCGTTATGCATTTAATGGCAATGATGGATGCTTCACCCAAAATGCGTCAAATTCTTAGCGGTTTTTGGAAAGCAATACCTGGTGTTGCAAATGTATTATGCCTTCTGTTGCTATTCTTCTATATATTCTGTGTGTTAGGTGTATTTATGTTCCGTGACCTTGGAGCATCTGAATTTCAGCACATTGGAGTTTCGATGAAAACAATGTTCCAAGTTTTGACCGGAGATGACTGGGCAAACGTAATGCATTCAACTGAAAAAGTAGCAAAATATGCATACGTGTATTATATATCTTTTTATGTTTTTATGGTTTTCATTATCTTAAATTTATTTATCGGCGTCGTTGTAGGAGCCATGCAATCAGCTGAAGAAGAAATTTTTAATAAAGGTGATGATGATACCAACACGAAGCAACTACTGCTTCTTGAAAACTTGAAAAAGCAACTTGATCGTTTAGAAAAAAAATTAGAAAATAAAAACTTTAAATAGCTGCAACAATCTCATCAACTTTTTGATTGATCAATTGTTGACTGCTTACAATTCGTTGCTGCAAATTTTCCAACAATGCAGTAACTTTTTCAGGGTCAGTTAATAGATCTTTTAAAGTATCAGTCAATTGACCAATATCTGTTTGTCGGCAAGGCAATTCTTCAAACAAGTACATCATATCATTAACATTGAAAAAGTATGGCCCCCATAAAGGAAACGCACCAATCATAGATGGCTCTAAAGGATTATGCCCACCCACAGGAACAAGCGATCCTCCAATGAATGCAATTGAACTAAGACGGTAAAACACGCCCAACTTAGCCATAGCATCAACCAACAAAATATCCTGATCGTATAGCTGTTGGCTTGTGAATCGCGCAACTGTTAAGTCTTCTCTTTTTTGCATCACATCATCACATCGCTCAACATGCCGAGGCGCAATAATGGTTAAAAGATCTGGAATATCTTTTTTAAGGACTTTGTGAATTTTAAAAATAAGCTCTTCTTCACCTTTATGCGTGCTAGCAGCTACCCAACAAGCACGGCCACCAATTTGCTTTTTCCAATCCAAATATTCACCTTCATCAAAAGGGAGTTTTTCACTTAAAAGCTTTATGTTACCTAAAGTCTTTGCACAACTTGCTCCTAGTTTATGGAACCTTTGAGTGAATATATCACTTTGAGTGTAGATAGCAGAAAAACATCCCCATAGTTGCTTGGAAATTTTTTTAATAAACAACCAGTTGCGTAAACTAGTTTCAGACAATCGTGCGTTAAGAAGAGTAATGAGAATATTGCGCTGGTGGGCTTGCAATAAAATGTTTGGCCAAATTTCTGATTCTATAAAAAAAATAGCTTTAGGCTGCCAATGGTCTAAAAATTTATTTGCCCATTTGGTTGCATCAAAGGGAATAAACTGATGGATAGTATTCTTGCTCATTCTTGCGCTAACAACCCTTTGTGCTGCAGTAGTGGTGGTTGTAATTAAGAAATGCGCATCTGGTTTTTGTTCTGTTATTTTTTGAATAATTGGCAATATTGAAAGACTTTCACCAACACTTGCTCCATGGAACCAGATTAATTCCCCTTCTGGACGTTTCTGCTCAGTTATTCCATACCTTTCTGAATAGCGTACTGGATGCTCCAACCCTTTTTTTAGGCGTCCGTAAATCAAAAAAGGTGCGCAAATGCGCACCAACGTAGACCAAAGGTTTAAAAGGATTGTGTAAAACATAAAATTATTTAGACGGCGCTATGCGTTCCATTTCTGTATCTGACAACTGCCTAGCTTCATCTCCAAGCATAATCGGAATTCCCTGACGAATAGGATAAGCCAAGCGCGCAGCAAGGCTAACTAGCTCTTGAGCTTCTTGGTCATAAATTAGGTTAGTCTTGGTCAAGGGACAGACTAACAATTCCAGAAGTTTTTTATCCACAGTTTAATGCCTTGTCATAGAAGGACTAGCGCCTTCAAAATTTGCAAATTCAATAAGTTGAGTGATCATCTCCGATTGCAATTCCAAACTCGGTGCTTCAAGCAATGCTTGCTTTTCTCGAGCATCAAAGGGACATACCATGGTTAGCGCGGCAATTAATTTAGCATCAGTCGTCTGATCAATTTCTTTCCAATTTGGCGCTACGTCATACTGACGAAAATATCCATCTAATGCTTGTAACAAACGCTCACGATCAATTTGAATTTCGGTTCGCTCTTGTAGGTCTTGAAGGTAGCGCTCATAAATAACCTGAGCATTACGACAACCTGTTGCTGTTTCAGTAACCTCCACAATATCAAAGCGACAAACCCCCACGATATTAACCACAACCCGCTGCTCTTCAATTTCCACAATTTCTGTAATGCGTCCTAAAGTTCCGGACGAAAACAAAGGCATTGGCTTTCTACCATTATAACTGTCATCTAAAATTGGCTGAATAACACCTACGTAAATATCTTCACGAATTGCATCTGAAACCAAGCGCAAATACTGCTCTTCAAAAATAGGAACAGGTAACTGAGCACGTGGCATTAAAATTGATCCATATACTGGCAACAGCGATACGATTTTTGGCAACCGAAGGCCCGATTCGTGGTAAAAAAAGTCCATAAGCCCAACCAACATTATGTAACACACAGTGACATAGTAGACCCTTTTATAAAGGATTTCAATTCAAGCAAAGATGCTGTGTAGTGTGTGTAATCAATGATGCCAATCTTGTTCTCAATATTTATTAAGATGGCGCTATCACTTTTGTAATTTTACCGTTAAGATTTATCTCAGCGGCGTTCTTTTCAATGCGTTTTAGTTCTTAAAGTGTTACAACGACTACATTTTTCTGGGTTCTTCTTAATTGCGATTATAATCGCATGTGGCGCGAGTTTGCTTTTAGCATCTGATCCGGTGCAAATGACTCTATTGTTTTTGTGCGTGCTTGGCCTTGGGGCGTACTTGCCTGTGTTTATCCGTGAAGAAGAAAAGCAAAAACAAAAAAATCTTCAGGTGTATCAAGCACACGCACTGCACCAAGCCATGGAGCAATTTAGTGAATATGCGATTTTTTCCATCAATGGTCAGCTTATTAAGAGCTCCCATCCTCATCTTTACCCTACACTCAGTGACTTTGTTCAAAAGCTTGATAAAAAATTTGAAAGAAGCGAGCAGTGGCCCATGCTCAAACGTTGGATTGAAGAGCTTAATATGGGGGAATTGCTACTAAATTTTTCTCAAAACACTAAAGAAAAGCAACGAATTTTGCTAGCACGTGTGCTGACTCAAGATCTGCCACACTTCCCCATTAAATCTATTTTCATTGGTTTTGAAGATGTAACAACACAGCTAGAAGGCGTTGTCAGTGTCCAGCATGACTTTTCAAATTTAGAACGGTTTGTCGACAATGCTCCATTCGCTGTATTCTACTTAAATCGTTCTCGTCAAATTATTGCTTGTAACCAAACACTGTGTGATTGGCTAAAACAAACCAAGGAAGAAATTGTTAATAGTCGGATTGAACATGTCATGGATGGCATTGAAGATTGGCAAGCTGCAAAGATTAAAATTATTCAGGTTAAGCCTTTTCGACACCCACCATTTAAAGCTATTTGGTTTCCGCCCACTTTAGCAGCTGCAACAGGCGCCTCAATCATCTGCAAGATTGACGGATTAACCATTGATGAAACTAAAAACAATAATGCGGAAGAAACATTTTTAAAAGCTTCTATACCAGCTGTTATTATTCATAAATCAGGAGAAATATTAAGTTTCAACCAAGCGTTCCAGGGACTTATTGAAAATACCCTACCTAATGCAACCGTTAGTTCAAACGTTAGCTTCTTAAGCCTGCTAAGTCATAGCGCTCATGCGCAGCTAGTAGACGCCTTAAATACAAATGCTTTTTTGCCCGTTGAGCTTACCTTTCAAGATGCTAAAACGCATTGTATTGCTTATATTAGCCAGATTGATAAAGATCGTGATGAATACTTGCTGCAATTGATGGATATTTCTCAACAAAAACGCTTAGAACAACAGTTTATTCAATCTCAAAAAATGCAAGCAGTTGGGCAACTTGCTGGTGGAATTGCGCATGATTTCAATAATCTACTGACGGCAATGATTGGGTTTTGCGATTTGTTGTTGCAGCGGTACATGCCAAATGATCCTTCGTATTTGGATGTTTCACAGATCAAACAAAATGCTAACCGTGCGGCAAACTTAGTGAGCCAGCTTCTCGCATTTTCTCGCCAACAAACTTTGCAGCCAAGAATTGTTAATATTACAGATGCGTTAGCAGAATTATCAGCTCTGCTTCGCAGATTAATTGGTGCAAAAATAGATTTAGATGTAGTGCATGGACGTGACATTTGGTCAGTTAAAGTTGATGTCAGTCAATTTGAGCAGGTGATCATTAATTTAGCCGTGAACTCGCGAGATGCTATGATAGATGGTGGAAAATTAAGCATTAAAACTAACAACACCAGCAATGCAAAGCCTATTCAGGTTGGTCATGAAACCATGCCTATTGGTGATTTCGTCACAATAGAAGTAACGGATACGGGCAATGGAATCGATGAAGAAAACCTAGAACATATTTTTGAACCATTTTTTTCCACAAAGGAAGTGGGTGCAGGAACTGGACTTGGGTTATCCACTGTATACGGAATTGTTAAACAGACTGGAGGCTTTATTTTCGTTGAAAGCGAAGCAAAAAAAGGAACCACGTTCAGAATATGTTTACCTAGGTATAGTGGCGCTGCAGACCCTTACACAGCCATTGTAGAAACACACAAAGGTGACTTAAGTGGTTCCGGGACAGTATTGCTTGTGGAAGATGAAGATGCAGTTCGCATGTTTAGCGCCCGCGCGTTAAGGGAAAAGGGCTATCATGTCATTGAGGCTTGCAATGGTGAGGTAGCTTTAGAAACAATTATTCAAGGTGCAGAGTTTGATGTGTTAGTAACAGATGTAGTCATGCCCCAAATGGATGGCCCTGAACTAAATAGAAAAGCTAGAGAAATTATTCCTGATTTAAAAACCATTTTCATTTCAGGGTACACAGAAGACGATTTTCGAAAAAATTTAGGAGATGATACTAACATTCATTTCTTGCCCAAACCCTTTACCTTAAAAGACCTGGCTGCTAGGGTTAAGGACGTTTTAGGTAATTAAAGTTGAAAAATCATGGAACCACGCGCAGATAAATCAAAAGCTTTAGAAGCTGCTCTCTCTCAAATCGAACGTGCCTTTGGAAAAGGCTCAGTTATGCGCCTTGGGCAACGTGAAATTGCCGCCGAAGCTGATGTTGTTTCAACAGGATCACTTGGGCTTGATATAGCTCTTGGGATTGGCGGTTTGCCTAGAGGACGTGTTATTGAAATTTATGGACCAGAATCTTCTGGTAAGACCACTCTTGCTTTGCACGTTGTAGCAGAAGCACAAAAAGCCGGTGGGGTGTGTGCATTTGTGGATGCTGAGCACGCACTTGATCCAGGCTATGCTCGAAAATTAGGTGTAAACATTGATGAACTACTCATTTCACAACCTGACACAGGCGAGCAGGCATTAGAAATTGCTGATACATTAGTTCGCAGCGGTGCGGTAGAAGTGCTTGTGATTGATAGCGTAGCAGCGCTTGTTCCTAAGGCAGAACTAGAAGGTGATATGGGTGATTCTCATATGGGCCTACAGGCTCGACTGATGAGTCAAGCCTTACGTAAACTAACCGGTTCGATTTCTAAAACCAATTGTATGGTTATTTTCATTAACCAAATTCGCCAAAAAATTGGCATCATGTTTGGAAATCCAGAGACAACGACTGGAGGCAACGCGTTAAAGTTTTATGCTTCTGTACGTCTTGATATTAGACGCATTAGCAGTCTAAAAGATCGAGATCAAATTGTTGGAAACCAAACACGTGTAAAAGTTGTAAAAAACAAAATGGCCCCTCCTTTCAAGGTTGTTGATTTTGATATTATGTACGGTGAGGGAATTTCTAAGGCTGGTGAATTAATTGATCTTGGTGTAAAGGCCAACGTTATTGAAAAAGCAGGCTCTTGGTATTCTTATGGAGCAATCCGTATCGGTCAAGGCCGTGAAGCTGCTCGTCAATATTTAAAAGAAAATCCTGACATAGCCACAAAAATTGCCACAGCGATTCGTGACAATTCTGGGGTAGTTGCGGATGGCATGATAGGTACTGCAGAAGCTAGCGCAACTGAGTAGATTCAAATAACTCTTAATTTTTCACACTAAAATCTTTAATCCCGGACTCAATCCGGGATTTTTAATGAAGGCTAATTTACTATTTTTGACGGAAAGTAATACGCCCTTTTGTAAGGTCATAAGGTGTCATTTCAACAGTAACCTTATCACCCATTAGCACACGGATTCGATTTTTCCTCATCTTGCCAGATGTATGCGCCAAAATAATGTGGTCATTGTCTAATTTTACGCGAAAGGTCGCATTAGGAAGGAGTTCGGTAACAACGCCTGTGAATTCGATGAGATCTTCTTTTGCCATAGTATAAAGTTTAAAGGTTATACTTATACCTACAACATATCATACAGCATCACAAGAATTTTCAATAGAACTCCATAAACTATCTTGACACATACGCGAATTTCACCAATCTTTCATAGTACGTTTATAACGTACGCAGATTAGAAAAAAATGAAAGAAACCCAAACAAAATTAACGACAAATCAATACGTTTATAACGCACACAGATCAGAGAAAATGAAGGAAACTCAAACAAAATTAACGACAAGTCAAAGAGAAGCCGTTGGATTGCTTTCTGTTGGTACGTTTCTTGAGTATTTTGACCTAATGTTATACGTACATATGGCTTTTTTGCTAAATGACCTGTTTTTTCCAAAAGTAGACGCTTTTACGGCTTCATTGCTATCTGCATTTTCTTTTTGCTCTACTTATTTTTTCAGGCCATTTGGAGCACTTTTGTTCGGGTATATAGGAGATTATGTAGGCAGAAAGGTCGTGGTAATTATGACTACCTTTTTAATGGCCATATCGTGCGCTATTATCGCTAGCCTGCCAACTTACGCTCAAATAGGAATAACTGCATCTTGGGTGATTACTGCTTGTCGTGCAGTGCAAGGCATGGCAGCAACAGCAGAAGCACGCGGGGCAGAAATCTATTTAACTGAAAGCTCAAAACCACCTCTTCAATATTCACTGGTAACTTTAATAACAGTATTTTCAGCATTAGGCACAACTGCCGCATTGGGCGTTGCCTCAATTTTTACCAACACAAATATTTATGGTGATTCTTCTAGCTGGAGAATTGCTTTTTTGGTTGGTGCAGGCATTGCTTTGGTTGGAACGGCAGCAAGAACAAGCCTGAAAGAAGCTGATGAATTTACGAACAAAAAAAATAAGCTAAAAAATAGACTGGAGGATAACTTAATAGGGATGGACGAAGTAAATGAAGACTATCTTAATGAGAAACCTTCTGTATTAACTTCTGTTTCATATTTCCTTATTCAGTGCGCTAGACCTCCTTGTTTTTATTTTATCTACATTTATTGCGGGGACATCCTAAAACAAGAATGTGGATTTACATCGGCCGAAGTTATTGGTCAAAATTTCTGGGTATCAATAATAGATTTATTTGCGATAATAGGCCTTGCTTATTTGAGCCTTAAGATTCACCCTTTTAAAATTCTTAGGGCAAAATTTTATTTATTTTTTATAACCTTATTCTTTTTTCCAATTACCTTAAGCTATGCTCCGAATTCAACATCTATTTTAATTTTTCAGTGCTTAGCAGCTATGTTCGTATTTGATCATATACCAGCAACGCCCATATTTTATAAATATTTTCCAATATTTAAAAGATTCACCTACACAAGTTTTTTAAGTGCAGTTGCAAAATTACTTACATACTTAGTAACATCATTCGGATTGGTGTATACCACTGCTCATTTGGGGTATTGGGGACTGTTTTGTATATTTATACCGGTTGGCATTGGTTTTTTTATGAGTTTGTTGCATTTTCAAAAGTTGGAAGATCTGGAAGCTTAAATTGTTTATCAAAAACACAGTCGCCTCCTGTAACTAAGCCTGAGGTTACATTGGCTTTATAGCACTCACCATATAGGTAGTCACAGAGATTTGGTAAATTCATCATTTCACTTAAAACTAAAAAATATTTTAAAGTTTCATCAATGGTCTTTTGTGCTTTTTTAGGCGCCATCGCTCCAATGGTTTATATATTATGCAGCCTATCAAACAGCTTTACAAGAACAAGCAAGATCGTACTTCTTTTCAGTCCACAACTTTTCAATTAACTCTGCAGCGCTGATTTTTCGATCTATTTTAATTCTGGTTAAATCATCAACCTGAGTAGCAATCTCCTTATCAAAAATGGACTCAATCATACTAAAGGTAAGCACTGTGTCTTCAATTGTATCATGGAGTATGCTCACGACTATTGTATTCGTTTTAAAGAGATAATCAGAGACTTTATAAGCCACCTCTAGTGGATGAGAGTAGTAAGGCTCTCCTGATTTTCTAAGCTGCTCTCCATGGTACTTTTTAGCGTAGTAAATAGCTTTTTTAACTTCGTTAATGTCCACAGGTGGGGCGATCGTCTTATTTTGGAAAAGAATTTTGCTCAACAGTCTATCGGAATAAAGGCAAGACTTAAATTTGGACTGCCAGTCACTAATATCTTCCACAAAATTCCTCAAGCCTTCTTTAAACTATTAAGTAAGAATTAGTTTGGTCGAGAATTCTCTATACTACAAGTAGGAGGGCAGAATTTTTATCAGCATTTAACTAAGCTACTTTGACCTAAATACTTAAAAAATCTCACTCACAAAAAAGTCTGGTGTCTTTTAGTAAGGTCACCGTTTTCTGATTGTATTAACAATTGACCATACTCATCAATCCCGCAAATAGTTCCATTGATAGGTTCGCGCAGACTCCAATAGGGCACGCTATTTTTAGCAAGTGACCACCACTGATGCCGCATTTGCTCAAAGTTTTGCAGCTCTTCAAAATTCGGAATCGTACTAATGATTTTTATGATTATGGCATTTATGTCAACAGGCTCATAAGCTTGCAGGTGAGTGGCTGGCATCTGGGTATTATCAGGATGCGAAGTAATATTTACGCCAATTCCTATATAAATGTTATCATCTGCTTCAATAAGAACACCTCCGCACTTTTTGTGGTTAAGCAACACATCATTCGGCCATTTTAGTTCAACAAGCTGCTTTGGCAAAAATAATTTTAAAATCTCTGCTAGTGAAACACCTATCGAGATTGAATGCTGCCCGGAAAAAAAATTTTTTCTGCGCGGAAAACAGCAAGTTAGAAACAAATTTCCCGATATGCTCTCCCACTTTCGTCCACGTTGGCCACGTCCTTGAGTTTGCTGTTGAGACTGTACCCAGAAAGACACATCATTGAAATGCAATGCGGACAAAGCTTTGCTGTGATTTTGGGTGGAATGTGTTGCATAAATGAAAAAAAAATACATAATACCCCTTGTCAGTGAACCTTATGATTAATACAATGACGCTGTAAGTTTTTTATTCAAATTCAATTTAAGGAGAATACCATGCTAAAGCAAGCTCTTCTTGCTCTTGCTACTACAGCTGCTCTTGTAGCTGCTTCAGACGTAAAAACAACTGATGCTAAAGATGTTACTGTTGTTGCTTCAGACGTAAAATCAACTGATGCTGGTTCAGACGTAAAATCAACTGTTGTTGCTTCAGACGTAAAATCAACTGATGCTAAAGATGTTACTGTTGTTACTACAGAAGTTAAAACTGATGCTGCTTTAGACGCAAAACCAGCTGATGCTGACAAAAAAGACAGCAAGAAAAAAGAAGAAAAAAAGAAGTAATTTCGTAAAAAATTTTCTTTTATTCAAGAAAGCCCTGCCTTGTGTAGGGCTTTTTTATTGCCCTGGCACATCCCTTGCAAACGTTATACTAAAGCAAAAAACACAAGGGTTAGATTATGGTGCAAACTGTATCGCTTCATGGAGCGAAATCTCAAACCCTTGCTCGTATTCATAAAAATCCAACTGAAAAAGATGCTGCAGTAAAATATATATCGCCTGATTTAAGATTCTTATCTCAGATTAAAAGTGATAGCATTCGCGCGCCTGTTCATGAAGATTTTAATTCTTTTTTAGCAAGCTCTGCATCACAAATTAACGAAAAAATTTCTGATGCTACAAAAATGGCAGCAACAATACAAAATCATCGTTTTGGACCTGAAGATGGTTCTTTACAAAAAAATCTTGAGGGACGCAAATTAAAACCCTCACCTGAGATAAAGTTTGAATCAACTCATTTGGACAAAAATAATCGACCTCCTTTAACCGACACGCCTAGACTTTTAGAAATTTTAAATTCTGCTCCCGTTGTTCAACCCCCAAGGCATATAGCAGACAAGGGATATGGTTCTCGTATGGCAACAGACCCGCTAATTACTTTAGCCTCTTCAACAAGCATTGATAAAGCTTCAATGGGTTTAGTGGGTGCCGTACATGCACAGTCACAACATGAAAATAGAGAAAATGATTCTCATGGATTCAATGAAACAAATCAAAAATCAAAAGCCCCCACAAAAACAAATGCTGTCTCTCGCAGTGAACATGCAAGTTTGCTACGCAGAGAAGAAATTGATGTGCTTCGTGATGTAAAAGAGAAATTTCAGCAGCAGTTGAATGCTCAATACCCTCATATCACAGTACCACTTAAGCACCCTGAAGGCATTGTTGACATTCATATGCGTTTTGATCGTAAGACCATGGGCCAAGATGGAGTTAAAGGAGCAGTAAGAGTAATGTTTTCGGGGTCAAATGCGCAGATTGTTACACTTTTCGCCCAGCATCGCGAAGAGTTTATGAATATTATCACCAACCAAGGGTATGCCATTGATCCATCTAGAATGCAATTTAATGGCCCTAATTTAATAAAATCAATGTAAGGAATATAAAAATGCTAGGTAATGCAAGTGTAATAGGTTCTCAAGAGTTTCGTTCTAATATTAATTTAGAAAACTATTTCCCTAAAGAAAAAGAAATTAGTAAAACACCTTTTAATGATTTATTAAAAAAATCTGATATAGACACGTTTACAAAAAGTCAAAGTAGCCCGCTTGAGAAATATATTAAAAAGACAGTTAAGGGCATTCAGGAAATGGTACTAGCCTATGTAAAAGGGCGAGTGCCCTTAGGTGATGATAAATTCAACACCACAGATATGTTAAGAAGCATGTTAGATATGCTCAATGCGACCGGCAATATGCAACGAGCAGCAATGCAAGAAGATGGCAACAAGATGGCTTTGCAACAGTTGTATCTATCAATGTGCAGCCAAGTAGGAAGAGATGCTTTGATTAAAGATAACAAGCTTGAGTTTAAAGATAGGGCTATAGATTTTGTGGTTGATGTACCAGAAGAACAAGAAGGTGCCGTGCGTGTTACCCTAACTAATTTAAGTGGGGAAATTTTAAAAGAATGGCAAATGGATGAACAACCTGGCATTCAGTATTTGCGATGGGATGGACTTAAAAATGATGGTGAAATCGCTGAAAAAGGTAGTTACACAGTACATGCGGTCATTGAAAATGAAGAAGGTAAAAGCACGACTGTTCCTTTGTATGTTCCAAAAAGAATAGAAGAAGTACGTTTTGATCCAGCTAAAAACGGAAGATTACCAGTTTATTACAGCGGCAATCAGCCAATCAAACAGATGCTTTCTGTTTATGGTGGTGATACTTCAGCTCTTCCCAAAAGCACAGTTGACGAGTCTATATAATGACAGATGCAGTTTCAAGATTTGACAATACAACTTTAACCGGTGCCTTAAGTAGAGATGCCGTAGCGTTAAATAATATAGCAAAGGCTACCAATGACACAGCCCATAACTTAGCCGCTGAATCAACAATTGCTGGGCGTTCTCGTAATACATTTCAGGAGGTGTATTATTCCTATATGGGAGGAGAAGCTGCAGGAGTTTTAGAAAATGATGTTCGGTATTATATTCGAGGTGCTGGCTCTCCTATGGATTCTCAAGTTAAAACTCACTTGTCGTTACTAGGAGATGCATCTTTTTTTCCTGTACAAGATCCGGATGGCAATCAATATTTCACTAGAGTTGGAACGTTTGATTATAGCGCAACAAACCAGATGGAAAATCATTTTCGCATGAAGTTATTATATGTTCCTGCCGTAAATGGTGTATTGCCAGAAACTCCAGGTACTTTAAGTGTTTTAGATTGCTCAAGCATGCATTCAAATGCAGCAGAAACATCACAAATTACATTTAGGTGCGGATTAAGCGGTAATGTTGGAGCCAGTGTAACAAGAGCTATCACAGTATTTGACTCCTCAGGCACTCCACGTACTCTTAATTATGTGTTTACTCGTAATGAAGATTGGACTAGTAGCGAAGGGAGCGGACAATCTTGGTCGTTAAAAATTCAAGCACCAGCTGGCTCAACAGTAACTGGTGCATATAGTGCGGGTGACCCATCTAATTCTACGGTCGCCAGTCCAGTAACAATTGAATTCGGCACCAATGGTTGTCCGACTAGTTTTGATGGTAGCTCCACACCTCCTACATTAAGCATCACATGCCCAGGAAACGCTTCAATTAATGCAGCAATGAATCTAGGTACAGTCGGTCAACCCAATGGGGTTATTCGTATAACCGGGGGACAATCACGATTACAGGTTCAAGCTAACGGACAAACCACTGGGGCTTTTAAATCTTTAGAAACCACTGAAAATGGTAATATTTACGCAAATTTTGACAATGGCCAATCTGAGCTTGTTGGGCGTCTGGCTGTTGGACTTTTCAATAATCCAGACGGTCTAGAAATGCTAGCATCTGGACTGTACTCACCAAACGCTAAGCGTTCTGGAAACGTAACCTATTCCTATGTAGGAGAACCTCCTGCTGGAAATGTAGCAGTAGGCGCTCTGGAAAGCAGTACAGTTGAAACTATCCCGCAGATGGCAAAAATGATCGAGCGTCAACAGCAATTCAATAACATCATTACTGCTTACAGCAGCAAAAAAGATCTACTTGAGTTACTGAACTCTCTTGGCAATTAGTCTAGAAGACGCCTAAGCCAATTTTTTTTTTTGAGTGAACTTTCGGAACCTTCTGCTTTAGGCATTTCCGTTAAAGCATTTCCTTCTGTTGCTGATGCGCCTTCTTTACGTTTACGATTTCCCCGGTACCGACGACGTTTTTTGCCAAACTGAGGCGCAATTATATCTGCTCCAGTTGATGCCTCATTCACTTCTGGATTTGCATTACTAGCTACTGGCTTTTCTTTTGAAGGTGTATGTTCTTTTTTAATAGCCTTTTGCACAACAGTTTCAGTTTCTGACTGCGTACTTATTTCAGTGGATTGCTCAACATTGGCTTGACGGTGCTGAGGATGCCTTCTTTTATGTCTGTTATTATTATGTCTTTTTGCATTAGAGTCTTCTGACTTAACATTAGTCTCGACCTCAGGATCACTTGATTCTGGAGAAACAATATTTTTTGTTTTTACTGACCCTACTGCAGCTTCAACCGGTTCATCAATAATGGTTATATTTTCCTTTATTTTGAGAAGATCGACTCGGAAAAATGGAGCTAACGCTATATTTTCACGCGTTACATAAACTGACACGTCGAAACGATTTTCAATTAATGTTATTTCCCGGCGTTTTTGATTCAGTAAATACAAATCAACACCTTTTGGAACAGCTGCTTGAATTTCTGCAGCCCTTCCTTTAATAGCTTCTCGTTCAATAACACGCAAAACCTGTAATGATAAAGATTCTGTTGAGCGAACAATACCTGTTCCATGGCAATGAGCACAAGGAGAGGTATGAGTTTCCATTAAGCTTGGCCGTAGCCGTTGACGCGAAAGTTCAAGCAATCCAAAGTGGCTAATTCTTCCCATTTGAATACGAGCACGATCAGGCTTTAGGGCTTCTTTTAATTTGCGTTCAACTTGTTGAATGTGGTTATTATCATCCATATCGATGAAGTCAATAACAAGCAATCCTGATAGGTCACGTAACCGAAGTTGACGAGCAATTTCTTGTGCTGCTTCCAGGTTCGTTTTAAGGGCTGTAACATCAATGTTGCGTTCACGTGTAGACCGACCGGAGTTTACGTCTATGGCAACTAGCGCTTCGGTGTGATTAATAACTATTGATCCACCAGATGGCAAATCAACCTTAGGGAACATCATTTTTTCAATATGCTGCTCAACCTTGAATTTGTGGAATAGTGGGGTTTGGGTATCTTTATAAAGCTTTACTTTTTTTGCGTGGCTTGGCATTAAAATTTTCATGAAAGCTTTGGCTTCCTTGTATGCCTCTTCACCTTCGATAAGCACTTCATCTATTTCACGAGTATAAATATCGCGAATTGCCCTCTTAACTAAGTCACCTTCTTCGTGAATTAAACACGGCGCAATAGATTCTAGTGTTTTTGCGCGAATTTCTTCCCAAACGTGAATCAGATACTCGTAATCACGTCGTATTTCAATTTTTGAACGTTCTTGACCTGCTGTGCGCACGATCAAGCTCATGCCTTCGGGAATATCTAAATCGTTTAAAACTTCCTTTAATCGCTTGCGATCTGAGTCATCCTGAATTTTTCGAGAAATACCACCATTACGTGTGCCAGCATTTGGTATAAGGACGCAATAACGTCCTGCCAGTGATAGAAAAGTCGATAAGGCAGCACCCTTATTAGCGCGCTGCTCTTTAACAACTTGCACAAGCAAAATTTGGCGCTTTTGAATAACTTCTTGGATTTTATATTTATAGCTACGCTTTGGCCTTGCTGGTAATTCATCTTCCTCAGAAATTTCTGAACTTTCTCCAGAGCTATTATTAGCACTTTCCTTGGCAAGCTCTTCAGCCAAATTTTTTCGGTCAGACACGGGGATTCTATAATAGTCTGGGTGAATTTCAGCAAAAGATAGAAAACCATGCTTATCGCCGCCGTACTCAACAAATGCTGCCTGCAATGAAGGCTCTATACGTATGACTTTTGCTAAGTATATATTGGATTTTCGTTGTTTTTTGCTAAAATGCTCAGAATCAAATTCTTCTAGGCAAGTGTCGTCAACGACCGCAACTCTTGTTTCTTCAACATGAGCTGCGTCAATTAATAATTTTTTACTCATAAATAAAATGTCTCCGGTAGATTTTAAACGGCCAGTTTTATCAAGCACATAGCTTTCTGGCACTATATTTTGTTTTTTGTTTATTAAACCATAAACGCACAAAGGCAAGCAAGTTTTTTTAACTTAGCAGCAAATAAAAAACTTATATTTATTTTTGTTTACATTTTTTTTTAGTTTTTTGCAATAAACATATGAATTGTATTTAGTTTTTTAAAAATAGATGTT
>CAITNM010000033.1 GCA_903893805.1 uncultured Alphaproteobacteria bacterium | reverse complement strand
GTCCATGCTTGCATCATCCATAGATGTGTCATCAGCATCAGGGTCAACTGCATCATCGTCCATGCTTGCATCATCCATAGATGTGTCATCAGCATCAGGGTCAACTGCATCATCGTCCATGCTTGCATCATCCATAGATGTATCATCAGCATCAGGGTCAACTGCATCATCGCTTTGGTTTGGAGTGGGTTTCTTTTTCGCCCCTGGCATCATACTGCCAAAAAAGCTTTTCTTTTTAGCCTTTTGCTTGTTGGTATTTGCAGGTTTCTTTTTTCCAAAAGGGGTCATACTTCCAAGCATTGAGCCTTTTTTCTTATTTTGCTTGTTGGCGTTTGCAGGTTTCTTTTTGCCATTTTGAGCTTTTGCTTTTGCTGCTAGAGAGGCTTTCTTTTTTTTCAAAGCCGCTGCTTTTGCTTTTTGAGTATTATTTTGTGCGGTGGCTGCAGAAAGTGATGCTGAACTCATGCAAAAAATGCTTAGTAAGATAACGCTTAATATTTTCATTTGAATAATTTAGAAATATTACTTCTAAGATTAATGCTATTATAACAATATAAATAAAAAGTTAATTTTTTATGCTTTTATATAATAGTGCATTGCACGAATGCTTCTAATAATTGTTCCATATCACTTGCTAAAGGAGCTTGAAAGGACAGTTGCTTTAGCAAAACTGGGTGCATAAATGATAAGGAATAAGCATGTAGTGCTTGCCTTGGAAATGCGTAGATATCTTCAGGCCACAAGCCTTTTTTTGGTTTCTTTCCATAAACCTCATCACCAATAACTGGTGTGCCAATGTGCTGTAAATGCACACGAATTTGATGCGTTCTTCCAGTGTGCAGCTGACATTCGACTAGGCTAATTTGGCTTTGCGGGTCTTTTGATGAAGTGAAAACTTTTAAGACTTTGTAGCTAGTTTGGGCGGATTTACCATTTGGGATTACCGCCATTTTTTGCCGGTCTTTAGGATGCCGGCCAATCGGTGCATCAATCATGCCTGAAGTAGGGTACGGACGCCCCAACACAATAGCCCAATATATTTTTGTTAGTTGTTCTTCACGATCGTGAAATTGCTGTGATAAACCATGGTGAGCTCCATCAGTTTTGGCTACCACAAGGATTCCGCTTGTATCTTTGTCTAATCGATGAATAATACCTGGACGTTTGACACCACCAATGCCAGATAAACTTGTCCCACAGTGGTGCAATAATGCATTAACTAAAGTTCCGTCATAATGGCCAGGAGCAGGGTGCACAACAAAATCTGTTGGTTTGTTAAGGACTAAAAGGTGCTCATCTTCGAATAAAACATCTAGAGGAATGTCTTGGGGTTGTGGGTCAGACTCAGTCGCAGCTGGCACAACAACAAAATACCGTTCATTTGTTTTGGCTTTTGTATTTGCATCAAATGGTTTTAATGGTTCTACCCTGATGGCATTGTTCTTTAATAAGTCTTGAATACGAGTTCGACTGAGAGGTGTAGTAAGGCTTAAAAATTTATCTAGCCGAAGGTCGTGGTGATGCTCTTCTACCACTACTTCGTAATATTTTTCATCCATTAGGTTTCCAAGGTTCGTATGATCGCTTCACTTTAGTTGTTAGTTTGATTACTTTTCCATTTTTAATAGTTTCAGGTTTATAAGCCTTTGGAGTTCCAGTAAAGTTAGGTTGGTAAGGCTTTTGCCACGCGTAGACTTGCCCTTGTAATGGTTGATCAGCACGGTAATGTAGCCAAGCATGCCATTCAAGTGGGACCTTACTTGCTTCATGATTTCCTTGGTAAATAACCCAGCGCCTGGGCTTGCTACCATTAGAGCTTCGATTACGCTTCTCCTCATAGTAGCTATTGCCATAACTATCGCATCCCACAAAATTACCTTTAAACCAAATTAGCAAACGTATTGTAAAACTCATCCGATAACTCTTACACTTAATCTAATATCATGATAATTCACAATCAGTAAAATTTCGGTTTACATATGCAAAAAATTACAATTACGGCTCCCACCTTAAATGAGGCTCTTCAGGAAGTCAAAAAGCGCTTCGGAGAAGATGTCGCTATAGAGCGTACTGAAGAAATTAATAACCAAGTGCGCGTTACAGTAGCTCTTTTTGATGGGGAGGAGCCTATTTTGGTTCCATCACTTAGAAAAGCTGAAAAAAATCGTATTGATAATCCTCTATCAGCTATCAGAATGGTTGAAGAAATTTGCACTGAACACTATCTTGGGCAAGATTTTCAAGACTTTTGGTTAAAGTGCTTATCTCCCTATTTGACACTTACTGGAATTAATATTGCTGAATCTTTATCGGAATGTCTAAATTTTGAGCCTCAATGGATACGCAAAATTTTATGTTTAAAACCCGTTGTATTTTTAGGATCTTTCGGGGTGGGGAAAACACAAATTTTAGCAAAGGTTGCAGCACTGTTAAAAGCTAGTGATCGAGCCGTTGAAATTTATAACATTGATACCATAAAAACATCAGGGCAGGGGTTGCTACAGGCTTATGCAAATAAGCTAGATGTGCCCTATCACTTTGGTAAAGAGGGCTGGAAAACTTTACAAGAAAATATTAAAAACCAAACAGATGTAATCAAATTAATTGACACACAAGGAGTGAATTTAAGAAATTCAGAGGATTTAAATTGGCTGCTTGCTTATTCGCAAAAACTTATTTTTGATCCTGTTCTGATCGTTCCATGCGATGGTTGCGTGAGTTTATCGCCCGATTACGCAAATTTTATCAAAAAATTTGGAGTGCGGCATATAATTTTAAGTAAACTTGATGTGGCGGGATCGTTAAGCTTGCCTATACGTTTAGCTTGGGCTTCAGAAGTGCCTATTGCTATGGTTAACGGTTCCCCAAACCTGAGTGAAAATCTGCAATACCTAAATGCTTCAAAACTACTTAATGCCTTAACCGGCGCAGAAATAGTAGATGCAGAAAATGATGCTGTGTCGCGTGGGGGTTATTAGATAGCTCGATATTTCTCGATTCTCTCTTTTTTTCCTGTTCCCGACTTGAGATAGAAAGAAGTAAGTTATGTGATCGTGTGCTCAATATCTATAAAATTTTAATAAAAATATCAAAAGAGAGTGATCGATTAATTTTTTATAAAGATACACAGCGGTAAATTAGTAATAGGTATAAAATTAAACACAGCTATAAATTCAGTGTTGTGAGATGGCAAGAGCAAGGGCTATTCTTGATGTTGCTCGTGTGAAAACACTATCGGGGTTAATTCTACTGTTAGCGTCAAGGAAAAATTTGATGAAAAATAAGTTATTTGATTCTTTAAAAATCAATCCTGAAAATAAACGGAAATTTTGGTTTACGTTGCTTGGGTCATGTATCACTCTGGTGGTTTTTGTTTTTTTTGCATACTACATTTTTATTGGCTCAAAACACGTGACCACAGATAATGCTTACGTAGGAGCAGAGATTGCTCAAGTTACCCCATCAATTGGCGGAATTGTAAAAGCAATTCATTACAAGGACACGGATGTTGTGAAAACTGGTGATGTGTTAGTTAATATTGATGATACAGATGCGCGTCTTGCTCTTGCTCGCACAAAGGCAGACCTTAGTAAGGCACAAGCAGACCTTGATCGTACAAAATTGATTTCTGATCGTAGACAAGCACTTACCAAATCGGGTTCAGTTTCTGCGGAAGAAGTTAGTAATGCTAAAAATGCTTTTAAATCGGCACAAGCAGTGTTTGATGCTACTCAAGTTTCTTTTGAGCAAGCGCAAGTTGATCTTGATCGTGCAACCATTAACTCACCTATTGATGGAGTAATTGCAAAGCGTCAAGTGCAGCTAGGGCAACGTGTGCAACCCGGAACTGCGTTAATGTCTGTGGTGCCAATGCAAATCATGCATGTTAATGCGAACTTTAAAGAAGTTCAGTTAAGAAAGGTTCAAATAGGACAGCCTGTTGAACTTACAGCCGATTTTTATGGTTCATCTGTAATTTATCACGGAAAAGTTGTTGGTATCGCAGGCGGTACAGGGTCTGCTTTTGCTATTATTCCAGCGCAAAATGCAACTGGTAATTGGATAAAAGTTGTTCAACGGCTTCCTGTGCGAATTGAGCTTGATCCAGAAGAATTAAAACTTCACCCTTTGCAAGTTGGCTTGTCAATGCAGGTTGATATTGATGTTTCTGATTATAAAAAATGAAGAGTAGCTCTTCAGCTTTAGGTGCAATACAGCCTTTAACAGGCGGTAAATTAATAGTTGCTGCTATGTTATTAGCTCTTGCAAACTTCGTTGTTGTGCTTGATATGACCATCGCTAATGTTTCTGTTTCAAATATAGCAGGTGGCCTTGCTGTTTCCTTATCAGAAGGAACTTACGTCATTACTTCTTATGCAGTTGCTGAAGCAATATGTGTTCCCTTAACAGGTTGGCTTGCAAGTGGCTTTGGTACATTGCGCGTTTTTACCACATGTATGATGTTATTTGGAGTGTTTTCAGCACTTTGTGGTTTTGCAGATAGTTTAGGCATTCTTGTTGCCGGGCGCGTATTACAAGGTTTGGCAGGTGGACCATTAATGCCTTTGTCTCAAGCTTTGCTTATGCAAATTTTTCCAAAAGAAAAAAGAAGTACAGCAATGGGTTTGTGGGCAATGACAACGCTTGTCGCACCTGTGATGGGGCCTGTGGTTGGTGGGTATATTTGCGATAACATGGGTTGGGGTTTTATATTCTTCATTAATATTCCTTTGGCTATTGTTTGTAGTGTAGTGCTATTGAAATTGCTACGTATTTTTGAAACAACTATTACTAAAAACAAAGTGGACTTTATTGGTCTTGCGTTATTGATTGTTTGGGTTTCTGCTTTGCAAATTATGTTAGATGAAGGCAAAAATTACGACTGGTTCGAATCAAGGGAAGTATGGACATTGTTGATTATAGCTCTTGTAGGTTTTGCATGTTTTATGATTTGGGAGCTTACTCATGATCACCCAATTGTTGATTTGCGCGTATTTCGGCATAGAGGTTTTGCTGCAAGTGTGCTGACTATCAGTTTGGCTTTTGGTGCTTTTAACTGCTCTATTGTCTTAACTCCCCTATGGTTGCAAAACTATATGGGTTACACAGCAGCTTGGTCTGGGGTTACAACGGCAGCACTAGGAGTTTTAGCTGTTTGCGCAGCTCCTTTTGCAGCAAAATTCTCAACAAAGTATGATCAACGAATGTTAGTGTTTTGCGGAGTAGGTTGGCTTGGGTTGGTAACTTTTTACCGTTCATTTGGCTCAACTGATATGACACATTTTCAGGTGTCAATTCCAATGCTGGTACAGGGAATTGGGATGCCTTTTTTCTTTGTGCCTTTAACAGCATTAGCTCTGTCTAGTGTTGATTCAAAAGAAGTAGCTTCTGCAGCAGGACTTATGAATTTTTTGCGAACCCTATCTGGTGCTATGGCTGTATCTATAGTAACTACCGCGTGGGAAGATAGAGCAAATATTTTACGAAATGATCTGGTCGACAAAATCGTTTTGCCTGAGCAAATTTTATCTACGTTTGGAGATTCAAGTGAAGCTGGGCAAGCTGCAGTCTTGCATATGTTTGATCAACTATTGCAATCGCAAGCTGTGATGCTGGCAACAAACCATATATTTATGGTCGTATCGTGCGCATTTGCATTTGCTGCAATGGCGATATGGCTAGCGCCAAAACCTCATAAAATAGTCGACACATCGACGGCACATTAATTTATATATTCATTTTATAATATAATATAGATCG
>CAITNM010000032.1 GCA_903893805.1 uncultured Alphaproteobacteria bacterium | reverse complement strand
ATTTTCTTTTTTACTTTTCAAATATCGTACAACACTCTCGCGCTGTAGTTGTGAATATATTCACTACTCCCTCCTAAGTCAACATCTTTGTTCATAATTCCTTAATAATTTTTTAACTCATGTTAAAACTCTTTTATTTTTCATCAGAAACGTTATTCTAATTACCAAACAACACATAAACTTAATAAAAATGATCTTAAAAATCCTATCCATAGCAATTTTTATGTTGGCAAGCATACAGTTTTTTAAAACAGATATTATATTGCTATTGGATGGCCCAAGTTATGAAGCAAAGCGAATACATCCCATTGAACTCACGTCCTTAGTAGATGCTAGCACTCTTAAAATTCTTGATGAATGCGCCAACGCTCATTCAGAGTTCTTAAAGGGGAAAATTTCTCAAGACTCAATCACAAAATTTAAAATTTTCTATTACAGACATTTTTATAAAAAAAATAAATTTCCCGTCTATCAATATTCCTTCAAAAAACCAAAATTCATTAACCACTCAGGAAAGTGGTCGTGCAAAGAACTAGGAGATAACCCCGGTAATACTCTTGCTTTAATCAGTGATGCAAAAAACCTATTACGGTGGTTAGAGAAAAATTACGTTCCAAATTCAGATTTTGAGTTTTTTTACTTAGTTCAAGAACCCTACATTATAACTTGGAATTTAAAACCTAAAATATTAGACAAAATAAATGAATTATTGGCGGAATGCCCATTATTAATTGGTTGCAATCACCCTGACTTGTCTTGGACCAAAAACGCAGTGTTAATCCCTGATGGGTGGATACGCCGTGATGATTTTTCTGTAAAAATGCAAGAACTGTTTGATTCATAAAAAATCAAACCATTTTATCAAAGACAACCTAATGTATATTTCAGAGCAGGTTTGACTGGCCCCAAGCTACCATACACCATGAAAAACATGGCTGCTAATGCCAGACAAAATCTTTTACAAATGCTTGAGACATTTCCTTATCTTGATTATAGGATCACAAACATCTCTACTTTCACTGATGAAAAAAAGGCAGATGGAGAATACAAAAAATACATCTTGGAAAAATTTTCCTATCTAAAATGTGATCCTGTTGATTTTGTTGAACATGCTAAAAATAAATACTTACTATCTTGCGATGGCATAGGAGCTGCATGGAGCAGAGTCCCATATATTATGGCTACTGGTTCAGTACTTTTTTTAAATGCTCAGTGCGAACAATATTTTTATCGACTAATGAAAAATCAAGAAACGCATGTTGTCATTAATCAAGACTTTAGCAATTTAGATACCGAATTTCATAAACTAGAGAACAACCCAGGAATGCCTGAAAAAATTGGCAGACAAGGAAAAGAATTTGCCAAACGGTTTTTGACCAAAGCACCAATTGATGCTTACATGCTGCTCGTACTAAAAAAACTAGAAAGCTATTACTCTAAGGCGCACTGACAAGGCTGATAAAACCATCTAGACTTGAGAGCAGCAGATATACTTAAACAGCTAATATGCAACAAACACTTGGTTACACAACTCTTGGCAATGGGCCAGAAACAATTTTCTTTCTTCATGATTGGTTTAGTGATCAAAGCTCATACGATAATTTTCGGCCTTATTTGAACACTGGATTTTATAAATTTGTATTTGTTGATTTACGCGGATATGGCAGATCAAAAGGCATATATGGCAGCTGCACCTTAGAAGAGGCATCAAAAGACGTTATTGCTATTGCAGATAAGCTAAATATTGAACAATTTCATTTAGTTGGTCATTCAATGAGCGGCCAAATTGTTCAGTACGTACCCACTGAAGCCCCAGGAAGAATTAAAAGCATTACAGCTATTTGCCCTGTACCAGCCTGCGGGAATCCAGTTCCTGATGATGTGATGGAACACTTAGAAGCTGTAACAAAAGGAGACATGGTGAACGGCAAGGCAATTGTGCACTTTATGACTCAAAATCGTTACCATAATTGGTTTGCTGAGCGGAAAGCCTTGCACTGGTTTAGCTGTTCTAGCCCACAGGCACGCGCTGCTTATTTGCATATGTTTTGCGAAACTGATGTTTCAGACCAAATAAAAGGACTTGATATTCCGATGCTGGTTGTTTGCGGTGATTACGACGCCCCTGCTCATAGCGCCCAAAGATTACAACAAACCATATGCCAAGATTTTAAAAAAGCTCAATTAGTATGCCTGCCTTCTGGTCATTATCCCATGGAAGAAACACCAGTGATACTAGCTGCAACTCTGGAAAGGTTTTGGGATAACGTTACCTTAAAAATTTAGTGCAAAGAAAACGTGAATTCAGGTGATTCAACTTTATTTGGCATTAACGGCCCACCAACACCAACTTTGACAGAATGAAGTTTTCCTTCTATTTCTTTCAGCCAAAACGCTATAAATTCTTGTAAACGTGGATATTGCGGCGCCAAATCAAATTCTTGCCAAACGTAGGTTTGCAAAAGTGACGGATGATCTGGCATATGATAAATAATTTCAGCTGTTGTTAGGCGGTAACCGCCCCAGGCATCTTCGAAATCAGCCATGAGAACCTTTGCAGCGTAATCCCTTATACTATTAGGATACGATGCAAAGGTTAACGAAGAGTTTAGAGGGATTAACTAAACCAGCGTTTAAAAGTATTCTCAAACGTTTGTTTATTTATCGATCCAATTCCTTCAGGAAATGGTGTTATTTTTCCAGTTCCATAATCTTGATTTTGCGGGTTAGTAAAAAGTCATGGCCAATATCTTCTCCTCTTGCGTGCCTGAGTTCAGCTGGTGATTCAGCAAGTGTAATAATTTCCTCACCATCTGTCACACGTTTTGAGATCTTCATTAATACCTGAGTGGATTCGCATGCATAGCATTTATACCGAGTCACTGTTTTAAACCCCGATTTTACTTTAAAAGGGTCTCCATAATGAGCATGGGTACTTTTTTGACCTTCAACATATGTAAACATCAACTCACATACAGTTTGTGCAAATACAAGTCCTTTTATTTCTTCATCATCACTAGTAGATTTCAAATCAAGTATTATGTTTTGCATAATAGGGTACCAAACATCAGCTTCAGCACTTTCTGGTAAGGCCTCAACTGGATCAACCGACCTTTCTCGGCGTATATCAAAAATTTTTTCTGCATCTCCAATTCTTCTTATTGATTTACCTTCGTGAAAATCATGCTCCCAAACAGCTTCATCCATAGCTGCCAAACAACAAAAACCACCCATCATTAGGCTCACTAATACTTTTCTCATTTTCGAATTCCTTTTTTTAAACATATTTCGCAAAAAGTGGCAGTGGCTCATCAATTTTTAAACCTGACTTTAAAACCACTTCAAGCATCGAAAAATCATTTTTTTTCTGGCCTAACACAGCTGAAATTTTAGCACTTGCAACCGGTAAAATAGGTTGCGTTAAAACGGCGACTTGCCGAATCAAATCTGATAGAGTGTACAGCACCGTATTCATGCGAGCAGGATCTTCCTTTTTTAATGCCCATGGTTTTTGGGCATCAACATAACGATTACCCTCCCCTATTATCTGCCATATAGCCTCTGCATAACGGTGCAAATGGAAATTATCTATTGAGCTACGTAAGGTTGGCAGCAATGCAGCTGGCATTGCCATAAGCGCTTTATCTTCGTCACTGAATTCACCAGGTGTTGGAATTGTTGCATCTTCATTTTTATAAATAAATGACAAAACCCTTTGGCACAAATTTCCGTAAGCGTTGGCTAAATCTGTATTCAAACGATTAATGAACATTGTTTTTGAAAAATCACCATCTTGCCCAAAGGAAAGATCACGCAACAAAAAATAGCGAAAAGCATCAGCGCCATAGGTATCTACCATTTCTACAGGATCAATTGCATTGCCTAACGATTTTGACATCTTCTCACCTTCAACAGTCCACCAACCATGGGCAAATACAGTTTTAGGAGGTGTTATATTTGCTGCCATTAAAAAGGCAGGCCAATACACACTATGAAAACGAATAATATCTTTTCCTACCATGTGAATGGCGTGATCCCAGTACTTCTGGTACCCGTCATTCGGATATCCTAGCGCCGAAAGGTAATTCGTCAACGCATCAAGCCAAACGTACATGACATGATCAGCATCTCCCGGCACCGGCACACCCCATTTCAAGGTTCGGCGTGAAATTGACAAATCCTTTAATCCACCTTCAATGAACCTCAGTACTTCATTACGGCGTGATTCAGGCTGTATTGCATCAGGATGCTTGGCATAATAATCAAGCAATGGCTGCTGCCAAGCTGATAATTTAAAGAAATAACTTGATTCTTTAATCCATTCAACTTCTGCCCCTGTAGGAGCTTTACCATCAACAATTTCATCTTCCTGATAAAATGCCTCATCACGTACGGCGTACCATCCTGCATATTCACCTAAATAAATGTTGCCACTCTCTATTAATTGCTTCCATAAATGTTGCACAGCGTTTTTATGCCGAGGCTCTGTGGTACGAATAAAATCATCATTGGTGATGTCAAGAATTTTGCTCATCTGACGGAAAGATTGCGAGACCTCATCGACAAAATCTTGAGGGTCCACGCCTTTAACAGCAGCAGCCTTTTCAATTTTTTGGCCGTGCTCATCTGTTCCTGTTAAAAACCTAACATCAAACCCATCGAGTCGCTTAAAACGAGCTATCACATCGCAAGCTAAGCTTGTGTAAGCATGGCCAATATGCGGCTTGTCATTAACGTAATAAATAGGAGTCGTAATATAAAAAGGTTTCATAAAAATGCTTATAGGATTTTTTCAACTATAAGCCATGCCGCGTCACCCATCAAAGGATAAATAAGTCATAATTCACAAAAAAAAAGAAGCCACAATTGGGCTTCCTTCCTTACTTAAACTTAGAATCTTAAATTTTATGCAGCAGCGGCAGCTTCTAAAGCAGCTACAGCTTGAACTGGGTCAAAATCTACAAATTCAATAATCGCCATCGGCGCATTGTCACCGTAACGAAAACCAGCTTTAACAATACGTGTGTAACCACCAGAGCGTGCTGAAAAACGAGTCCCCATGTCCATTAATTTTTTAACGACATCTTGGTCTTGCAATTGTGACACTGCTTGACGACGACAGTGTAATCCACCGCGCTTTGCCAAAGTAATCAACTTCTCCACAACTGGACGAAGGTCCTTTGCTTTTGGCAACGTTGTTTTAATCTGCTCATTCTTAATTAAAGCCTGCGCAAGATTCTTGAACATAGCTTTTCTATGTTCTTTTGTTCTATTGAACTTGCGTCCTGACATACCGTGTCTCATGACTTTTCTCTCACTTCTTAGTTAAATGGATCTTCTAATGATTTAGCTAATTCATCAATATTCTCTGGTGGCCAGTTTGGTACACTCATACCAAAACCAAGACCCATCATAGAAAGAACTTCTTTAATTTCATTCAATGATTTACGACCAAAGTTTGGTGTACGCAACATTTCTGGCTCAGAACGCTGAACTAAATCACCAATGTAATAAATATTCTCATTCTTCAAACAGTTTGCTGAACGAACTGAAAGCTCTAGCTCATCAACCTTCTTAAGCATATTACGATTAAACGGCAATGGCTCTCCACGGCGCTCAATCAAACCAACTGGCTTTGGCTCTTCAAAATTAATGAATTGCTGTAGTTGATCTTGCAAAATACGTGAAGCATATGCAATTGCATCATCTGGCTTTATTGAACCATCTGCACTTAAGGTCAACGTCAATTTATCATAGTCAGTACGCTGTCCTACACGAGTTTGGTCAACTTTGTAAACCACACGCTTGATAGGACTAAAAATTGCGTCAATTGGAATTAGGCCAATTGTTTTATCTTCAATGTGTTGAGCTGATGCAGGAACGTATCCCTTACCAGATTGCACTGTCATTTCCATAACAACATGACCGCCTTCATCCACATGGCAAATCACCAAGTCTGGATCAAGAATTTCAATATCTGATGAATGCTGGATGTCTTTTCCAGTTACAACACAAGGTCCTTTTACATCAAGGGTAACGCGTTTTGGCATGTCTGAATTTAAACGAATACCTAAAGTTTTTAGGTTAAGAATAATATCAGCAACATCTTCACGAACACCTGGAATTGCTGAGAATTCGTGCAACACACCATCAATTTTAATTGATGTTATTGCAGATCCTTGCAATGAAGATAATAAGACGCGGCGTAATGCATTTCCTAAAGTAAGACCGAAACCTCTCTCTAGTGGCTCTGCAACTATACTAGCCTCCCTAAGATTTGAACTAAGGTATTGCACCTGAATCTTTGAAGGTTTAATCATCGATTGCCAATTTCTCTCAATCACAACTGTTCTCTTTCACTATATTTATATCTGAATCAACGTTATACGCGACGACGCTTACGAGGACGCACTCCGTTGTGCGGTACAGGCGTTACATCCCGAACCGATGTTATCGTAAAACCAACAGATTGCAAAGAACGCAATGCCGTCTCTCTTCCTGAACCAGGACCTTTTACGATAACACGCACGGTCTTCACGCCGTGTTCCTGAGCTTTTTTTGCTGCATCCTCAGCTGCAATTTGCGCTGCATAAGGAGTTGACTTGCGAGAACCTTTAAATCCCATCATCCCTGAAGTGGACCATGAGAGAACATTTCCCGATTCGTCTGTTACGCTTACTAGGGTGTTGTTAAATGTCGCATTCACGTAAACGATACCATTTACGATATTTTTTCTTTCACGACGACGAACACGCGCAACGGTTTTTTGTGCCATAATTTAATACCTTAATTTTTACTTGCCAACCATTTTCTTACCAGCAATCGCAATTGCCTTACCTTTACGTGTACGAGCGTTTGTATGTGTACGCTGTCCACGAACTGGCAACCCTTTACGGTGCCTTAAGCCACGATAGCATCCTAAATCCATTAGACGCTTAATATTCATACTTACTTCACGACGTAAGTCACCTTCCACTTTGTGGTTAGCATCAATAAGTTCGCGAATCTTCAAAACTTCTTGATCTGTCAAAGAATGAACACGCTTTTCGCCATCCACTCCTGTTTTTTGAATAATCAAATTGGATTGGTGTTTACCAATTCCATAAATATAGGTCAAAGCAATCCAAACTTTTTTTTGGGTTGGGATGTTCACACCTGCAATACGTGCCACGGTTAGCTCCTTATAATGCGTTTATAATTTGTTCTGTTACTATTTCTACTGGTGCCCGCGCATTTATCACCGATAGAATTCCTCGCTTTTGGTAAAATTCCCTAAGCGGGGCAGTTTCTTCAAAAAACGACTGAATACGATTTTTTAAAATCTCTTCATTATCGTCACCACGTCTCACTAACTCATGACTTCCGCAGCTATCACAAACCCCATCTTCTTTCGGAGGGTTGGTTCGCAAATTATACACAGCTCCACAAGCATTGCAAGTGACTCGACTAAGAATACGCTGAAAAAGCTCTTCAGCATCTATATCAAAGTAAAAAACACGCTTTAGAGTGTCTTTGTTTTTTTCTAGCACGGAATCAAGAAATTTTGCTTGATCTATCTTCCGCGGATAACCATCAAATAATATACTCATTTGCTTATGGTTTTCAACGTCTTTCTTTAATAGTTCGTTAACTATTTCAGATGCAGCCAAAACACCCTTCTCGATGTTCAATTTTATCGTCTTACCAAGCTCTGATCCAGTTGCAACTTCTCTTCGCATAAGATCACCAGTAGACAAGTGATAATAGCCATACTTTTGCTCCAAAATTGCTGACTGAGTTCCTTTCCCACACGCCGGCGGTCCTAAGAAAATCAGATGCATTATTTCTTACCTTTAGCCTTCGCTTTTTTAATAAGTCCTTCATATTGGTGTGCAAGCAGATGAGATTGAATTTGTGTAATTGTTTCCATTGTTACACTTACTACAATCAAAATTGTCGTTCCACCAAAGTAGAAAGGCAATGACCACTTACTCAGTATCAATTCAGGAATTAAACAAATTGAAGCCAAATATAACGCACCAACAACTGTCAGTCTTGTTAAAACATAATCTAAGTAATCTGCCGTTGCTTTGCCCGGTCGAACACCAGGAACATAATTACCTGCTTTACGCAAATTCTCTGCTGTTTCATTTGGATTAAACATCAACGCTGTATAGAAAAAGGCAAAGAATATAATAAGTGATGCAAAGCAAGTCATGTAAACTGGATGCCCATGAGCAAAAACAGTACCTATATATCCCATAATAGTATCAGGTGAGCCTGTTCCGGCAAAGCCTGTTATTGTTGCAGGCAAAAGCAATAAAGAAGATGCAAAAATAGGAGGAATAACACCCGCGCTATTTAACTTCAATGGCAAATGAGTTGTTTGCGCTACCGCTGGCATATTCACTGCTACCTGACGTTTGGGATATTGAATCAAAATTTTGCGTTGCGCACGCTCCATAAAGACAACATAGCCGATAACTACAGCCACAAGAGTCAAAACTCCCAGAATTACAACAGCTGATAATGCGCCTTGTCGACCAAGCTCAAATGTACCAAGAACTGCTTGCGGAAGGTTCGCGACGATACCAGCATAAATAATCAATGAAATTCCATTACCTATACCACGTGATGTTATCTGCTCACCCAACCACATAATAAATAATGTACCACCTGTCAGTGTAACTACTGTAGATAATCGGAACATAAAACCAGGTTCCAACACAGCCATGCCAGTAGCCCCTTGGATTTTCTCTAACCCTGCGGAAATTCCATAAGATTGAACCATAGCAAGAATTACAGTTCCATACCTTGTGTATTGGTTAAGCTTTCGACGACCGACTTCACCTTCTTTTTTTAATGCTTCTAAGTGAGGGGAAATTGATGTCATCAGCTGAACAATAATGCTCGATGAAATGTACGGCATGATGTTCAAAGCAAAAATTGTCATACGAGTGATAGAACCACCGGAAAACATATCAAGAATTCCAAGAATTCCGCCTGCGTTTGTACGCACGAATTCTTGGATAATAAGCGGATTAATTCCCGGCAAAGGAATATACGTACCTAGTCGGTAAACAACAAGCGCTGCTAGAGTAAACCATATGCGTTTCTTTAAATCTTCTGCCTTTTTAAAGGTAGAAAAATTTATATTAGCAGCCAGCTGTTCAATAGCAGACGACATAGTTTTTCCTCTATTCTATAATTAATTCGCCGCCGCTTTCACTTACTAGTGACTGAGCTGATTTAGTAGCTTTTGTTACCGCATAACTGAACTTAGCTTTAGGTTTTCCGTTACCAAGCAAGGTAATTTCTTCAAAATACTTTGGCATATAGCCAACCTTAATCAAAAGGTCTCTATCTACTTTTTCACCGGCTTTGATTAATCCGTTGTCTAACATCAAATTGACTTTGTGAAAATCTAGTTCATATCTCTTTGTAGCATGAATGTTTTTGAAACCGCGTTTTGGCAAACGACGGTAGATTGGATTTTGACCACCTTCAAAACCATTCAATGAAACACCAGATCTTGCAGTTTGACCCTTACCACCCTTACCAGATGTTTTACCTAAGCCAGAACCAATACCGCGGCCTAGCAGCTTCGCTTTTGTGCGAGCTCCGGGATTATCGCGGATTTCATTAAGAGTAAAAGACATAATGCTTCACCTATTCACTAACAACTTGCACCATGTGGCGCACTTTACGAATTAAACCTTGCACTTCAGGAGTATTTTCCAACTCTCTAACTGCATTTAGCTTACCCAAACCCAAACCCTTAAGATGCAACCTTTGCTTTGAGTCACGACGAATCGGGCTTCCAGTTTGCTGAATCTTAACAGTATCTTTTGTTTTTGCTTTTTTATTTGCCATTTCTACACCTACTAATTCGAGGTTGTTGCTGCTTGACCATCACGGCGCACAAGCACATCAGAAATTTTCTTGCCTAACTTTGCAGCGATCACCTTTGGTGATGAAACACTTTGCAATGCTTGAAAAGTAGCACGAACCATATTGTGGTAGTTATTAGTACCATTTGATTTGCTAACAATGTCATGAATCCCTAAAGCTTCAAAAACTGCACGCATTGGTCCTCCAGCAATCACTCCAGTACCAGCAGGCGCTGAACGTAAGGTAACAATACCAGCCCCACATCTTGCACGCACATCATGATGAAGTGTACGACCTTCACGAAGCGGAACTCTTATCATAGAGCGCTTAGCTTTATCAACAGCCTTTTTAACAGCATCTGGAACTTCTCTAGCTTTTCCGGTCGCATAACCTACACGACCCTTGCCATCACCAACCACTACAAGAGCTGAAAAGCGCATAGTCTTACCGCCCTTAACAACTTTCGTTACGCGTCGTACATTCACTAATTTTTCAACGATTTGATCATCACGATCGCGTTCACGCTGTTCTGTATTACCTTTTGTTTGCCTAGCCATACTATATCCTTAAAACTTCAAACCAGCTTCACGAGCTGCGTCAGCCAATGCTTTTATACGTCCATGATATAAATATCCTGAACGATCAAAAACTACCTTCTCAATTCCTTTTGCTTTGGCCAATTCTGCAACTTTTTTGCCTACAAATTTTGCCGCTTCTATATTCGAACCATTTTTTAGTGAACTTCCTGGTTTACCAGGGGTTCCAACTAACACGAGGCTTTGTGTGCCGCTACCGTCAGTAATTTGCGCATAGGTATGCAAGTTAGTACGATGAACGCACAGCCGTGGTAAACCCACTGAAATTTTACGTAGTTTCGTTCTAATGCGTTGTTTGCGTCGCTGTTGTAGCTGAGCTGAACTTAACATGGCTACTTCTTCTTTCCTTCTTTACGAATGATAAACTCGGTTTCCCTAAGAACACCTTTGCCTTTATACGGCTCAGGCTTCCTATATTCACGTAGTTGTGCTCCAACAGAACCTACTAGCTGCTTATCAAAGCCAGTTATAGCGATTGCAGTTGGTTTCTCACATTTAATCTCAATTCCTTTTGGAATATCGTAAACAATATCATGGCTATAGCCTAATTGCAAAGTCAATTTAGTACCTGCAACAGCAGCACGGTAACCAACTCCCACAAGGGTAATGTTTAAGGTGAACCCCTTATCCAAACCCTTCACAATGTTTGACAAGTTACGTTGGGTTGTACCCCAAAGCGAACGTCCTCTTTGAGTCGTCTCTTTTGGAGTAATCAAAAAACCTTTTTCAGTTTTCTCAAAATTAATACAATCTGGAACTTCATAATTTTTAGTTCCAGTTTTTCCAGTTAAAGTAACTACATTCCCTGCTTGGGACATTGCTACCCCTGCCGGTAGTATTACTTCATGCTTACCAACGCGTGACATGATCTATTCCTCTTAAAATACTCGACACAAAACTTCGCCGCCAACTGTAAGTTCGCGAGCTTTAGCGTCTGAGATAATACCTCTATTTGTTGACAAAATTGAAATGCCAAGGCCATTAGCAACTTTAGCAAGCGTTGCTATAGGTGAATACACACGACGACCTGGCTTTGATATACGGTCAATTGTACGTATAACTGCTACATTTTCATGATATTTAAGCTCAATTTTTAGCTCTTTGTGCCCGCTCGCTGCAACTCCAACGGAATAGTTTCTAATGTACCCTTCTTCTTGAAGAACCTTAACAAGGCCCTCTTTCTCAATTGAATGAGGACACAAAACTGATTCTTTACGAGCTCTTTGGCCGTTACGAATACGAGTTAATAAATCTGCAATAGGATCTGTCATTGTCATAATTTTTCTACCAACTTGATTTAGTTAAACCAGGAATCATTCCTTGGTTACCTAGTTCGCGCAATGCAATTCGTGATATTTGAAACTTTCGATAATAGCCTCTAGAGCGACCTGATATTTCACAACGATTTCTAACGCGTATTGCTGCTGAGTTTCTTGGCTTTTCAGCAAGTTTCATTGTAGCGCGAATACGATCCTCTAAAGGAAGATCCTTATTGTAAATAATCGCTTTTAAAGCAGCGCGACCTACCCTTTGGTTTTTAACCAAAGCGATACGATTTTTGTTTTTTTCAATAGAACTACACTTTGCCATTTATTCTTATCCTTGAATTGGGAAGTTAAGCGCTTTTAGCAAAGCTAATGCATCAGCATCATTTCTTGCTGTTGAGCAAATCGTGATGTCCATACCACGAACCTTATCAACCTTGTCATAGTTAATTTCTGGGAACACAAGCTGCTCTTTAAGACCTAAAGAATAGTTACCGTTTCCATCAAAACTCTTTTTTGATAATCCTCTAAAGTCACGCACACGTGGCAAGGCAATGTTTACTAGACGATCAATAAATTCATACATACGATCTTTACGAAGAGTAACCTTCACGCCAATGTTCATGCCTTCACGAAGCTTAAAGCTTGCTATGGAATTTTTTGCCTTAGTAATAACAGGCTTTTGTCCTGCTATTTGCATCAAATCATCATAAGCTGCTTGAATTTTTTTGCTATCTTGCGTCGCTTCTGAAACGCATATATTTATGACAACTTTTTCAAGCTTTGGAACTTGCATAACATTCTTGTAACCAAGCTCAGCTTTAATTGCTTGCTTGATTTCAGTTTCATATAATTTTTTAGCTGCACTCATGATTAAACTTTCAAAATAGCATTGCCGGTTTTTTTGAAAAAGCGCTCGTTTTTGCCTAGGGCATTCATACGAACACCAACTTTTTCAATTTTGTCTGACTGCGGATTAACAATTGCTACATTAGACAAATGAACTGGAAGAATTTTTTCTACTTGGCCGCCTTGTGGATTAGTTGCTGACGGTTTTACGTTACGAATAACTTTATTGACACCGTCAATCATAAGTTTTTCATCTTGCAATAGAACCTTTTGCACAACACCACGTTGACCTTTATTACGACCAGTTGTCACTTCAACTAAGTCACCTTTTTTTACTTTAAAACGTACCTGAGTCATTACAGCACCTCTGGAGCAAGAGAAATAATCTTCATATAGCCAGCAGATCGCAATTCACGAGTTACCGGGCCAAATATACGACTTCCAATCGGCTCGCCTTGTTTGTTAATTAATACCGCTGCATTTTTATCAAAAGCAATTGTCGAACCATCAACGCGTCTTACCGCTTGCTTTGTTCTCACAATAACAGCTCTAAAAATTTCACCTTTTTTTGCTTTGCCTCTTGGCACTGCGTCCTTTACGGTCACCACAATAACATCGCCTACTGAAGCATATCTTCTTTTAGAACCACCCAACACCTTAATGCAAAGAACTTCTTTTGCACCTGAGTTGTCTGCTACTTCTAATCTACTCTCTGACTGAATCATACGTCACCCTACTTCGCTACTTTTTCTTGAGCTACCCAAGTTTTTGTTTTAGAGATTGGGCTTGACTCAACAATACGAATAATATCACCAATATTGAATGCATTGTTCTCATCATGAGCTGCATATTTCTTGTGACTTTTCACATACTTACGGTAAACAGGATGCATAACATCTCTCTCAACCTTAACAATAACTGTTTTCGCAGCTTTGTTACTAACTACTACACCCTGTAATACACGACGTGGCATACTTAACTCTCTCTTACGCTGACTTTAATTGTGTCAGTTTGGTTTTCACACGAGCGTAATCTCGACGGCATTCACGCACACGAGATGTTTTCTCCAATTTTCCTTCGGCTTTTTGCATACGCAAGTTAAACAGTTCCTTTTTAATAGAAACCAGAGATTCCACTAGCGTTTTCGCATTTTTTTCTTTTAATTCAACAAATTTCACAGCAATCACCGCTAATTAATATAGGTTTAAACTAAACGTTTTACAAATTTTGTTTCTATTGGTAGCTTTTCCGCTGCCAACTTAAAAGCAACTTCAGCAACTTCTTCAGAAACACCATCTAACTCGAACATAATTTTTCCAGGTTTCACCCTGCATGCCCAAAATTCTACGCCACCCTTACCGCTCCCCATACGCACTTCAGCTGGCTTTCTTGATACCGGTACATCTGGAAAAATACGAATCCAAACCTTACCGACGCGGCGCATGTGACGTGTAATAGCACGTCGAGCAGCCTCAATTTGCCTTGCAGTAATACGCGCAGGCTCCAATGCCTTCAAACCAAAGGCACCATAACTTACTGAAAAGCCAGCTTTGGCAACACCATGAATTTTTCCTTTAAAGGCCTTACGAAATTTTGTTTTCTTTGGACACAACATGGCTTAATTCCTTATACTGCAGCAGCACGTTTATCATGGATCATTGGGTCATGCTCTTTAATTTCACCCTTATAAATCCAAATTTTTATACCAATAGCACCGTAAGTTGTCTTAGCGGTAGCTGTACCATAATCTATATCAGAACGTAATGTATGTAGTGGAACACGACCTTCGCGGTACCATTCCATACGAGCAATTTCAGAGCCCGATAGACGACCAGCAGAATTCACACGAATCCCCAAAGCACCCATACGCATAGCTGTTTGCATTCCACGCTTCATAGCTCTTCTGAAAGAAACGCGACGCTCAATTTGTTGCGCTATTCCTTCCGCAACCAGTTTAGCATCTAACTCAGGCTTGCGAACTTCGACTATATTAATAGCGGCTTCCGCGTTTGCAAGAGTTCCAATTTTTTTCTTTAGCTTTTCAATATCTGCGCCTTTTTTGCCGATAAGTACACCTGGACGTGCAGCATGAATTGTAACACGAGCTTTCTTGGAAGGTCGCTCGATAACAACTCTAGAAATACCAGCTTGGGCAAAATTCTTTTCAACATACTCACGAATCGCAAAATCTTGGTGAAGAAAATTTGCATAATCTTTATTACTAAACCAGCGAGAATTCCAAGTTTTGTTAATTCCAATGCGAAACCCAATGGGGTTAACTTTTTGACCCATACTACTTACCTTCTTCTACAGTTTTTTCGGTCACAATGATACGCAAGTGACTAAAGAATTTTTTAATAATTCCATTCTTTGATCGACCACGCGCTTGAAAGCGACGCATACACAAACCCTTACCTACGAATGCTTGATCTACATATAGGTTATCAACATCAAGACCGTGGTTAGCTTCAGCATTTGCTACTGCAGACCGAAGAGCTTTAAGTACATCGTTCGCTATTCTCTTTTGAGAAAAACGAAGTGCATTCATAGCTTTATCAACTTTTATACCGCGTATGGACTGAGCCACCAAATTTAATTTTTGCGGGCTCACTCTGATATTACGTAACTCTACTTGCGCAGATTTTTCACTTACTTGCATAACCTAGCCTATTTCTTAGCTTTCTTATCAGAACCATGACCGTAGTAGTTTCTTGTTGGCGAAAACTCACCAAGCTTATGACCTACCATATTCTCAGACACTAATACTGGAATAAACTTTTGCCCATTATAAACACCAAACGTAACCCCTACAAATTGAGGGATAATGGTGGAACGACGAGCCCATGTCTTAATTACATCTTTACGTCCGGAAGTTTTTACAACTTCCACTTTTTTTAAAAGATACCCATCAAAAAAGGGGCCTTTCCAAACTGACCTTGGCACAACTTCCTCCGTTACGCTTTACGACGACGTACAATCATTTTTGTTGTACGTTTGTTAGTACGAGTCTTCTTACCTTTTGTCTTCTTACCCCAAGGCGTTACTGGATGACGACCACCAGAAGTGCGTCCTTCACCACCACCATGCGGGTGATCAATTGGGTTCATTGCCACACCACGAACGATAGGTCTACGACCCAACCAACGCATACGACCAGCCTTACCATAAGAACGGTTTGAATGATCTTGGTTTGACATTGCACCAATCGATGCAAAGCATTCGCCATTAACAAGACGAACTTCACTAGAACACAATTTCATAATTACATTATGACCATCACGTCCCATAATTTGAGCGTAGTTACCTGCAGATCTTGCTAGTTGCCCACCTTTTCCAACTTTTAGCTCAATGTTGTGAACAACAGAACCAATTGGAATATTTTTTAGGCGCATTGCATTACCTGGCTTGACGTCTACCTTATCACCAGAAACCACTTGATCGCCAGCTTTTAATCGCTGTGGAGCTAAAATATATCTTTGCTCGCCATCACTGTATTTTATCAGCGCGATAAATCCAGTACGATTTGGATCATACTCAACACGTTCAACCGTTGCAACCAAATCATGCTTATCACGACAAAAATCAATAATACGATAACTTTGCTTATGTCCACCACCACGATTCCATGATGTAATACGCCCATAGTTGTTATGCCCGCTCTTTGAAGACTTACCAACGGTAAGTGCTTTCAATGGTGAACCTTTCCACAACTCTGAACGATCAATGTTTATAAGTTGGCGTTGCGACTGAGTTGTCGGTTTGTATTTCTTTAGTGCCATGTTATGCCCCCAAACCAACTGCTATTGAATCACCAGATTTTAGGCGCACAATTGCTTTTTTTGTATCTTGTCGCTGGCCCTTACGGCCTTTGAAAACTTTATTCTTACCAAATTTATTCATTGTGTTTACAGACACGACACTAACACTAAACATTGTTTCAACAGCTGCTTTTATGTCGGCTTTTGTAGCCGCAGGAAGAACATCAAAAGTATATTGGTTTGATTGCAAACCCATCTGAGTCTTCTCTGTCACTAAGGGACGCTTAATCACATCGTATAAGTGCAATGCTATTTGCTTTTCCTTACTCATTTCAAACGCTCCTCTAAAGCTCTAGCTGCATCTGATGTTATAATAACCTTTTCTTTACGCACAATGTCATAAACGTTCGCGCCAATCTGTGGCAAAACATCTAAGCCAATTATATTACTAATTGAACGAGCAAAGTTAACATCCACTGCGTCATTAGCAACAAACAACATCGAACTTGAGTGAAATGCAGCTGCTATTTCTTTGTTAATTCTAGGCTCTGAGGTCATCAGGTTATCGATGATAATCAAGTTTCCCGCTTGAGCTTTCGCTGAAAGAGCCATACGCAAACCTAGTTTACGAACCTTTTTAGGTAAATCGTACTCATGAGAACGAACAACTGGACCAAATATGATACCACCCTTACGAAACTGCGCACCACGCCTAGCTCCATGTCGCGCACTACCAGTACCCTTTTGCTTATAAATCTTCCTAGTGGAACCGCTTACTTCGCTTCTAACCTTTGTTTTATGGTTTCCTGAGCGACGCTTAGCCAATTGCCATGTAACTACTCGGGCCAAAATATCTTCGCGTGGAGTTAATCCATAGACTAAATCATCTAATTCGATATCACCAACTGCTTTGGCATTTTGATTGACAACTTTTAATTTCATGACAATAACCTATCTTGCAACTTTAATTGCATCGCGAATATACACGATACCATTTTTAGAACCCGGAACACTTCCACGGATAAAGACAAGACCGCGATCAGTATCAATATCTTCAACAACCAGATTTAAGGTTGTAACACGATCCACACCCATGTGTCCAGCCATTTTCTTATTTTTAAAGACTTTTCCTGGATCTTGACGGTTACCCGTTGAACCATGCGCACGGTGAGTAACTGACACACCATGAGAAGCCGGCATACCACCAAACCCATGACGCTTCATTCCACCAGCAAAGCCCTTACCAACAGTAATACCAGCAACATCAACAAGCTGACCCTTCAAAAAATGATCCGCCTCTAACTTTACACCGGCATCAAGCATATTTTCTGCATCAACTCTAAATTCACGAAGATAACGCATTGGCTCCACTTGTTTTTTCTCATAGAACACACGCATAGGCTTTGAAAGCTTATTTGCAGTAATTGGGTCTGTGCCCAGTTGAACCGCATTGTATCCATCTTTTCCAGCAGTTTTCTGAGAAACCACAACACAAGGCTTTACCTGGACAACAGTTACTGCCACCTGGGCACCTTGTTCATTAAACAACTGGGTCATACCCAACTTACGTCCGATTAATCCACTACGCATAGGACCCGCCACCTTATAACTTAATTTCTACATCCACACCGGATGCTAGGTCAAGTTTCATCAATGCATCAACTGTTTGAGGCATCCAATCTACTATATCAATAACACGCTTGTGTGTACGAATTTCAAACTGCTCACGCGATTTTTTATCAATGTGCGGTGAACGGTTTACCGTAAATTTTTGAATATGCGTTGGCAAAGGTATAGGACCGCGAACATTTGCTCCTGTACGTTTTGCCGTATTTACAATTTCTTTCACAGACTGATCCAATAAACGGTGATCATATGCCTGCAAACGAATTCTTATGCTTTGATTTTCCATAAAACTCGACCTTATTCCATCCCGTACTTATTTTTGAATTTTAGCAACGACACCAGCACCGACGGTACGTCCACCTTCGCGAATTGCGAAACGTAAACCCTCGTCCATTGCTATTGGTGCAATCAATTCCACATTCACATTCACGTTATCTCCAGGCATTACCAT